>SUVS01000092.1 GCA_015061885.1 Lentisphaerota bacterium
AATTTGCCGTCAGCTGCAACTTTTGACAATGCTGTAAGGGCAGCAGCATCTTTAGCCAGCAATCCCATAGCTTCCCGGTTATTGAAGCCGCTGGCGGACTTTTTCCAGCCGCTGTATTCTTTTTTTGCATGATTCTCGCGGGCAAAGTTGGCACGGATCATTGGGGCGTCTGCCAAATCCAATTCAGCAAGATCAATCTTCAGATTTACAGTATAGCTTTTTTCTTTGTTATCAACTGTTGTAACGATATTTTTGCTGTTGAACAGCGTATTGCCATTGCAGCTGTCGTAAATCGTATTGGCACGGTTGATGATAAAGTGATAGTTGCCGCCTTTGCCGGGAATGGTGTTTTCCAGAATTACTTCCACGCACTCATCTTTCCAGAGTTCACCATCACGGAGGGTGAGAGCTTTAGCGGCATCCGAGGGATATGGAGCATGACTCTCAAAAGTTATGTCGAGTATATTGCCGCGGCGTTTGACTGTTACCCGGGTCGGGAATAAGGCTTTTTGACCATTTTTTGAGTTTATCAACTCAATCGTACCGCCTTGTGACAGATCCATAACAGTACCGTCATTGGCACTTCCGGCAGTTTTGCCCTGCTGTTTGATACGGTTGCGTTCTTTGAGCGATTGTTTTTTCATATTTTCGCCAAAAGCTTTTTTCAGCAGAGCTTCCAGCATCGGATGGCTGGTTTCGCGGAAGATTTTCAAATCGTAGCTGTAAATGACCGTACCTTTGCCGCAGATATTTTCCTGAATAACTGCTACGGGAGTACCTTTAGCGGTAACTACCAGCGATTTCCAGAGTCGTGGATCGTTTTTGAATCTCTTGATATGCAGGAATTTGGCTTCTGGGGCACAAAAAGTAGCATATTCTTCTGCCATCTTGCAGATCGTGCCGTTATCGCCTTGGGCAAAATTAAGGTAATTATTACGCTGCCACGGAGTAATTTTTACACTGTGGAAATATTTGATCACCGCTGCGGAAACCTTACTCAGCGAGTCATAAGACTGGAATCCGAAATATGCCACTCCGCCGCGGCGCAGGAATTCAGTAAAGCTGTTGCCGATCGACTGATTACCAAAAATCTGCTGCCAGCCGCTGAAGTTTAATCCGAAAATCACCAGCTTGGAATTATCCAACGCTTCGCAGCAGCGTAAAACCGTTTCGTCGGTCATTTGTGTTTTGCTGTCGATCTTGAATTCCCGGACATCCAGCGGATATTTTTTCAGATCCATAGTGCCTTTAACACCGAAAACTGTTACCGTATTGGCACTTAACGCCAGAGCCAGCAGAGAAAAAAACAAACATATCAATAATTTTTTCACAAGAAGCACTCCATATTACTATATTTTCTCATATAACATACTATACTTGAAAAATCAGTAACGCTTTTCTTTTTCTGCGGAAAAATCCTTAAAAAACACCTGATTGTGTTCCACCATAGCTGTATCAGCGGCAAAAACCAGTTTGTGACCATTGATCGAATCCGCCAGAGTTGTACAGCTGATACTGGTAGGCTTGCCCTCAACATGATCCACAAAATCCATTGCCAGCCGCAAATCACCTCCGCCATGATCTCCGGTGATTCCGGTAGTATCTCCGCAATTATTTATATCGGTCATTTCTTCGGTGTTGCCGCAATGTTCTTTTGACGGATCCAAATCACGGTGGCGGATCACAAATTTATTATCGTCAAAAACGCCTTCGATCTCGCCGGCAGTCCCCACGATGTGTATCTTACGCATGGGGCGTGCCGTGTTGGTCACCAGATTGTGAGTGGCAACAGTTCCATCGGCAAAAGTTATTATAACGCTCTGACGGTCGATTTGGTTGTTGTCGCACTTCCAAACGCAGCGGGAATGGGGAAAATCAGGCTGCATAAGCTCTTTCAAACGCTGTTCATGGTTATTTAATTCCGGCGTGTAGGCATGAGATGGCCACACATAGGCGTTCCACGCCAGCGGATGTTCCAGATGCAGACGGCGTACTGAATAGTCGCAAGTTTTTTCCAACGGACAGTTGAGCATACAGTGGGTTCCGGAATTTTCCGGTGCATTTGCTTTATTAAAAAAGTACAATCCGCCCATACTGTCAACTGATACCGGGGCAACTCCGCTCATCAGCCAGGTTATCAAATCTATATCGTGGCAGCACTTTGCCAGCAGCATCGAAGCCCCGCAAGTTTTGGTATTGTTCCATTTGCCCCGGACAAAACAACTGGTGTAATGATGGTAACTTACATGTTCAGCGGTGCATATATGCATTATTTTGCCGATCTTGCCATCTAAAATATTCTTCTTTATTTCTGCATAAAAAGGTGCATAACGCAATACATGGCAGATCATCACTTTGCGTTGAGTCTGCCGGGTAGCGGCATCAAGGGCTTCCACTTCGTGCATGTTGGTCGCAAAAGGTTTTTCGAGCAGCACATCGTAACCGGCTTCCAGCAAGGGTATGGTGGTTGCCACATGGTCTGCATCCATGGTGCCATTGATCACGGCGTCAGCGATCTTGCCTTTTTTAACCAGTTCTGCGGCATTTTCAAAACACATATCTTCAGAGAAACCGAAATATTCCCGACAATATCTCCGGCGGTCTTCAAGCGGGTCTGCCACCCCGACGATCTTAAGTTTATCCGGACAGATTTTTGCCAGTTCAGCATAACAAAGTGCACGATGACCGGCACCAACAATAACAGCGGTGATCATAAAAAATCCTTTCTTAACAATATATATTCAAAAAATTGGAATCAAATTTGTTTTTACCGCAGAGAACGGGGAATCTGAAGAACTTTTCTTCGTTTTTTTGTTTGCATATTTACGCAAATCTATCCGAAAAAGGGCGTGTTTTCAGAATCCCGCCGCTTAAACGGGTGGTTCAGTAATAATATAAATATTTTTCAGCAGCAGATATGTATTGCCTGATTATTTGGCACCGGAGCCTTCGCCGAAAGCTTTTTTCACCAGCGCATCGAGCATCGGGTGATTGGCTGTACGGAAGATATTCAAATCATAGCTGTAAATAACAGTACCTTTTCCGCAGATATTTTCCTGAATAACTGCTACGGGTGTACCTTTAGCGGTAACGACCAGCGATTTCCAGAGTTTAGGGTCATTTTTGAATCTTTTGACATGCAGGAATTTGGCGTTATCTGCACAGAAATCAGTATATCCTTCTGCCATCTTGCAGACAGTGCCGTTATCGCCTTTTTCAAAGTTAAGGTAATTATTACTCTGCCACGGAGTAATCTTGATACTGCGGCAATATTTGATCACTGCAACGGAAACCTTACACAGCGAGTCATACGTCTGACTGCCGAAGTACACCACGCCGCCCCGGCGCAAGAATTCAGTAAAACTTGCGGCAATGGATTTATTGCTGAAAATCTTGTCCCAGCCGTTGAAAGCCAACCCGAAAATGACCAGTTTGGATTTATTCAATGCTTCACAGCAGCCGGCAGCATTTTCGGCACTCATTTTAGTACTTTTATC
>SUVS01000093.1 GCA_015061885.1 Lentisphaerota bacterium
AGGGCGTTAAATGCAATAATCCGTATTTTCAGTGTGCCCGGATCGGTCGTAAGCATCTAAAATTTCCTGCAAAGTGATTTCTGCCATCATATTGCGGATATTTTCGTTGAGTTTCTGCCAGATCGTGCGGGCTCCGCAGCTGCTGTGGCGGACGCAGTGGTTATGGGTGTGAACACAATCGACTACGCCGATGGGCCCTTCCATAGTTTCCACGACTTCCAGCAGTGTGATCTCTTCCGGTTTTTTTGCCAGATGAAAACCTCCGTTGACTCCGCGAACGGAACGAATAAGATGAGCTTTCCGCAAATCAATGACCAGCCGGCTGATATATTTTTCTGAAATCTGCTGGGATTGGGCAATATCCCGGATCAGCCGGGGCTTATCCCCTTCGTGATGAGCAAGATCGATCAATATCCGCAATCCATAGCGGCCTTTGGTGGAAATTTTCATAGTCATCCTTCTGATTGTTTATCTTCACACTATAATATATTGGCAAAGCTGGATTTTTCAAGAAAGATTACAAAAATAGTAGTTTTTTTATTGTGCAGCTTGATTTTTATGCAGACAGTGGTACATTAAATACACAACCAAAATAGTAGTCTTTATAAGGAGGTATTACTGTGAATATTGCAAACACTGTTCTGGAACGGATCGGCGGCACGCCGCTGGTCAGGATCAACAAGCTCAATCAAGGTGGCGCGGAAGTCGTCGTCAAAGTCGAGTCGTTCAATCCGGGCGGCTCGGTCAAGGACAGGATCGCTTTCGCCATGATCGAAGCGGCGGAAAAGGCGGGAAAGCTCAAACCGGGGGCTCTCATCATCGAGCCCACCAGCGGCAACACCGGTGTTGGTCTGGCACTTGTGGCAGCGGTCAGAGGTTATAAACTTATTCTGACCATGCCGGAAACCATGAGTATCGAACGGCGCAAACTTGCGGCGGCTTACGGTGCGAAAATCGTGCTGACTGCAGGCTCAGACGGCATGAAGGGAGCTATTGCCAAAGCTCTTGAACTTCAAAAACAATATCCCGGTTCCTTCATTCCCCAGCAATTTGAGAACCCCGCCAATCCGGCGTACCACCAGCTTACCACCGGCCCGGAGATCTGGCAGGATACCGATGGCAAAGTCGATGCTCTGGTTGCGGGCGTAGGTACGGGCGGAACTCTGACCGGTACCGGGGAGTATCTGAAAGCAAAAAATCCGGATATAAAAATTTATGCCGTGGAACCGGATACCAGCCCGGTGCTTTCCGGCGGCACTCCCGGGCCACATAAGATCCAGGGCATCGGAGCCGGATTTGTGCCGAAGGTGCTGAAAACTGACCTTATTACCGGAGTCATTACCGTTTCAGCGGAAAACGCTGGAAAAACCGCCCGTGAAGCAGCGGCAAAGGAAGGTTTACTGGTGGGTATAAGTTCCGGAGCTGCCCTCTATGCGGCATTGGAGCTTGCCCAAAAGCCGGAGTTTGCGGGCAAACGCATCGTTGCTTTGCTGCCGGATACCGGAGAAAGATATCTCTCCACCTGGCTTTTTGAAGCATAAATCCCTATACAATAAAAAGGCAAGTCCGGAACAATAACAGACTTGCCTTTTTTATAAAACAACGGGAGCTTTTCTCCCATTGGTCAAGCGGTTTTTCAAATGAGTTTCAGAGCTTCATCAAGCGCATTGATTATATCATTTTTATTTTCCAATCCGATGGAAAGGCGGACAAGTTCCGGAGCCAGCCCCGATGCCAGCTGGTCAGCTTCGCTCAACTGCGAATGAGTGGTGCTGGCCGGGTGGATGATCAAACTTTTGGCATCGCCAACATTGGCAATGATGGTAAAGAGTTTTACGCTGTCCACCAGTTTCCGTGCTTTTTCAGCACCGCCCTGTACCCCGAAAACTACCATGCCGTTGGCTCCATCGGGCAGATATTTGACTGCCAGCGGATCAAAACCGGGATATTTTACCCAGCTTACTTTGGGGTGTTTCTGCAAAAATTCTGCCACCGCGATGCCGTTTTCGCTGTGGCGGGCGGTTCGCAGCGGCAGCGTTTCCAAGCCTTGCAGGAAAATCCATGCTGCATCCGGGGCAAGGGTCGGGCCCTGATTTCTCAAACCCACTGTCCGCAGCCGCAAAGCGAAAGCTATCTTATTCAAATCTCCCAGATCGTGAGCAAAACGCAAACCGTGGTAGCCCCGGTCGGGTTCGTTATAGAGAGCAAACTTCGGGTCGCTCCAATCAAAGTTGCCGCCGTCGATCACCGCTCCGCCAATGGCAGTGCCATGTCCGCCTATCCATTTGGACAGCGAGTGGATGACAATGTTTGCTCCGTGTTCAATGGGACGCAACAGTGTTGGCGGCGTAAAGGTGGAATCCACCACCAGCGGCAGATGATATTTTCGGGCGATTTCCGCATATCCTTCAATATCCGCAACTCCCAGAGCCGGATTGCCCACCGTTTCGATATAGATCGCCCGGGTGCGTTCATTGATGGCACTTTCCACTGCGGTAAAGTCGTTCAGCGGCGTAAAGTTGACCTTGATCCCCTGCTGGGGCAATATGGCATCGAACTGGGTAAACGTCCCACCGTAAAGGTTATTTGCTGAAACGATCTCGTCTCCCTGTTTGGCAATATTGGTAATGGTAAAGTAAATCGCCGCTGTGCCGGAAGCTACTGCCACGGCAGCTTTTCCGCCTTCGAGAGCAGCCAGTCGCTGTTCAAGTACATCTTCGGTGGGGTTCATCAGCCGGGCGTAGATGTTGCCGCTTTCTTTCAGGGCAAAAAGATTGGCTCCGTGTTGTGAACTTTTAAACGCATAAGCCGTAGTCCGGTAGACCGGAACCGCTCTCGAAAGGGTGGTCGGGTCAGGAACCTGTCCAGCGTGAATCGCCAGAGTTTCCAGTTGATAATGTTGATCGAGACTCATAATTTCTTCTCCTATACTCTACTACATTGGTAGTGTTTATTGTTAAAAATAAAACCGGAAACAATAGTTGCCGGCTGATGTTTGATTTTTAATATATCACCGGAAAAAGATTTGTCAAATCCAAAACACAACTATTTTAGTAGATTTTTATTCTGATTAAAATTGCGAACAACCAATTTTGAGGGCAGCAGAAATCTTGCCGCCTTTTTTGTTTCCGTCATTTGAAAAAATGGGGTTCAGAGGTATATTACACCGAGGTGATAAAGATGAAACCAGACGGAAAATGTGTATCTGTTTGCGGTCTTTACTGTGGTGCTTGTCCGGCATTTCCAGATGAGTGCCACGGTTGTTTGTCTGATTTTGTCCGAGATGTTTGCCAGGTGTGCAAAAACGGTTTTCGGAAATGTGCGGCAGAACATCAAATCACCCGTTGCAACGAATGTCCGGAATTTCCTTGCGAAAGATTAAAAGAATTCAGTCGGGGACCAATTATTGACGGCATTTGCAATCACGCTGATGTAATTCCGGATTTACAATACATAAAAAATCACGGCGTTGAGCAA
>SUVS01000058.1 GCA_015061885.1 Lentisphaerota bacterium
CGGTTCATTTTTACCTCCGGCTTGAACACCCAGAGTATAAAATGCTCTCTTTGTCCAACTTTTTCCAGTATTTTAATTAAAAACTTTTGAAATTACCTCGGGTACTTACTATTACAACGGCTATTATTACGAATATTGATTAAGCGGATAGGATGCTATTATGAAAAAATATGTTGTATTTTTATTTTTGCTGTTGACTGCAGCACTATCGGCTGCCTTGCCGGATGGACCGCAGGTGATGAATTTCTGGGTATCACCGGCATCTCCGGTGGGTATCTGGACTCCTGACGGCGGGGATTTTCCGGCAGAAAAGATCATTGAAACTGCCGCTCAAGCCGGGGCAACTGATATGGATATATGTTTTGACGGCGATAAACATATTTATTATACCAGCAAAGTCACCACCCGTAAACGGGTTGCAAGTCTGCCGGAAAACTGCCTTGAACGGTTGCTGGCGGCGGCAGCCAAACATAAGATCCGCGTCTGGGCGGTCATTACACCACCGGCAAAGGTGGATGATGTATCAGGAAAAAAACTGTTGAGTACCACACCGGTAGGCACTCAACACTGGAAAAAACGCATTGCGGAAATCGGTGAACGCTTCAAAAAGAATTATCCGGACGCTCTGGCGGGGATAGTTCTGCACGAAATCAACCGGGCGGAAGCCGGTAATACCCATGCCGGAGAACTGAAAGAATTTTCCGATTATTGCGTAAAAGAATTCGGCGAACCCTTTACCGGCAAAGCTATGCCCGACGGCAAAGACGGTTCGCTCTGGAACCGCCGTTTTAATTTGTACCGTACCGACAGTTTGAGCCGCTGGAGCAAGGCTTTGATCGACGAAGCCGCCAAATACGGCATGAAAGCCGCGTTCATCAATTACGACCCGGAATCGCATTACAGCTTTTCTGCCGTCTGGGGCTATGATACACTTTTTTATGAAAAAAACTGCCATCAGGTCTGGTGCAACGAAAACAGCTATCAGACTTTGAAAAATGCTTATCTCTGTTACGGCCCCTCTTATCGCGGTCAGAATGTACCGATCAGCTTTACCAAGAGCTTTCACCCGTACAGTAAAAACCTTTTTGAAATGCGTTCACCATTCTTTGTGGATACCGTGCGTGCCCACTACCGGAAAAGCAAAGAATTTACCGGCACCCATGGCGATTTTTTCACCGGTTACAGCCGCAAAAGTCCGACGGTAATGCAGCTCTTTTTCGGCAGAGAACAGGCAAATAAGACCATTCATGCCCTCAATCACTGGTACGGCGGCAGACAGCTTGCCCGGATCGGGGTGGTGGCTTCGAGTATGCCGAATATATTGCGTAATCCGGTCAATCCGGGCAATGAATACAGCCGCTGTGTTACGAGTGTATATAATGCCGTCCGCCGCCATTACGGGGCGGTCAAGGTCATGGCGGGCAGTCTGATCACGCTTGACCCGGAAGAACTGCGGAAGAATTTCGATTGCCTGATCCTGCCCGAAAAGCAGAGTACCGGTATGACCGGAGAATATATTGAAAGTATCAAACGCTATCAAGCTCTCGGCGGAAAACTGCTGGGGATCGCCACCCCGGTAACCATATCCCGGCGGGATCTGACGCAGGAAAAGGAGATTACAGCGGAGCTTTTCGGTATAAGTGTAAAACGCGGTAAACTCCCCGGATTTGTCCGGCTCAACGGCAAAAAAGTATGGAGCAATTCAGCGAATCTGGTTTCCGGAAAACTCAAAAGCGGCACGGCATTTATTCCGGTAAGTTACTCGGAAGCCATAGAAAATATCCTGATTGCGGAATTGGATAAACTTTTGCCGGAAGCGGTTGTAAAACTGGAAAATAACAAAAACTTTGTTCTCCACAGTATATCTGAAAAAGATGGGGTTATATGTATAGCACTGCCGGCAGAAAAACGTGCTTCGGCACTGCTTAAAGTCAATCTGCCCGACGGGAAAATATATTGTCTGCGTAATCTGCTCTCCGGCGATGTGATTGCTTCCGGCAGTGCGGATGTTTTCAAAAAAGGCGTAAAGATCTCCACACTTTATCAGAATGAGCCTTATGTGCTTATTCTGGGCGAAAAAAACAAAGTTTCAGCATTTCAGCCGGTGCTTGGCGAGCGGAAGCTCTTTGGTGGATTGGATAAATTCAAAGGTGCCATTCAGAATCCGGAAGTGCCGCTGCTGATTCCCGGCAGACCGGGGCTTAAAGTCGGTATTTATATGAGTGCATCAGGTGCGGAAAACATCTTCAAGGCGTTGAGCAATACTGACAACATCAACGCCTATCTGATCCCCCGGCTGGATGACCCTTGTGTGAACGGTTCGGATGTAATCATTGTGCCGCAGCCCTCCAGTCCTTATTTTTACAAAGATGGTGTACCGGTGCTGCGGCGTGCCATGCAAGCGGGCAAAGGCGTTATAATCATCCACAATGTTCTGGATACCGCACACAAGGATTATCCGGAAGTGTTTGCCGATAAAGCGTTCAAAAACCGTCAGCTTGCTGATGCCACGCTGAAAAACAGCCGGGGCGTGAAGTTTCAGCCGGGATTCAAGTTTGACCACTACACTCTGGTTCTGAAAAAAGGTGCGGAAATCATGGCGGAAAATCTGAAAGGGAAACCGGTCATTGCCATTGCACCTTTCGGCAAAGGCAAACTGGGCGTATTCGGCACGCTGACCGGATATTTCGGCGAATTGAATAACAGCAACGGTACTGCCGCCGGTGAAATAAGCGGACAGGAAAAAGCATTACTTATCGAAATGGTAAAGAAAGCAGGTAATATAAAATGAAAAAGCTCACAGTATTGTTGGCATTGGCAGTCAGTACCATACTCTCTGCCGGAGAAATCGAATACGCATTGGTGAAAGCTGAAAAAAGTCCGGAATTCCGACCGGGCGTCTTTGAACGCACTCTTGCCAAATTTCCGGCAGATACTCCGGTCATTGATGCAAGTATGCTTGCCAATGCAGAAGAATTGAAAAAATACAAACGCATTTTTATTTATGATGTGCCGCGTATTTTTACCCTTGAACAGCTTGAAGGCATGGAAAAGTATGTCAGCAATGGCGGCTTGCTTGTAACCTGTTCGATCATGAGCGATATAGATACCGACGGCGACGGCAAAGGAGATTTTTCACTGCTCGACCCGATTAGAAAGCGTAAACCCGGTCATCCGCGGCCCAAAGATTTTCCGCCGACCGGCGTAGTGGCTCATTCAACGGCACAGGTAAAAAGCGTAACTGCGGTAATGGATTGCCCGCTGACGGTGAATTTCAAAGTCAATGCGGCAACTTCCAGAGAGCTTCCCTTCCGCAGTGTAATTTTGAAAAACGGTATCGTGGTAATGAGTGCCGAAGCGGTTCTGAAGAATAAAAAAGTGGAAAAACAAATGCCGCTTATCACGATTTGCAACCGCAATAAAGGTTCATTTATTTTCATGCCCTTTGAAAAAGATTTTATTAAAAATGCTTTGAGTGCCCAAACACTTGACTGGCTGACCAATCAGGAATAATATTGTATGAGCGAAAAGTATATGCCATCTCCGGACGAAAGTGCCGAAATCAAGAAAAATCTTAATGCCTCCCGCTACCGCATGGGGTTTGCACAACTCTTTTTCAGTGGTGAAGAATCGACTCTGGGCGGTTTGAAGGTCATGATGATAAAAATGCTGGGCGGCAACGATATGCACCTTGCCATATCCGGCAGTTTCGGAGGCTTGGTACACTTTTTGCAGGCATTGTCGGTGCCGCTGCTGCAAATATTCAAAAGCAATAAAAAAGCTATGGCAGCAGCACTGGCTATCGGTGCGGGCGGCGGAACTCTGCTGGCACTGACGGTGTTGGGCGGAGCAACCGGCAGGATGACCGGGTTCTTTCTCTGGACATTCATTATCGGTATATTTATCATGGCAACTGCCACCGGGATTCAGACTGCGGTGGAAAACAACTGGATAGGCGATTTGCTGCCGGTGAATTGTCTGGGGTGGTTTTCGAGCGTAAAAAGTATTATTTCGCTGGTGGGGATGTCGGTTTTTGCCGCCATGTTCGGTTTTATAGTCGATAATTTCGGCAATCTGACCGCTGCGGGAGTGGGGATTTTCGTGATCGTGGCCCTTTCGCATGTGCTGGCGATAACCCTGATCTGGCAGATTCCCGACCGCGAACCGAAAATCAAGCCGCTGTTCCGGAAAGGCAAACTTACGGGCATGAATATAAAAAGTCCGGCTTTGTGGTTTTATATAGCTTTTTATCTTCTGTGGACAGGCGGAAGATCGCTTTTCAATACATTTGTAACGATTTTTCTTATCACCGAATTTAAATTCGGCTTGCTCAAGATCAACGGATTGCTCATCATGGGACAGGTCATCAGTTGTTTCATGCTCTGGATACTGGGCAAAGTTTCCGATAAAAAAGGCAACCGGAAACTGCTGGCACTGCTTTCGTTTATTGTGGGTATGAGTATGTTTTTGTATCTGCTGACGCCGTTTCTGGGGTTGATTCCGGTCTTTGCGGTTTATATTATAAGCGGCATGGCAGGTCTTACACATGGTATGCTGGTGGTCAATTACAGTTTGGAGATCATTCCGGAAGTGGGGCGGGCAACCTACAACAGCTTTATCCGCGTAGTACTGGGTATTTGGACGATAGTAGTGATAAATATTGGCGGGGTTTGTGCCAGAATGTTGGAAAAAAGTAATTTTTCGTTTGAAATTTTCGGCAAAAGTTATTCGCGTTATCACATCATGTTCGCTATCGGGGCACTGATGGCAACCAGCTGTGTAATACCGCTGCTGTTGGCGGGCAACCGCAAAATTGAAAATATCGAAGATAAATAAACGCTTTCATAAATTAAAAGCCCTGCCCCCGAAAAGGCA
This sequence comes from Lentisphaerota bacterium, assembly GCA_015061885.1. Classification (GTDB taxonomy): domain Bacteria; phylum Verrucomicrobiota; class Lentisphaeria; order Victivallales; family Victivallaceae; genus SIG78. Next base: position 4,876 of record SUVS01000058.1, read on the forward strand.
GTTGGGCAAACCGGAAAAAAACTTCAAAAGATAAAATTCCGGGCATCCTTCGCAAGCTCCGTTTCACTTCGCTTGTTTTTGCAAGCAAAAAAAATCTACGGATAGTAAAACTGGATTTACGGGGAGTGGTATAGAATTTCAGAAAAAACCTCTGAAAATCAAAAATCACCAAAAAACAACGCACAGAACTTTCACTGATGTTTTCCGGAAAGTCGCCTTATAATTATGTCGCTTGAGACCAAATGAGTACATAGCCCAAAATGATCCAAAGCAAAGAAAGCATGAACATTGTAACAATTTGTGAAATTGTCAGATATAAAAACTTTTCATTTTCCTGCTTTTGCTCTTTATATAAAGAAAAAAACTTGCGACAAGCCCAAGCCTGTACCGGTAGAAGTAAAACAGGATATCCGTAAGTTCCAATATACCACTGTATTTCCGTTTTAGGGGCAAAGTATTCCACAAATATCATTCCAGGAACGAGCCAAATAAATTGAAGAAATATTAACAGTTCACACCACTTGTGAGGTCTGGAAAATAAGATCATTATATTACCAAGCCAACACATCCCCCAAGAGTATAATGCTACAATGCCAAGTATTTTTGTTATTTCCATATATGACTCCGTTGCGGCATCAGATTGTGGTATGTAATATACTGTTCAGTATAAACTTTTACAACTGAAAAAAGCATTTTTTGATAAAAATCAAAAATGGCGTTTAGCGAAAGACCTGCCACTATGTGTTTTAAGATATACTTCAAATGCATAGGCTTTTTCTTTTGATGAAAACGCAACTGCTGTTTCGATTTTCCACGGTCTGAATTTGGATGTATGTGGAACTTCTCCGGCGTTGTGTTTAGCGAGACGGGATTTTAAATCACTTGTACTGCCGATATAACGCTGGTCTGGGGGAAATACGGCGTAATATGTAAGTGTAAAACATCGGTTTATCCTTATGCAATGCCGTTCAGCCCTCCGTCGCACGTGCTTCCTCCTTCGTTAAAACTTCGGAGGATAAAATTCCGGGCATCCTTCGCCCGCTCCGTCGCACTCCGCTTATTTTTGCAAGCAAAAAAAATCTACGGATAGCAATCCTTACGGCTTGCCATCCGTAGCTTTAGCGAAGGATGGTGGAGAAAAAGGGACTCGAACCCTCGACCCTCACACTGCCAGTGTGATGCTCTAGCCAACTGAGCTACTTCCCCAGATCGATTATACTATTAAGATACACCTTTTTGAGGAGAATGCAAATTTTTTACTGCAAAAAATCTGTTTTTTTCTCAAAAAGATGTCTTTGCAAAAGTATCTCGCCAGATAAAACTGTACTTTCACTGCGACATTTCTTTTGCCGGTTACATTATTTTGCAAGCATTGCCTGCAATTCGGCATCGGCCGCTTCCACCTGGGCCGTTTGGGCTTTGCGGAAATCCTGCAACTTTTTCTGCAATTCACCATCCGACAATGCCAATATTGCCACTGCCATCAATGCCGCATTTTTAGCTCCCGCCTTACCGGCAGTCACTGTCCCGACCGGTATCCCCGGAGGCATCTGTACCGTTGCCAGCAAAGCATCCAAACCGTTGAAAGGCTCGCTTGCCACCGGTATCCCAAGTACGGGCAATACCGTGTGTGCCGCCATTACTCCGGCAAGATGTGCCGCCATACCCGCTGCACAGATTATCACTTTAAGTCCGTTTGCCTGTGCCTGCGAGGCAAACTCCATCGCCTTCTCGGGTGTACGATGTGCACTCATCACACGGGCTGTAAAGGGAACTTCAAATTCATCCAACACTTTGAACGCACCTTCCAGCAAAGGAAGATCGCTCTTACTGCCCATGACTATTCCCACTAACGGTTTTTCCATCTTTTCCACCTTTGAAAATATTTTTTCAGGCTTCTGTTTCTTCAGCTGCGGCTGCTTCGGCAACGGCTTCAGCTGCTTCGGCTTCTGCCTGAACTTCTTCTTCCGCACTGCCGAATTCGTAACCGATCAAACCCTGACCGATTTCCAGCAAAGCTACATCCAGATGATTTTCCGAATCACACTTGACCATCGGGCGGGCTCCCAACGCAAGCTGACGGGCACGCCGGGCAGATACCACTGATAATATCTGCGGATCAGTTATCACTTTTTTTGCCATATCCAAATATGCGTTGTTCATCTTATGCTGTCCTTTCTTTTTCCGGATAAGTTATCCCCCGGATTTAAATCAAAACCACGCCCGGAACAAATTTGTTCATCCCGGGCGGGGTAATCAGCTGTTAATTGATCTGATAAAACTTTTATCAGTAATCAATCACATCGCGATGGTGGTCGATCACCGTCAGGTCGCCGGACATTACCTTGGCATAACGTTTGGCAAACTCTGCCTGGGCGTCCAGGATGTAGCGTTCGGCCAGCACGAAACGGTCTTCGCACTTCTTGGCGTCGCGCAGCATCAGCATACCGACGAATACATAGGTTTCCATTTCCACCAGGTCGCGGGCGTGCAGATCGTGATAAGCAACATCTTTGCGGTCTGCAACGAATTTGACTGCTTCCAGCTGTTTGGCATACAGGCCTTTGAGGATTTCTGCCAGACGGGCGGATTCGCCTTCAAACTCGATAGCAAACATTTCGTTCAAACGCTTATCGGCATCACGCTGCATCACGCCGCCGATAGCGGCAACGACCTGCAGCTGGGTGGTACCTTCGTAGATGTTCGTAATACGGGCATCACGATAGAAGCGTTCAGCGTTGAAGTCACGCATAAAGCCGGTACCGCCGTGGATCTGGATTGCATCGTAAGCGATCTGGTTGGAGCTTTCGGTTGCCATTGCCTTACACATCGGGGTCAGGATAGCGGCGAGCTTGTTGTAATACTTCGCCATTTCCTTGATTTCCGCAGTTGCGTTGGGGCCTTCAGCCAGATGAGTATAGGCAGTACGCAGGTCAACCGCACGGGTGGTTTCGTACAGCAAGGTACGGGCGGCGGTAAGTTTGGCCTTCATACCGGCAAGCATATCGTAGATAGCCGGGAATTTGTCGATGCTCTTCTTGAACTGTTCGCGTTCGGCAGCGTACTGACGGGCGGCACGGTAAGCGGCTTCGGCAATACCGACTGCCTGGGCACTGATAGCCACACGGGCACCGTTCATCAAGCTCATCACGTAACGGATCAGACCCAGACGGCGTTTACCGCAGAGCTGGGCGGGTACATCGTTGTACTGCAATTCGCAAGTGGCAACACCGTGGATACCCATTTTATCTTCGATACGACGCACCACCAGCTGCGGGCATGCTTCGCAGATAAACATCGACAGACCGCGACCGTCGCTGGTGCCTTCTTCGGAACGGGCGAGCACCAGGTGGACCTGGGCACAACCGTTGGTGATGAAGCGTTTCATACCGTTGAGGTACCACTGACCGGTCTTTTCGTCCTGCCATGCACGCAGTTTGACAGCCTGCAAGTCTGAACCGTAATCCGGTTCGGTCAAGTCCATGGAGCCATCGACTTTGCCCTGGGCAAAGAGCGGCAGATACTGCTGTTTCTGTTCTTCGCTGCCGAATTCAGCAATTGTTTCGGCGATGTCCTGCAGACCGAAAAGGTTCTGCAAGCTGGCATCGGCACGGGAGACCATTTCGGTCATCATCGTGTAAACAGATACCGGGAAGTTCAAACCGCCGAAACGGTGTTCAAGCATAACACCCGACACATCAGCTTTACGCAGATCTTCGAGGTTCGCCTGGGTCAGCGGGTGATAGGTCACCACGCCGTCGGCAAAGTGCGGACCTTCGCGGTCAACGGTACGGCTGCGGGGTTCGATATTGTCGCCGCAGATTTCACCGACCACGCTCAACACGCGGTTGAAGTTGTCCAACGCATCAGCGTAGTCAACCGGAGCGGTTTCAAATTCTTTGGCAAATTCGTAATTGTTTTCACGCAAAGCAACGGCTTCGAGCAAATCGAGGTTGTTCAGCGTGAACTCAAGATCGCGGTTATCAGAATAAAAGTTCGCCATGATCAGAAGTCCTTTCCATTACGCCTTGGCTTTGAAGGCTTTGATCATCTGCGGGATGACCACATTCAGGTCACCGACGATCGAATAATGTGCAACCGAGAAGATCGGAGCATTCGGATCGGTATTGATCGCAATGATCTTTTTAGATTCTTTCATACCGGCAGTGTGCTGCACCGAACCGGAAATACCGCAGGCGATGTAAAGACGCGGACGCACCGTTACACCGGTCTGACCGACCTGGTGATCGTGATCGATCCAGCCGGCATCGACTGCCGCACGGGAAGCACCGACTTCGCCGCCGAGAGCTTCAGCAAGCTCCTGAATGAGCTTGAAGTTTTCTTTGGAACCCACACCGTAACCACCGGCTACGATGATCTGGGCACCCTTCAGGTCAACAGTCTTTTCTTCACGCACGCGTTCGATGACTTTGACCACGGTATCAACATCGTTCAGCACCACCGGCACTTTCACGAGTTCGCCCTTGCGGGAGGTATCAGCTGCACCCATCTTCATAACGCCTTCACGCACGGTCACCATCTGGGGGTCTTCCCAGGTGTTGACAATGGTGGCGATAATGTTACCGCCGAAAGCCGGACGGATCTGCATGAGCTTGTCTTTATAAACAGTCTTGCTCACAGCGTCTTCAAAGTCGTCGATCTTCAGTTCGGTACAGTCTGCGGTCAGACCGCAGCGTTTTTCAGATGCAACGCGGGGAGCCAGTTCGCGGCCCTTCATGGTTGCACCGAACATCAGAATATTCGGCTTGTGTTCCAGAATCAGCTGCATGATGATCTTGGCGAAAGGCAGAACCGTGAAGGGTTCCAGACGCTTGTCGCAAGCCATGTAAACAGTATCGCAGCCGTAGCTGTACAGAGTCGGCACAAATTTTTCCACATTTTCATCACCCAGCAAAAGACCTTCGACCTTGAGGCCGAGCTGGTCAGCCAGTTCACGGGCCTTGCAGACCAGTTCCAGACTCACGTCAGCGATCTTGCCGGCTTCGTGTTCGATGAAAACCCAAACATTACCCATTTTTTCAGCCATAATTGATTATCCCAAAGTATGATCAGCAATAAGTTCGTGAATAAGCTCGGTAACACCGGCTTCGGTAGCTTCGACCTTTTTCGATTCACTGGCGGTCAGCACAACACTGGCGATCGCCTTGACTTTGGTCGGAGATCCGGCCTTACCAATACGGTCGAGGTCGGCTTCTACATCAGCAGCGGTCCATTCTTCGATCAGCAGCCCCTTGTTTTTGAGTTCTGCCATCTTTGCTTCGATAGCGGCATCGTCGGTGTAGTTTGCATCGGCATGTTCCTTGACGACTTCGCTCTTGATGCGGGCACGCTTGTATTTCATGATGCGTTTGGCAGCCATCGGACGCGGAATATTAGCGTCGATAACAGTCATAACTGCCGGAAGCGGGCTTTCCAGAATTTCGTAACCGCCTTCGATGGCACGGCGTGCCACGACTTTGCCATCGCCCAGGCTGATGATTTCTTCAGTGTAAGCGATCTGGGGCAGTTCGAGCTTTTCAGCCACCTGCGGGCCGACCTGGGCGGTATCGCCGTCGATCGCCTGACGGCCGCAGAGGATCAGATCGAACTTGACTTTCTTGGCGGCACAGCTCAATGCAAAGCTGGTGGCGAGCGTGTCGGCACCGGCAAATGCACGGTCGGTCAGCAAGATACCTTCGTCGGCACCGCGGTACATTGCCTGACGCAGAACGTCGGCAGCAGCGGGCAGACCCATGGTGGCGACCACGACTTTGACGCCGTAACGGTCTTTAAGTTGGAGCGCCAGTTCCAGCGCGTTGAGGTCTTCCGGATTGAAGATCGCGGGCAATGCGGCACGGTTGACGGTACCGTCAGCCTTCATAGCATCGCCGGTGATGTTCTGGGTGTCCGGAACCTGTTTGACAAACACAAGTACAGTGTAGCTCACAGTTTCACTCCATTGTTTGTTTTTTGATATGTTTTAACTGACTTCAAGGTTGTTTCAACCCCACAAAAACCTGCAACTGTAAAATCACAAGTGCTTTAATATAACTCCAAATCGTCCAAAAAACAAATATATCGCTGTTTTTTGACAAAAAAACTTATTTCCGGGCGAATGTCCGGTACAGTAAAAGTTCGCAATTTTCCGGAAAATCCAGCGTGAATTTATCCGCCAGAGCTTCGTTGAGCGTTGCCTGATACCAGAGTTTGAGTTCAAGTTTATCCATAGCGTATTTCAAACCGCTTGAACTTACCACGGCAACACCGTTTAACGGCACAATGGATACTTGCATACCGGGAAATGACTCAAACACCCCCGGCTGTTTGGCCACGGTAAAATATCCGTAGTCGGTAACGATTTTTATCTCCGGAACGCTTTCAGCGTAAATACTCAACAGCGAAAGATTGCCCAGCGTGTGGTCTTCCCGCTTGCCGGTAGCACCCAGTATTACAATATTTTTATAACCCTGCTCCCGGCAATAACGGAAAGCCTTGGATAAATCGTTGCTTTCCTGTTCGCTGACATGCTCTATACGGTCGGCAAAGCGTTTTTTGAATTCTTCGGATAAACTGTCCAGATCGCCGACGATCCTGTCCGGCTCCCTGCCGTACGCCACCAGACTGCGGGCGGCTCCGTCGCAACAGATCACCCGGTCGGCTTTTTCCAGATACTCCAGAGCTTCCCTGCCGTTAGGGAACGCTCCGTCGGCAAGGATCACAGTCAAATCACTTTCGTTGAGGCTCATTTTTCATCTCCCGCTGCCATAGGCAATAGAAAATCACTCCGTTTATCAACGCCAACAGCCACATAAGCAATATTGCAATGGAGCCGCTGCCGGTCAGATACACCTTATACCACATATATATAGAGGCAATATTGACCATCGTCCACAAAGCCCACTGCTCCACGCACCGTTTGACCGTCAGAACCATGGCAATGACCGAAAGCACCGTGGTAAAAGCATCCAGTACCGGAGCCTGATCGCCCATTTTATACAATCCAAATGCCACGGCGGCAGTTGCAACAGCGGCGATTGCGGCGGTAAGCAGACGGTATTGCCAGCTCAATTTGCGTTTGATGATTTCCTGCACATCTTTTTTCAGATGTTTTTTCCAGCAAAACAATCCGGCAAACATCATGGGAAAATACCATCCCCAATTCAATATCACTTCGCCGTAAAGTGTTGCTTTGAAGGCTATCAAGCCGTAGGCAAAACTGTTGAATATACCAAAAAAGTAGCAGGATAACTTTCCTTTGCCCGCCCACAAACTGTAAAGCACTCCGGTAACTGCCGCCGCCGTACCGAAAACGGTATCGCCAAGATAATACGACAACCCGACCGTCAGAACCGTGCAGAAGCTCATCCACACCAGTTCAAGCGGATGCCAGTTGGAAAATTCTTTGATTATAAAGTTTTTCAGCATAATATTTTACAAAAAAAGCGGCAGTCGTAAAACTGCCGCTTTCCTGAACGCATAAGCTATTAGCGAGCGTAGTATTCGATCACGCTCATGATCTGGACATTGACCGGGATCTCGTCGAGATTCGGTTCACGCACCAGAGTGGCTTTCAGAGCTTCCAGATCCACTTCCATATAAGCGGGAACGGTGCTGTTGCTCTTCTTTGCCATTTCGGCAATAGCCGGAGATTTTTCAGCATTGATGGTGATGACACTGCCGGGCTTTACAATAGCACTGGCTCGGTCAAGACGCTTGCCGTCAACCAGAATATGCCCATGATTGACGATCTGCTTGGCAGCAAAGATGGTCGGAGCAAAACCGGCACGGTAAACCATGGCATCCAGACGCTGTTCCAGAGAACGGAACAAACGTTCGTGGGTCTGACCCAAACCGGCCTTGGCTTTGGCATAAGCGATACGCAGCTGCTTTTCGCTGATGGCATAGTGGTTACGGAGTTTCTGCTTTTCCATCAACAAGGTTCCGTAGGTGGAGAGCTTGGCACGACGGCCTTTACCATGAGGACCAGCCGGATACGGACGCTTGACGCTCGGACATTTGGGGTCGCCCCACAGGCACTGACCGACGCGGCGGCAGAACTTGTGCTTGGCTTGACTTGCGGTAGACATTGATCTATCCCTTTCTTAAAAAATTATTTTGCGAAGCCGGGAACTTTGCAGACTTTCAGCAAAAAACCATTTCCCGCACAGTCAGGTGTCAAGCCCATAAATCACAACATGGGGCCTGACTGCAACTTCAAAGTCTTTAAAATAACGCCAACATGCCTATTTTGCAAATATTTACTGCAAAAAAAACATTTTTTTAACGATTTTTGATTGCAAGAGTACACTTTTACCGCTATTGTATATAAGCGAAGGTGCAAAAGCACCTCTGTAATCAATTTGTATGGAATTTTAAGGATAAGTCATTATGTTCTATCGTTCGCTTATATTGTCGTTTGCACTTCTGCTGCTGATTGGCGGGTGTTCCGAAAACAAAGCCCCCGATCCGCCCATTGCCCGGGCGGAACTGACAGCACGGCTCTATGAAACACTCAAATTCAAGCGTTACAGCGAATCGTTGGTGATCATTGACAAACTTCTTGCTCTGGATTCCGACGACGCCGACCTTATGGAAATGCGTGACCGGATCATCGGTAATATCGCCACAGTAAAAATCCAGCATTATGTTGATGAAAACCGCCTGGAAGACGGCTTGAAATATATCCGCAGTGAACGCCGCAAATTCCCCGTTATGCCCCAATTGCGGCTGTTGGAAGAAGAACTCAAAAACCTGATCGTTTTACACAAAGCGGCTCAAACGCTTGCCGCCGCCGATACCATACCCGCACTCACAGCCGCACTGGATTTTATTGTGCCGCTGGCGGCTAAATATCCGGCGGCAAAACAGCTCCATAACGATATAAAACAGCGTAAGGCTGATCTTGAAAAGATGCGTTCAGATGCCGCACAGGCAGTAGAAAAAGCCGCCGCAAACAAGCCTGCATCCCAACCGGCACCGGCGGTAAAAAAGCCCTGATTTTATGAAGTTATATATCCTGTCGGTATTTCTTTTTATTTTTTCCGCAACACTTCAGGGGAGTGGAGAAAATTATTATTTCAGCCTTGCCGGAAGGTTTTTTACTTACGCCGAAGCACTTAAACTTGCCAATGGCAGAAGCGATATAAAAAGTGCTGTTGAGGAAAACTTTGCCGCCGCCGCCACGATCGTTTTGTGTACCGCCGAAAACATAGAACTTTCTGCGGCCCGAACCAGAGAATTTCTGGAACACTCGCTTTTGCTGATGCCGGCGACCGCCCGACAGGATTTTCAATCAATGCTTGTCCGGGAAAACCTTACCCGACAAAGCTGGCTCGACCGCGAGCAGGAAAAACTCAACAACCAGTTGAGCGAAGCTGTCATGCGTTGGTACATAAGGCGTTATGGCGAAACTTCACCAATCACCGATGAACATGTGCAGAACTGGTACTACCGCAATATGGATATATTCCGCAGAATCAAACTTGAGCTGTCAAAAGTGTGGGTATTCAAACTTGCCGACCGCACTAAAGTAAATCAGGCTCTTGCGGCGTTACAGCAAGCCATGCCGCCGGAAACTGTGCGTAAAAATTTTGCCGAAAATTTGAGTGAAAACGCCATCCTTGAAGAACTTCACTCCGGTAATATCCAACGAACCCGTTTAGATGATGACTACTGGCTGCTGACCGGCGGCAAACATCTTTTTCTGACCGGCAGAACAGCAATAACTTATACCGCACTGCCATTGGATGAAACATTGAAAAACGCCATCCGCAACGCCTTGCAGGAGGCCGTAGCCAAAGCCAGACTGGCAGAAACGCTGAAAAGAGAATTCAAGGCAAAAAAAATAGTTTTTTACCAATAACCGAATTTTCATAAAATTGTTCTTTTTGAAAATCGGCAATTTGAGGAAATAAAGAAAAAAGCGACCGGAAATCATCCAATCCAGCCGCCGGAAGAATACTGACTGAAAAATTTATTTTCAATAGACAGGAAAAGGACTGAACCCAAACCACAGCCTGTTTTTAATTATGTTCAAGTCTGTCAATCAACCATTTGCCCTTTAACTTTACCAGCGATACTTTTACTGTTACGGTTTTATCGACAGGGTCCAGAAAAGTAACAGCAGCCGAGGCGTTGCGTCCATTATTTGACAATTGGACTATTTTCATAGACTTATCTTTTTTGGCCTGATATTTATTGGGCTTAAGGCTCATTTCCATGAATTGTATGGATTGTTGTTTTTCTTTTTCCGAAAGTTGTGCAAATGTCCTCGTATCACGCTTCACTACTTTAACAGAAGATTGGTCAAGCAACTTCTTAAACAGAGCCATAGCTTCGGCATATTGCTTTTTTCTTACAAGCTCCTTGTATCTATTAAAATCTCTGATATACTCTTCAGCGGCAACCCGGGTCATTTTTTTGTTGCGGGAAATTTCAATAAAATTTTTGGTGGTATATCTGAAAGTTTCTGTTTTGACAAAAGAATATGCATTCCAGAATTTTTTTATAACAGCCTTACAAGCTTCATCGTTACCGAAAAGATTGTACCCCATGACCACAAATAAGATCATACAAAAAATTGCTTTCAACATTTTACGGCTCCATTTTTATGTTTTTGATTATATTGATAACTATGCTAAAGACTGGACAATTTTTTTTGAAACAACGTCAATATACTCCTTATTATCCTGATTGCAAGTGCCGGAATGGACTTTACAGGGAAATATTGTATCATCTGCCCCCCCCAAAAAACGCAAGTGATCTGCCATGAAAATAAAAATTATCGGGGCCAAGTTGAACGCAAGCAGCATGATGATTCTAATTGGCCTTTAAATCGTGGAGGATTTTTCCAATCAAAAAACATCCAATGCAAAACTGGCAGTTTTGAAATTCTCAATTAAACTCGCCCGGATATTGCACTTTTTACAATTTTTCCGGGCGACTCAATTATTTATCACAGGAACAAATAATTTTTCTTGTGACCGCAGAGCTTGGGAGCCATTTTTTCGGCGGCGGCTTGCATGAAAGCCGGATCAAGGTCGCGGACGTGTTTTGGGCAAATGGATTGACAGCGCATACAGCTGATGCAGAGTTTTTTATCGGTTTTGCGGGGATCGCTTTTGTCGATTGCTCCAACGGGACAACCTGCCGCACAAATCCCGCAACGGTCACAGTTCTCATTGGCTTCGGGCTTAAAAGGAATGTTGGCAAGTTCCTTGTATGTCCCATGATTTCCGGCAAGTTTCAACTTGCCAAACACGCCGCTATCAAGTTTTCCGGTGATTTTCCGGGCAAATTCCGCAAGCTCCTGGGCATCGTCAGCATCCGGACGCCCGGCGGCAAACTGCCGGAAGATGGAGTGTTCAGCGACAGCAGCGACCGCCGCCACACAAACAAATCCGCAATTCTCAAGGACATCCTGAAGTTCAGTCAAAGTGTCATCCCACTCCCGATTGCCGTAAACACAATTCAAAATCGCTTTCGCCCCATTGCCGGAAATCTTTTTGATCCGCTCAATGGCAATCTGCGGAACCCGTCCGGCAAACGACGGAACCGAAACCAGACAAACATCCTCCGCTTGCATAGTCATATTTTCAATATCACGGCAAACATCCACCTCGCAAACCTCGCCCCCGAGATTGCCAGCCAAAATATCCGCCACCTTCTTCGTACCGCCCGTCGGGCTGAAATAAATATTATAAAGCATTTTCTTCCCCATTATTCATTTTTGAGACTCCAAATCGTTCTTCTGCAATTCGATCCAACTGTTTTGCTATTGTTGCAAACGGCTGGTTCAAGTCAAGAGTTTTCACAGAAATTTTATTGCCGCTCATAGAAAAATCACCATCCGGCTGGATTTCATCGGCGGTTCTGGCATACAGCAGCAATCCGGAAACTTCGTGATCGGTAAAACCATCTTGCAAAGTTTTATTTTTTACATAGGTAAAAATCTGATAGAGATTGCCTGAATGGATCGTCCGCTTATCATATTGACTTTGAGTGTTTTTACTGTAACACTTGGCATCAATAATCAAAGTCTTTTTGCCGTACGAAAGCGTTATATCACTTTGCATTGTCGGCAGCATCGTCCGGTAATCATCATCAACCGCCCACGGTAAAAAGGAGGTAAAAATGAGAATTGAGAAGAAAACTTTGAATGATGTCCTGCGGGTGCTGGGCAAAGTTGTTTCGCAAACTTCACCGGTGGAACTTCATCGATCGGTGCGGAGTTCTGTTGAAGCTGAATTGCACGGCAAAAGTCCCTTGCAGAGCGGAAACAATCCGCCTGTAAACACTCCGAATCAGCCGGTTCAAGGCAGTACTCCAGCGAGTCCCAAACAGATCAATTATCTGTTAACTCTGGCAAGCCGCCGAGGTATTACTCCGCAGCAGATTGCAGCCCAGAACAATGTAGCTTACACCATAATAACAAAAGTATGTTTATTGAACATACGAGTTCAGAATATATTGGCAGCTGATGATTTTTTCAAGCAGATTGTTTTCGCCGAACATATAATGATTACTGGCTTCAAAACCGATACGGGAATCCTTCTGCTGGCATTTTATCATGAGTTTTGCCAGTTCGATTTCGTTTTCTATGAGATTTGGCATTTCTGCCGGATTGCCGCAGTGCCGGTCACGGCGATTATAAAACGCTGTCTGATTGGCGGAGCTCTGCAATATACACCAGGCACTTTCTGCTATGTTGTACAACTCTGCAAATGATGAATTGTCGGCAAGTTCAGATGAAATGCCTTGCAATATTTTCAAGCCTTGCTGCCACTTTTCTGCCATTTGCATAAAAACTTTTTCAAGGATTTCCGGCGGATAATGCCAGTTGCCCGTCCATGTTTTCAGATCGTCAAAACAGAATCCCACCATAGTTGCCTGCCGATTGCCGGGTGCAGCATAAAGCAAATTGGCACAACCGAAATTCTGAGGGCCCCGGTAGATAAGAAATGTGTTATCAAACGGAAATTTGGAAAACCCCTCCGAAAAGCATGAACAGGCTTTCTCTATGCTCGAAGCATGTTTTTCAGAGATATTTCTGCACCATGCACTTACACTCTGTTGCGTAAGCGGCAGATTTCCGCCCGGCGCTCCGCCCAAAGTCCAGCTCAACATAAAATCTCTTATACCGCATTGTTCCAGATTGGTCAAATGCTGTTTTGCCAGCTGCGGAACCGGTATGTAGGGCAGACAGCTCAACTCCCAAGTGGCATTAAGCTGGATCTTGGCGATAATTTTTCTACCTTGTTTTTTAGCATAATTCCACAAACGCGGAGCTACCGGACCGGGACCAGGGTGGGCTATGGAGTAATCAATAATATTGCCTTTTATACCGCAGCAATCAGTTTCCAGCTCTGTTTCGCTAACGCACATAAGTTCGATTTCTCCGGGCAGTTTATCCAATATCTGCAAATCCCACGGCTTTTGCCATCCCCAGGACCATGCGATCAGCCGGGCATTGCTGCCAGCAGATTTTATACCGTCCCAAAGTGCCTGATGGACTTTAACAATATTTTCGACCGGATTTTCCAGTTTGGAACATACCGGACAGCCATCCGCTTTGAAGTGCGAATAACAATGCGTAAGGTTTTCGCTCATAGAAATAGTGAAAAACCCGCCGATGCCCGGTACTGCACTGCAAAGGTCGTGTATACCTTTGCATAACGCTGAATATACCTGTTCGTTGTTTATACAAAGTGCCCGTCTGCCGCTGCCGTCGCGGTGTTCCGGGCCACACCAGCCGTGGTGGCGGTCGGCGATTTCCCGGGGCAAAGCACGCGGTTCGTTGAGATAACCGAAAAATTTGATATTGTATCTGGCAAGCTTTTCCACAAGTTTACGCAAGGTCTGCTGCCGGAGCTGCCAGTTTTCGGAATAATCTTCATCTCCTGTCCATGGCGTCAGACTTGAAAGCAGTATCGGATACCAAACCGCATTGATACCGCTTGCCTGATATTGTGCGAGCAAACCTTCCGGAAACGGATCGGCGGTACCTGGCAGCAATACATCGCCAAAAGGAGCACAATAGCTGTAGATCAAACGCAGTTCTTCGGAATTACCGCCAAGTGCTTCAAGCTTTTGTGCTGCAGGATTTTCCAACTCATTTATAAAATCGAATTCATATACGGCGGCCTTGCTGGCAGTCAGCGGTGCAATGAGTTCTGCAATCCGGGCGGTTTTCTGTAAGGAATCTTCAGAGAGTTCACTCCAATATACATCCGGACAGTGAGGTTTGAAACTGCCCATCTTGTGAAACATAAAGTCTTCTTCAGTCAATATCCGGTAAAGTTTGCTGCTGTCAACATCAAGAAGTTCAATAAGCTGGCGGTAATTGAGTATGTGCCAGTTATCACGGATGATCGTCAAATAACCGCGCTGCATCCAGCGGTTGCACTGTTCAGCCGAATACTCCCGCAAGCCAAGCCGGGCAGCCTCCAGCAATATCTGCTGCGGAGTTGTCTGCAAAACCCAAGAAATACGCTCAACCGGCACCCGGTTCCAGTTGCGGAATATAACAAATTGAAAGCGTTCCGGGAAATGCCCCATACTCCAGAAGGTTTCCTGCCCGCCTTCCGGCGGCAAATTATACATATTGCTCATAAAAAC
>SUVS01000003.1 GCA_015061885.1 Lentisphaerota bacterium
GAAGAACGGATCAAGTCGGTGATCGAAGAAGTGCGTTCTTCCGGTAATGTCATACTTTTTATCGACGAACTGCACACCATCGTAGGTGCCGGCAGTGCCGAAGGAACTATGGATGCGGCAAACATCTTAAAGCCCGCCCTCTCCCGCGGTGAACTGCAATGTGTGGGAGCTACCACGCTGGATGAATACCGCAAAGGCATAGAAAAGGATGCGGCTCTGGAACGGCGTTTCCAATCCATAATCGTAAATCCGCCGGATGTTTCCGAAGCAATAAAAATCCTTCAGGGGTTGAAAAAAACTTACGAAAACCATCATCATGTAAAATACAGCGATGCTGCCATAGAAAGTGCAGTAAAACTTGCCGACCGCTACATTTCCGGCCGCTTCCTGCCCGACAAAGCCATTGATATAATGGATGAAGCCGGAGCCGCCGCCCGGATCAGCCATACCCCGGAACCGCCGGATACATCGGATCTGGAACTGGAAATCAAGACCGCATCCGAAGCCAAAGAAAAAGCGATTGCCGAACAGAAGTTTGAGCAGGCGGCATGTTTCCGCGATCAGGAACGCACCGCCCGCAAAAAACTCGATGAACTTATCGCCTCGCATAAAGCAGCACAGCAGGGGAACTGTCCGCTGATCGACACCGGCGACATTGCCCGGGTGGTTGCCATGCTTACAAATATACCATTGGAGCAGATGCAATCCAGCGAAAGTCAGCGTTTGCTGAATATGGAAAAAGCCTTGCAGAAAGTCGTTATCGGTCAGAACGAAGCAGTATCAAGTATTTCCCGTTCGCTCCGCCGGTCGCGTTCCGGCTTGAAAAACCCCGCCCGCCCGATCGGATCATTCATCTTTCTGGGGCCCACGGGGGTCGGCAAAACATTGCTGGCAAAGGCGTTGGCTGAATTCATGTTCAATTCTGCCGATGCTCTTATTCAGGTGGATATGTCTGAATATATGGAAAAATTCAATGTCAGCCGTCTGGTTGGTTCGCCGCCCGGTTATGTGGGTCACGGCGAAGGCGGTGAGTTGACCGAACGGGTACGCCGCCATCCCTATTCGGTGGTGTTGTTCGATGAGATCGAAAAGGCACATCCCGATGTATTACACATGCTTTTGCAGATATTGGAAGAAGGCAAGCTGACCGATTCACTCGGCAGAAAAATCGACTTCCGCAACACGGTAATAATAATGACCAGCAATGTGGGGGCTGATTTATTGGCCAAGACCTCATCGCTGGGATTCAGCGACAGCAGTCAGAGTGCCTCTGCTAAAGACAGCGAACGGCTTCTGTCGGTGGCAAAAAAATATTTCAAGCCCGAATTCCTCAACCGCGTGGATGACTGCATAGTATTCCGCAAACTTGAACGCTCCGACTTGATGAACATTATCAATCTGGAAGTGGAATCAGCGGCAGGGCGGCTTAAAGAACGCAATATAAAGCTCATTTGCAAAGAAGAAGCACTCAACTTTCTGCTCGACAAAGGTTTTGAGCCCGAATACGGTGCCCGACCGCTGCGGCGGGCGGTTGAACGCTATCTGGAAGATCCGCTGTCGGAAGAAATACTGAAAGGCACTTTGACCGATAACAGTGTTATAAATGTGGAATTGCAGGATAATTCACTGGTATTTGTACCGATGCTGGAAGCAGCACCGGCAGTCAGAAAAAAGCGTACACCCCGTAAAAAGAAATCGGAAGAATGAATCATGCTTTATTGTTGCGACAAATGCCAACACACTGCCGATACCATGCAAATAAATCTTGCGTCAGGTATCTGTCCGGCGTGCGGCGAACGCTACAAGGGAGAATTTGCCGGTTATACGGTGCGTGATTTCCACATTATAGGAGAATTGGCACGCGGAGCCAACGGTGCAGTATATGTAGCCCAACAGCCTTTATTGCGGCGGGATGTAGCCTTGAAACTGATCCTGCAAGAACATCTGGACGATCAGGAACACCTCGAACAATTCTTTGCCGAAGCCCGGGCGGTAGCACGGGTAACGCACCCCAATATAGTGCAGGCTCTTGCAGCGGGGGTGGATGAAAACGGCATTTGCTACTTTGCCATGGAACTGGTGGAAGGCGAAACTCTGGAGAAAAAGCTGGATGATTTCGGAGCATTGGACTTTGCTGAAGCTCTGCATATAGGAGCCCGTATATCCGAAGCTCTCGCATACGCGTGGCGGCGGGTAAAACTGGTTCATGGCGATATAAAACCAGCCAACATACTCATGACTGCCAGCGGCGAGCCGAAACTTGCCGATCTGGGGCAGGCTCATTTCGGTAACGACACAACTGAAATCGATTCACTTATGGCAACTCCGCTCTATGTGCCGCCGGAACTGGTGCGGGGCGAATACGAAAAAATCGGAGCCAAGACCGATATTTACAGTTTCGGAGCCATGCTCTACGAACTCTTTGTCGGAGAGCCGCCGCTGTTTTCGCTGGATATGGAAGAAGTCCTGCAAATGCAACTTTCGGAGAAACCGCAATCGTTGAAGTCGCGGCTGGGATTTTTCGACGAACGGCTGTCTGACTTTGTTGACCGGATGCTGGCAAAAAATCCCGATGTTCGCCCGGATAACTGGTACGAAGTGGCAGAATTTTTACGCAAGATAGAATTGAATACCAAAAATCAGAAATTGTAAAGCAATTTCAAAAATCATTCAAAACAAAGGCAAAGAGCAAAACCACAGCATGGCGAAGGGTATGCCTTTGACGGCTTTTAAGGAGTTTTGATATTACCTCTGTAAAAAAATTTCATTTTTTTCAGGATCAATGCAACAAAATCCCGGAAAACGCATCTAAAAGAACGGATCCCCCATTGGATTCCCATCCCGTAAAACCGGTTCGGAGCGGTGCAATGCCGTTCTGAACCGGTCCTTTTTGTATAAACGCCCATAAAAACACAAAAAAACCTGAAAAAACAGCGTTTAATATTTTCCTTACAGCACTTTATGTGATATATTATCATGATTGCGATATTGTAATGTAAACCTTTAACATACAGGAATCCAAGATGGGAAAAACAGTAAAAGTCGGTATCATCGGTTTTGGTACCGTCGGTGCCGGTGCGGCAAACAATCTGCTTAAAAATCACGATGTCATATTTGAGCGGACAAATGTAGATGTAAAACTGGTCAGGATCGCCGATAAAGATATTACCACCGACCGCGGGGTAAAAGTTCCGGCAGAACTGCTGACCACCAGTGTGGACGAACTTATTGCCGAATCCGACATTGTTGTGGAACTTATCGGCGGCACGACCATTGCCGGAGATTTTATTATTAAAGCTCTCAACGCCGGCAAAGCAGTCGTTACTGCCAACAAAGCGTTGCTTGCCACCCGCGGAGCCGAACTCTTTGCCGCGGCGGAAGCCAACAACTGCGACCTCTATTACGAAGCCAGTGTTGCCGGTGGTATTCCGGTCATCAAGGCATTGCGTGAAGGTTTGGTTTCCAACAACATCGAACGCATGTACGGCATTATGAACGGTACCTGCAACTATATTCTCACCCGCATGGAAGCTGAAGGTGCCGCCTTTGAACCGGTGCTGAAAGACGCCCAGGCTCTGGGTTATGCTGAAGCCAATCCCTCGCTGGATGTCGATGGCTTTGATACCGCCCACAAAGCGGCGATCCTTGCCGGTCTGGCTTACGGCAAATGGTTCGGTCTGGATGCAGTTTCCGTGGAAGGCATCCGCAATATCACCCAGCTGGATATGACCATGGCGGGCAAACTCGGCTATCGCTTCAAACTGCTGGCGGTCATCAAGAATATTGACGGAGCGGTGCGTATTTCCGTAGCTCCGACCCTGATCCCTGCCAACAGTATGCTCGGAGCCATTTCCGGCGTATTCAATGGCGTGATGATCGAAGGCGATACCGTCGGTCAGACTTTGTTCTACGGCCGCGGTGCCGGTCGTGATGCAACTGCCAGTGCGGTGGTTGCCGACGTGGTGGATGTAGCATTGAATATTGCCAACGGCAGTGTCCGCAGAGTTCCGGCTTTCCGTGCCGGCAGCAAGGATGTGGAACTGGTCAATACCGACGAAGTTTTGAGCCGTTTCTATTTGCGTTTGACCGTAAAAGAACAGCCCGGTGTGGTAGCAAGAGTTACCGATATACTGGCCAAAAATCAAATCAGCATTTCCAGCCTGATGCAGCCGGAAGGCAAAGCAGACGAACTGGTTCCGCTGTTGATCGTAACCTACGCAACACCTGAAAATGCCATGCAGAAGGCGTTGGACGAAATTGCGAAACTCGACTTTGTAACCGAAAAAATCAACATGTTCAGAATAGAGGATATTTAATAACGATGGCAAATTTGCATACAGTAGAAAAAATCGGCGGTACTTCCATGAGCCGCTTCGGCGAGCTTATGGATAACATCCTTATCGGCAAGCGTTCCGGAGTGGAACTTTACAACCGTATTTTCGTAGTTTCCGCTTACGGCGGGATCACCAATCTGCTGCTGGAAGATAAAAAGACCGGTGCCCCCGGTATCTACGGCTTGTTCGCCGCCGGCGACAGCGATTGGGAACTTAAACTCGCGGAAACCCGCAACCGCATGATCGAATACAACCGCTCTTTTGAAAGCATCGGCCTGGATCAGACGGTTGCCGACAATTTTGTCAACGAGCGTATGGACGGCATCCGCGACAGCTTGCGGAACATACTTAAACTGCGTACTTACGGACATTTCCGTCCGGAAGATTACCTGCCCGCCACCCGCGAATTTTTGAGTGCGGTCGGCGAAGCCCACAGTGCGTTCAACGCCGTGGAGATACTGCGTAAGCATGGAGTAAATGCTGTATTCATCGACCTCTCCGGCTGGAAGGAAAATGAATCCGAAAGCATCGAAGAAAACATCATGCGGCACCTCAACGGCCTGAATTTCGCCGAATGTATGCCTATTGTTACAGGTTATGTAAAATGTGCCGACGGCATCATGAACCGTTTTGACCGCGGTTACAGCGAAATAACATTCAGCAAACTGGCAGTGGTCACCCACGCCTGCGAAGGTATCATCCACAAAGAATTCCATCTCTCCACCGGCGACCCCAAACTTATGGGTGCCGACAGAGTCAAAACTATCGGCTACACCAACTTTGATATAGCCGATCAGCTTGCGGATATGGCTATGGAAGCCATCCACCCGAAAGCCTCCAAAGAGATGGAACGCAACGATATAAGCATCCGCGTAAAAAATGCTTTTGATCCGGAACACCCCGGCACACTCATCAGCCGCAACTATGTATCGCCCACGCCCCGGATCGACATGATCTGCGGCCGCAACGATATTGTGGCGATCGAAATTTTTGACTCGGAAATGGTCGGTCAGAGCGGCTACGATCACCGCATTACGGAAATTCTTTCCAAACACAAGATCAGCTATATTGCCAAAAATACCAACGCCAATACCATTACCCATTATGTATCGGAAAAGTGTTCGACACTCAAGGCATGTATCGAAGAATTGGAAAAAACGTTCAACACCAGTGCCCGCATGACCACCCGCCGGGTCGCCATTATCGGTGTTATCGGCAGCAACATGAAGATTCCGGGCTTCCTGGCGAAAGCCTCGGCAGCTCTTTCCAATGCCAATATCAATGTGCTGGCACTGGATCAGTGCATGCGTCAGGTCAACATGCAGTTTATCATCGAACGCGATGATTTCCAGCAGGCACAGATCGCACTGCACCGCAAGCTGGTGGAAAATATTGACTGATAAACCGTTCAGAATATTATGAGCGAATATCTTGCCAAGTACATTGCCCGCTGTGGTGCGGCGGCACGGCGTAAAGCCGCTGAATTGGTAAAACTTGGCAGCGTAAAGGTCAACGGCCGGGTCATTACAGACCCGGCTTTTTCTGTGGATGGCAGCTGCGATAAAGTCGAATTAAACGGCAAACAACTGCAGGCTCCGGCAGAAAATATCTATATCATGCTCAACAAGCCGCGGGGCTATACCACCAGTCATGCGGATAAACATGCCGAACATCTGGCAATTGAATTGATCGACTGCCCGGAGGCTCAAAGGCTGGTTCCGGCAGGAAGATTGGATAAAGACAGCGAAGGCTTGCTGATATTTTCCAACGACGGCAATTTCATCCAGCAGATCACCCATCCCCGCTACAATGTTACCAAATTGTATAAGGTAACGGCTTCCGCTGAACTGGACAAAAAGAGCCGCCAGCGGATGCTTTCCGGCATAAAAGATGACGGCGAGGTGCTGAAAGCATTGCGTATAACTCCGTTGCCGGATGAAAAGTTCACTTATTTTATCGAACTTAATGAAGGCAGAAAGCGGGAGATACGCCGGATGCTGAAAGCCTGCAATGCCGCAACTTTACAGTTACAGCGTATAGCTATGGGCAAAGTTAAGCTGGGCGATCTGCCATTGGGCAAATGGCGGAAACTTACTGCCGGAGAACTCCAATCTCTCCGCAATGCCGTGAGCGAAAAAGCGGAGAGCAGCAAATAAACAACTCCGCTCCGGCACCATGCCTATTCACATCCGCGGACCGATTGGTGCTTTTACTGTTACCACCCGGTTGGCAGCCAGCCGCCTGACCGCCAGACGGATCTCGGATTTTCCGGCAATGGCTTTCTGAAAATCCTTTACATTAAAAACCGCCTGATCGTTTACTGCGGTAATGATTTCAAACGGACGCAACCCGGCTACCGAAGCGGCTTTTCCGGCAGATACATCGGAAATTATCACACCGGGAGTATCGTTCTGCATACGGAAATACCGCCGGACTTCAAAGGTTATATCTTTTACTTCCAAACCTAAAGCTCCGGAGCGGAATGCCGGGGCGATATCAAAGTATGCCGGAGCGTTGGCAATAACGAATTCTTTGCGGATGACTTTGCCGCCGGAAATGGCGATCAGACCGATTTTTTCGCCGATACCGATATTGGCAAGCTGCCGGGTAAGCGGATTTTTCACCCCTTTCCACGGTTCGGGTATTTCGCTGAAATACATTTCCGGTATTTTATCAAGATTCTGCCACGGGAACTGCCGCTCACGGGCATGATTGAAATTTTCGCCCAGCAACCGGATCGGGGCACCGCCGCCGGGAACGATCAGTTTCAGGAGTATGTCGCCTGCTTTCAAACCGATTTTTTCCGCCACGCTCCCCGGATAGACATAGCTTATCAGCAAACCTTCCCTGCCGCCCAGAGTAAGGTGTTCAAGATTGACTGCCCGCACCAGCTCGCGGTTGAGCGTCTGATACTCCACGCCCAGAAAACCGACCGCTTCCGGCGGATTGCACATAGCTTGCAGCGGCACGATCTCACGCGGATCGTGAAGCATATCATTCAACGCCGCCGCATCGGTAAAAGGAGCGACCCGTTTATAGTTGAAAGAGCGGACAGAAAGATTCACCCCCAACAAATCACCTTTAAGATTGAACAGCAGATCCGGCACACCCTTTTTCAGCCCCGAACCGCTTAATGTATTGTGATATGTACGCACAACGGAAATAAGTATATCGCTGTTCACCGTAACTTTCAGTCTGCCGGGATATACGCCTACATCCGCACACCATACAATTTCGCCCAGATCGCCCAGCAAGGCCGATATATGCGGTGCGATCACCGGCACATCGAGCTTGATTTGCTTTACCGGCAACAGCAATACTCCGCCAAACTTTTTCATGACTCCGGCAATGCGGCACTCCACATTGCCCGCCGGAGTATGCACGATGATCTTTTCGATCAACGCATGTTGCTGGGGAGAACTCAACAGTGGCATAAACAGCAGCTTCTCCGGCAGCATAAAGGCGTATGAGCTGATTTCACGCTCCGGAACAATATTCATTATTTTTTCCCGCCGGGAGAGTTTCCACTCTTTCATATAAATACTTACCGGCAGCAGGGATTTTTGCAAATGCTTTTCCAATTTCTGCTTAACAGCATAAAATTTTTCAACTGGTATGGTATTCCATTGGGTATAATTCAGCTTCCAACTGATATTTTCAAAAGATTCGTTATTATTCAACGACATAGCTACAGTTTTACCTTCGCTGTTGAGTATCAATGAGTTACCCGGCATATTCATCGACAGCCGTCCATTCCCCAGCATGGTAAAAAGCTGTGGAGAAAACTGCGAACAGCGGTACACCCACTGCCCGCCTTCGCGGATGCGGCTGTAGCTGTAAAGTTTTTCATCTTTTTTGCAAGGCACAAATTCCAGCGGCACGGCTCCGGGCAGCGGAGTTTTGGTTTTGAGCCTCAACGCTCCCTGATCGGGACAGACGGCAATGATCTCTGCCGAAATCCTTCTGCCGTTGAAATTCACATAAATATCCTTGATCCCCACCGATTCTATCAGCATGGCGGGAATAAACAATTCATCCTTACTGACGATAAAACCGCTTACCAGCAGATCCTGATGATTGGCAAGCAGACTGCCAAGATCGTTGTCATGAAAAACCGAACATGTCCCGCAATAAACGCCAATGGCTGAAGGCACTTCGCCTTTTTCGTCATATTTAAGCTCAAATCCCACATCGGCAATGCTGTTTTTATAAAGCTCGACCGCCCGGGTCAAATCCAGAGCAAAACCCGCATGGCAACCAAGCAATGTTACGATAAAAACAGTTGCGGTCAAAAATTTTTTCATCATCACAAATCCTCTTTTTCACGGTTGTTGATATAAAGTGCCAGTTGCAGAGTTATACCGTTACGCATGATCTGGATCCGGGTACGCCGATCAGTGCCGGCAGATTGCTCTGCGGCTTTGTAAACATTCAAAAGCTCGTTCAGCGATTCGACCGGTTTGCCGTTGATCTGCAATATTATATCGCCTTTATAAATGCCTGCCCGTCCGGCGGGACTGAACTTTTCCACACCGTAAACAAATACCCCTGCAGGCTGATAAAAGTACAGTTCCGGCGTATCAAACCGGTTGATCGCTTTGGCGGTAAATCCCCAGCCCCGGCAGGCTACGGCATCGCCTTCTACCTTGCCTTTTTCGGCGGCGGTGCAGAATAATGTCATAGTCCTGCCGTCGCGTTTGACGGTGAACTCCACTTTTTTGCCGAATTCAGTCAACCCCAGCAAACGGTAGAGTGCCGGCAGTTCTTCAGCGGTGGCGGCATTGACCGCTTTGCCGTTGATCGCCAACAGCAGATCGTTGACTTCAAACCCGGCTTTTTGTGCCGGACTCCCCGGCTCGGTGCCGGAAATTATCACGCCTTGCGGGTAATCCATATATATATTGCGTTCAAAATCTTTTAACGGCTGAAAACGGAACCCGAACCACGCCCAGTTTGCCTTATGGTATTTGCGGAAACGCGGAAGCATTATTTTTACGGTGTCAGACGGTATGGTAAAAGCCAACGCCCCGGCGGCAAACATACCCAATGTATTGATACCAACTATTCTGCCATCGGTATTTATCAGCGGGCCGCCGGAATTTCCCGGCGAAATCGCCGCATCGGTCTGATACCATAAACTGTATAAACTGTGTCCGGCAAGATAACGGTTGGCACAGGAGATTATGCCGATGGAAACTGAACGGTTCAGCCCCCATGGAGCCCCCAGTGCCATGACAAAGTCGCCTTCCTCCACCTTTGAAGCAGTAAATTCCGCATAAGGCAGCGGCGGTGTACCTGCCGGGAGTTTCAATTTAAGCAGAGCCAGATCGGTATCTTTATCGCTTCCGATAAGTTCGGCATCAAACGCCCTGCCGTCGTTAAGCAGGCAGCGGATGGATTGAGCTTTGTCGATAACATGATTATTGGTAACAACTTCGCCATCAGGAGTTATCAATACGCCGCTGCCGCTGGAAGATGCACTGCTGCGGCGGCCGCTGTCCAGATTTGACTGCACGACTTTTATATATACCAATGCCGGAAAGACTTTGCCGGATGCGTTTTTTACGGTATTCTGAAAAATCCCCTCATAATTGCCGCAATCCACACAACCGCTGCCGGTCATCAGCACCGCCAAAATAAGCAGATATAAAAATATTACTCTTTTCATGCCATCCTCTTTTCAACACTCCGGAAATATTTACTCAAACTTCCGGCAACGGTTTCCCTTCCAATGCCGGACACAATTTTCTGAAACGGCAATTATTGCAATTATCCAATCTCGCATAATGCCATTTACCGTATTTTGCCGCATCATGCTGAAGTACCAGATAATCCCGCCACATGGCGGCCTCGCCGGCAAGAGCCCGAAAAGTTATTGCAAAATCCTCTTCCGGCAAATCATTTTCCGGCGGAAACAGCTTGTTTACCGGATCAAAAAAGTTCACCCGCACCGCCGATGGAGCTATTTGCATAAAACGGCAGACATACACTTTATAGAGCAACGCCTGCCGCATTTGTTCCTGCGGAAAGGTGTAACTGTTCATATCCAATATCTGCAAAGTGTTGTTTTCTTTCCAGACCAGATCCGGCACTGTAACGAAGTTCAATCCGCCCAGCTGCCATTGCCACAGCGTTTCCGCGTGCCGGAAATCCAGTACCGGAGTTTTCAGCAAACGCAAATACAATTCCCCGGCAGTAAAACTGTTGACAATATCGTTCAGTTCAAGTTGAGCTATGTTGTAAAAATGCTCCAGCGAAAATATCTTTTCTTCCAGTTCATATACGCTGTTTACCGTTTTGGGGTCGTCGCGGAATGAACCCATTTCCAGTAAATTGAAGTTCTTTTCAAACGCCCGCCGGAGATAAAACAACAGCGTCTTTTTCCGGAAATCAACTCCCGGCCGGAAAAAATTCCGCACGCCTTCCCGGAAAAGGGCGATCACCCAGCTCCTGGAATGCAAACAATGTTTGGCCGCATAAATTTCATACTGCCAATCACCATTGCAGCCGGCGTAACCATCCCGGCCGGGAACATGAAATAAGTAATACCCGACCGGACAGAAGTTGAATCGTTTCCGCCTCGCTAACGAACTGTGCAACGCCTTCCAGGCAGGTGCCTCAAAATCCATATATCAGAGTTCGATCTCAAGATCTTTGTGCATCTGCATGACTTTATTCAGAGCTTTTTCCACATTTTCATCGCGGGCAAGCAAAACCCCCATACGGCGGTGGCCGCCGGTTTCCGGCTTGCCGAAAATACGCATGGAAGTATCCGGTTCAGAGAGAACTTTATGCAGATTGTTGAACTTGACTTCGTGGCTGTAACCTTCGACCACCAACGCTTTGGAGGCCGATGCTCCGTGGAAAGCGATATTCGGTATGGGCATACCCAGGATCGCTCTGGCGTGCAGGGCAAATTCAGAGAGATCCTGCGAAATAAGTGTAACCATCCCCGTATCGTGCGGACGCGGAGAAACTTCGCTGAAAATAACTTCATCGCCCTTGACAAAGAGTTCCACGCCAAAAATACCTCTGCCGCCGAGAGCCGCCGTGATCGCTCCGGCGATCTTTTTGGCATCTTCAAGAGCTTTTTCGCTCATTGCCTGCGGCTGCCAGGATTCCTGATAATCGCCGCTGACCTGATGATGGCCGATCGGTTTAAGGAAACTCGTGCCATCCACATGCCGGACGGTAAGCAGAGTTATTTCGTAATCAAAGTCCACAAATCCTTCCACAATGACCCGTCCGGCACCGGCACGGCCGCCGGTCTGCGAGAGATCCCATGCCTTGTCAATATCTTCGGCACAGCGGATGGTACTCTGACCGTGACCGGAGGAACTCATGATCGGCTTTACCACACAAGGAATACCGATGGTCTGCACCGCTTCCTTAAATTCACCGTAGGTCGATGCAAAGCAATAGGGCGAAGTTTTGAGCTTGAGTTCTTCGGCGGCGAGTTTGCGGATGCCTTCGCGGTTCATGGTCAGATTAGTAGCACGGGCGGTCGGAATAACGGTAAAACCTTCAGATTCCACTTCCAGCAGCACACTGGTGGCGATCGCCTCCACTTCCGGCACGATATAATCGGGTTTTTCACGCTTGATAAGGGCACGCAGTGCATCTTCATCGAGCATATTTATTACATGAAAGCGGTGAGCTACCTGCATGGCGGGTGCGTTGGCGTAACGGTCAACGGCGATAACTTCCGCCCCCAGACGCATCAGTTCAATAGCTACTTCCTTGCCCAGCTCTCCTGAACCCAGCAGCATAACTTTAGTGGCACTGGGGCTCAACGGTGTTCCGATCATTGTCATAATAAAACCCTTTCCCTTTCCCGTGGTTTTACAGTTTGTTTATAATAATCTTACGAAATAACTCTTCGGCAACGGAGCGGTCAAACTCGCCGCATTTCATACTCATGCAATTTGCCGATGCCGCGGCAATGCCGTATGCAAAGGCTTTTTCCGGAGCTGTTCCGGCAATATATTCACTCAAAAATACTGCCGAAACCGTATCGCCGGAGCCCACCGGATTGACCACCTCCGGCACTTCGGGCACATTATATACATAAATTGCAGAATCATATCCCAGAAACGCCCGGTTGGCTCCATCGGTAATTGCTATACACTCCAGCGGGTATCGACCGATAAGCTGTTTTATCGCTTCCGGCACATCATTTATGCCGCTTAAAGCCTGCAATTCCTCGGCATTGATCTTGAGTATGCCTTGACGGGCTTCCGGCAGAACTTGAGCTATATTTTTGTATGAATCGATCAGAACTGTTTTGCCCTTTTGAGCAAATGCTCTTACGATTTCCAGATAAAAGTCCGCACTCATTCCGGCAGGAACCTGCCCGCACAGTGCGGCGGCATCAGCAGTATCTGCCAAACTTTTTATATACTCCAACGCCGCCTTTTCCACTTCCGGATCAGGTGCTTTTGAAGGCTCGATGATCTCGGTCATGGCATTATCACGCCGACTCAACAGCGTGGTGCAGCAGCGGGTCGGCTCGGATACCGGAAATGTTTTGCACCGCAGAGCCTCCTTTGCCAGATCATCCAGCAGGAGTTTGCCGTTGTCGCCGCCGGCAAACTGCACGACTTCGGATTCGGCAACTCCCCAGCAGTTGGCGGCACGCACGAAGTTTATACCTTTACCGGAAGCAAACGCCCACATGCGGTCGGCCCGGTTCACGGCATTGTAACGCATAGCTTCAAATTGCAGAACTTTCTGCCATGCCGGATTGGCTCCCACTGCTGTGATCTTCTTTTTCTGTGCCATAAAAACCACCTTTGATTCAAAGCATTTCCAACAATAACGCTGTTAATTCTTCATCCGAAAAATCCCGTGGATTGGCACGCATACTGCCGGAGCGGGAATTTTCCACCACCCACGGCAAAAACTTTTCCTGCAAACCGATACCGGAAAGTTTACGCGGAATATTGAATTTATCCAGCAGAAATTCTATATGACTTATCAACTCAAATCCGGCTGAAAAACCGCAGTAAAGAGCCAATTCATCAAGCTCCTGACTGCAAGCAGGATAATTCCACTTTAACACCTGCGGCAACAGCATGCCGCACACCGTTCCGTGCGGTTTATGCGTTACTGCACCAACCGGATGTGCCAGCCCATGCACTGCCCCCAGACCGCTGACCGCAAAAGCCATGGCTCCAAGCATAGTGCCTTCGCTCATATCACTGCGGGCAAAAATATCTCTGCCGTCAGCAACGGCTTTTTCAATGCTGTTGATTATCAGCTTTACACCTTGCATTGCCCAGGCTCTGGTGGCATTGTTGGCGTTACGCGATATAAAACTTTCGACGCCTTGAGTAAGAGCGTCAAGCCCGCTGGCGGCAGTGATTTCTGCCGGACACTCCACACAAAGCACCGGATCGACCAATGCCAGAGAAGGCAATATGCTGCCGCCGCGGATGGATTGCTTTATATTGCTTTCCTTATCAGTAAAAACCCCGTTGGGGGTAACTTCTGCTCCGGTTCCGGCGGTGGTCGGCAATGCCGCCATAAACACACCTTTTTCCGGCATGGCTACACGATTGTAGAAAAACTTCGCCGTCGGCACCGTTGAATACCCTGCCGCCGCCACGACTTTACCCACATCCAACGCACTGCCGCCGCCGACAGCCAGCACCGCCTCGGTATTGAATTTGCAGAAAAGCTCCCGCACCTCATCGACTTGCTGAATGGTCGGCTCCGGCTCCACATTGCAGAAAAATGCCACCGGCCGCGGGGCAAGTATCTCTGCAATACGGTCAACAATACCGTTATTTTTGGCACTTCTGCCCGATATGATCAAAGTACGCACATCTTCAGGAAACAACCGGTCGAGTTTTTCCACCGCATTTACGCCGAAAACCACATTGTCCGGTATGGTAAATTTATACATTTCAATCTTCTCCTTCGTACCTGCCGACTTTGAATCCGAAATCCAGCACCGCCGGATCATGTTCGGCAAATTTGTTCAGCAACGCCTCCGCCGCGGCAAATTCTGCCTGACGACGCGACCCGCCCTGCCCCGAACCCCGGCTTTCGCCGATTTCTGCTACTACGGTATAAACGGGATTATGTTCCGGACCTTCCACGTTCAAAACTGTATAAAGCGGGGCATGACCATATTTATGTTGAGTATATTCCTGCAAAGTGCCTTTGGGATTCAGCCCGGATAAAAGCCGGTGCGGAGCGGGGAATTTGCTCTTTATCAAATCCAGTATGAATTTGCGGGCAATATCCATACCGTTATCCAGATAACACGCCCCCAGCACAGCTTCAAAAAGATCGCACAAAGTCGAATCCCGGTTGGCTCCGCCGGATGCCGCTTCGCCCCTGCCTATATACATAAAAGAACCCAATTCAAGTTCACGGGCAAGTTTGGCGATCGCTTCCTGCTGGGCTAAAGCTGAACGCATTTTGGTCATAACGCCTTCATTGGCTTCGGGATATACTTCATACAAATATTCCGTTAAAATTATTTCCAAAACAGCATCACCCAGAAACTCCAACCGCTGATTATCGTAGGCAAGTTTGTTTTCAACTGCGTATGAGCGATGAGTCAAAGCCTCTTTGAGCAAGGCGGGCTTCTGAAAGGTAAAGCCCAGTTTTTTCTTGAGTTTTTCTATATCTTCCGGCATAATTATATATCAAATTCGTGATTTATGTTCCACTTGTCGGTTGCATATTTGATCCGTGCGAGTTTTTCCGCTTCGTCGATGACCGGCTGCGGCGGCTGCCACGGTATAAAATCTATATTGAACTTGAGCTTGAGTGATTCCAGAAGCTCCTGCTGCAATTTTTCCCAACTGCCGCCTGCCGCTTCCAGCTTGATACTGCCCTGATGCAATATTCCCATGCGGGTACGGCGTTGTGCCGCTCCGGCATATTTACTGCCTGACGGTGCCACCAGATCAAAGCGGCTGGGCGAAACAAAACACTGCATGGTTGCCCGGTCAACATGATCGGTACCGTGATTTTCCAACACCGCTTCCACACCGTCTTCGGTCATTTTCATAAGCAATGCTTCGTGAAAAACCTTGTAGCTCTCCATCCGGTCAAGCTGCATGATGCTGTGCCCGGGCGGCACAACTACAGTATAGGTCAAATCCACATCGTGATAAACCACTCCGCCGCCGGTCGGCCGCCGCACGAGTGTATATTTATCCGCCAGCTCCTGCGGACAGATCTGGGCACTGCCGAAAGATACCGACGGCCGATCCCAGCGGTATATACGCACCAGCACCCGGTTTTCCTGCAATGCAGAATTACTCAACAGCACTTCGTCCATTGACATATTGAAATACGGATCATGCACCGTATCACACCAGTAAAGCCATTTTTCTTCAGTCATTACGCGTCCTGTGTTTTATATCAGCGGCAAAAAACTTTTCGATCCGCCGGTGAAAATCCTGATTTTCGGCAAAGTTCCCGCCACCGCGGTCAGCATAACTCTGCAAAAACAATTTGCGGTTTTCCGCTTCGTCTTCATCTTTATAATATCCGAGATTACAGGACATTATAAAATATGCTGACGCCACTCTCGCCAGTTCCCTGATCCTGACGCTTTCCGGGCAGCCTTGTTTGTATTTCCGGCAGCCATCCAGATCGAACACCCCCAACCGGAAACTGCCGTCAGCAGCTTTTACGGCCAATATATTCGTGAGCTTGAAATCCCCATGTTCAATACCGTTATTGTGCAAATCGGCCGCCAAATCCGCCAGTTTGCCGATAAACGCCTGATTACTGCCGTAAAAATCCCGCAACTCTTTCATGTTCCCGGCCGCAGTTATCTTTCCCGGGAAACACTCGGTTATCAGATAACTGCTCCCCGGCAGTCCGTAAGGGCGGGTATCCAAAGCAAGATAGACTTTGGGTGTAAGCACCCCGATATTTTCCAACTCTCTTGCCATTACTGCATTACGCATCGCCCGCGAGAGCGTGCCAAGCCGCCGCAAACCGCCGGATATGCCGTTTACATTGCTGCGTTTGATAAAATAATCAGTTCCATTCAAACGGAAAATCCCGGCCGTGGTTGACCGGGAATTTTTTATAACAGCACTTTGCATGAGCAGTTCTTCGGCATTAAGAAAACTTTCACGCAAAGCGTTGTCAAGGTCTTCAGCAAAGGCGTAACTCCTGAACCGGGTATCCCATTGCGGATTAGCCGGAATTTTATCGGTTTTATTTTCAGAGTTCACGCCTTGCATCGGAATAATATCTTTACAGATTGTCGATCACCAGCTGACCGACTTCGGTGGTGCTGTAACCCATCTTGCCGGCCGCCATGCTTTCGAGCTTGTTGCCGGTAACATAAGCCACCGACTTTTCGATCGCAGCGGCGGCTTCTTTTTCGCCGATGAAATCCAGCAGCATAGCTCCGGCACAAACTGCCGCCAGCGGGTTGATGATGTTCATGCCCGTATATTTGGGTGCAGAACCGCCGATCGGTTCAAACATGCTCACACCGCCTTCGGTGGGGTTGAGGTTACCGCCGGCAGCAATACCCATACCGCCCTGGGTCATAGCTCCGAGGTCGGTGATGATGTCGCCGAAGATGTTGTTGGTAACGATAACGTCGAACCATTCGGGGTTTTTCACCATCCACATGGTTGTGGCATCAACATGGCAATAGGCAGTTTTGACTTCCGGAAACTCTTCGGCAACCTTGTAGAAAACGCGTTCCCACAGATCAAAGACATAGGTCAGCACATTGGATTTGCCGCAGAGAGTAAGCTGGGCAGTCTTGCCGGCAGCAATATCTTCAGCAGAAAGTCCACGCCACGGATTTTCTTTGCTGTGGCGTTTTCTGGCCAGTTCAAAAGCGTAACGCACACAGCGTTCCACCTGATGATAGTTATACACTTCGCTCTGACAGGCTACTTCGTGTTCGGTACCCTTCATGGATACGCCGCCGATACCGGTGTAGATGCCGCCGGTATTTTCACGCACCACCACATAGTCAATATCTTCGGGCTTCTTGTTGGCAAGCGGAGTTTCCACGCCGGGGAACAGCTTGATCGGCCGCAGATTGATGTACTGGTCGAGTTCAAAACGCAGCTTGAGCAGGATACCCTTTTCCAGAATACCGGGTTTGACTTTGGGGTGACCGATGGCTCCCAGAAACACGGCATCGAATTTCTTGAGCTGATCCACTGCATCTTCGGGCAGGATCTCGCCGGTGGCAAGATAATGTTCGCCGCCCCAGTTGAATGTTGTTTCGCTGAAAGTGAAACCGAATTTCTGTGCCGCGGCACGCATTACCTTCAAACCTTCAGCCACTACTTCCGGACCGGTACCATCACCGGGCAGAACTGCGATCTTGTAATTTCTGGACATAGTAAAAACTTCCTTTCGCTCTGTCATTAATATTTAAGAGATTTACATTCGTACTTAATTTACATCTCAAAGTCTATTTTTCAAGGGTGCAAATCAAAAAAGTTGGCGTAATTCTTTAACTTTTTGAGCAATATCCACTGCTTGTGTGATTTCTGTAACCATAGCTATACGCTTTGCCCCGGCTTTACGCAGTTCGGGTATGCAATGAGCCTTGATGCCGCCCATCACCGTAAAGGGGCAATCTATCACCGCAGATATTTCCGGGATCGCCGACACGCCCAAAGCCCCGCAGGCTACACTTTTGGTGTTGGTCGGATATATCGGCCCGATATTCAGATAACCGCATTTATCTTTGCAAGCCTGCAATGCTTCGGGTATGTTGTGCGTGCTGGAGCCGATAAGCAGTTCCGGAGCCAACGCTCTGGCGGCGGCAAGTGGCAGATCGTCCTGCCCCAAATGCACACCGTCTGCCCCGCAGGCAAGTGCTATATCCAAGCGGTCGTCCACCAGAAAAAGCATTCCGTAACGGTCGGCGATCTTCCGGGCTTCCAACCCCAGAGCATACAATGTTTTATCGGAGCAGTTCTTTTCCCGCAACTGGAATATTTTTGCACCTCCGGCACCGATCTGCTCAATAACATCAAGCACACTCCTGTTATTGCAGAATTCGCTTGACACCACCGGATAAATATCCACCTGACCGGTAAAAAACTCCAGCCGTTCCGCAAGATTTTTGAATTTCATAATGTAATCACCTCTGTTGTTCCGTTAAAATCTCCAGTAAAGAAGGGGATTTTTCCGGTTGTTTATAATCAATTTTATCTTTCAATATGCGTTTTACTTCCATAAGGTTTCCGCCGGCTCCGGCGGCGGCGTATGCGGTCAGAGCAAGCGTATAACTCTTTTTGGGAATAACCGTTCCGATATTCTGCACTTTACCGCGGCGTATATCGGCAGAAAAACCGCTTTTGGCCAGATATTGTTTGCGTTTATGGGCAAACCGGGCGAAATCCCGCAATATCGCGGCAAATTCTCCGCCGGTAACTTTTACAGTTACAATGGCATCAAAATAAGGAAAGACCCGGTAAAAATCTGTCAGCTCCGGAGCTGGATCACTCAAAAATTCCTGCATTTTTGCCGGAGAACTTATCGCATAGATTGCCAGATCGGTGTTGTATTTTTTCCGGATGATTTCTGCCGGATGATCGGGCGTTCTGCCATACCATGAATTCACCTTTCTGCCAGCAGAAGTGTATTCGGGTTCGTACTCCGGCAATTCGATGAGCGAACTTTTCATCTGTTTGATCCGCCGGAGTTTACGGTCATAAAAAATCCTGACTTTTGCCAATGCTTTTCCGTAAGCAGGCGGTTGAACATACCATGCGTTGCCGACCATCGAACCGGCATCGGCTTTGTGGGTATGAGCTCCGATGACCAGAGCTATTTCGGGTATATCTTTTATCAGATCGTAAGTATTTTCGCCGCCGCCGTATTTCCCGGCATGACGCAGCAGCACGATCACATCCGCACCCTGTGCAATGACTTTGTTGACCGTTTTCCTCAAAACGGCTTTTCCCGGCAAAGAGCGGAAGCGACTTTCCAACACCGGGAAAGAATTTTCCATACCCTTGAGCATCAGACCGATAAACGCGATTTTAACACCGTTTTTCTCAACGATGACTGCATCAGTAAAATGCCCCGCCAGTTCCGGAGCATACATATTTGCCGCCAGCACTGTTCCGGGGAATTCAGCAAGCAGTTTCCGGAATGACTCAAAACCGTATTCCAGTTCATGATTGCCGGGTACAAAGATGGAACAACCGCTTTTGTAAAGCTCCGGCAATATGCCGCTGCCGCGATTCAACAAAAGTTCCGGCGAACCCTGCACGCAATCGCCGACATCCAGATAAATGACACTGCCGGAAGTTCTTGCAAACTCTTTTTTCACCGCCGGGGCGATCGCCGACCGTATCTGATTTGCCGCTCCATGCAAATCCGCCGAGGCAAGGAGCGTAAGCTCCACAGTATTGCCCCGTACCGCCGGACCGGAAACGGCAAACAGCACGATCAGAAAAAGATGCACCCGGCAATGACAAATGCCCGATGACAGTGTTTTAACCCCTGAAAACATAAAAAATCCTGAAAAAAATCCTTTTAAAACTTGAATATTTTAAAATATAAGCCATATTATAAAGACATACAACTTGTTAAAGTGATTTTTTTTCAAATTTTAACCATATAACGATTGAGGTGCAACAATGTCACAGCATGCAAGTCTCCGCGTTGGCGGCAAGATCCGCAAAAAACGCAATGTGATGAAGCGTTTTGAACGGCTGAATGTTCTCCGTGCCGAAGGCCGGATCGCCGAAGACAAAGTCTATGGTCTGCCCAAGACCAAGCCGATCAACTGATCCCGGCAATGCTTCACAAGCAACGGCGGAGGAGCGGTTAATGCCGCATCTTCGCCGTTTTTGTTTTTCATGAGGTTAATATGATTGCATCTTCTCCCTGTTGGGATCTGGAAAAACTTTCCGGACTCTTTACTCAAGCCGGAAACATTGCGTTAAAATACTTTGAAGCTCCCCCGACGGAACTTAAAAGCGATCAGACTGTGGTTACCCTTGCGGATAAAGAAATAGAAAATCTTTTTGCCGGCGAACTGGATCGCCCCGCCGGCAACTCGTACATGATCGGCGAAGAAACCATCGGAAAATATCCGCAAAGTTATATCAATGACGCCCTGAAAAGTTCCTGCTGCTGGGTGCTTGATCCGGTTGACGGAACTGCACCGTATTCTTCGCACATGGATTTCTGGGGTATATCGCTGGGCTTGATGGACCATGGCAGACTTATCGAAGGAGCGGTCTATCTGCCGCGTTTTGACCGGTTTATCGCCACTTGCGGCGATAAACTTTTGTGCCGTTCGCTGAAAACGCCATCCGATTGGCAGATATTTGAACTTGAAAAACATTCGCTCGGTCTGGCAGGACATATTTCGCTTGGTCAATTCACCACCCGCAACTGGGGTTACAGCGGCAAAAATACGCTCTTTTCCATTTGCAGCTGTGTAGGATCGCTTTATTTGCTGCTCACCGGCAAAGTGATTGCTTACTGCGGGGATTTCAAACTCTGGGATATAGCCGGTATGCTGCCCATTCTTGATCGGGCGGGTTTTGTGATTTTAAGTACCGGTAAAAACAATCCGCCGCTTTCGGGCGATCTGGCAGAAAATATGTTTGAATTGCAAAAGCCGGAACGCATGTGGCGGGTCAAATCACCGGTGATTGCCGCACCGGATAAATCAACAGCGTTGACATTATTAAAGAACTTTTACCTTGCAAAACCAACCACGGAGCCGGAAAAATGAACTGCCGCAGAAAAAACCGCCTCACTGCCGAAGGGGTATATTTAGTAAGTTTGGGCTGTCCGAAAAA
The DNA here is from genome assembly GCA_015061885.1 of Lentisphaerota bacterium. GTDB lineage: Bacteria > Verrucomicrobiota > Lentisphaeria > Victivallales > Victivallaceae > SIG78. Next base: position 21,116 of record SUVS01000003.1, read on the forward strand.
TCTGGTGGACAGCGAAGTAATGGCAGGTGTACTGCTGACCAACGGCATATTGCTTAACTTTGACAAAAACACTGCGGAGTATTACCTTATAAATACTTGTGCCTTCCTGCCGGGAGCAAGAAGTGAGTGCGAAAGTGCCATCGCCGAAGGCATCCGCTGGAAGAAACGCCATCCGGAAGTACGCAAACTCATCGTAGCCGGATGCCTTATCCAGCAGGATAAAGAAAAACTCATCCGCAGTAAATACCCCGAAGTCGATGCCTGGAGCGGAGTGGACGGTGTGGCAGATATTTTCAAAACTTTTCAGGCGGCAAAAGCGGGTTACACCGCCGGTGATGCACCAAGACCGACTTATCTTTACGACGAAAACACGCCCCGTCTGCAGTTGACCCTGCCGCATGTGGCGTATCTGAAGATCGCCGACGGCTGCGACAACTGCTGTGCCTATTGCAGCATACCTCTGATCCGCGGCGGCTTGCGGAGCCGTTCCATAGAGTCAGTGCTTGCCGAAGCCAAAAATCTGATTGCCAACAATGTAAAAGAATTGATCGTCATAGCACAGGATGTTACCGCTTACGGTGCCGACCGCAATGACGGCACTACACTGGCCAAACTGCTGCACGAAATGGATAAACTTGAAGGCGAATTTTTTATCCGTTTACTGTACACGCATCCGGCACATTACACGGATGAATTTTTTGCCGAATACGCCGTCAACAAACACATTATGCCCTATCTGGATATACCTTTACAGCATATCAACAGCAATATACTTCTGAAAATGGGCAGAAAAACCGACCGCACTGCCATCGAAACGGTTTTGGAAAAGATCCGCCAGGCCCGGCCGGAAACTGCCATCCGCACCACATTCATAACCGGGTTGCCCGGTGAAGGCGAAACCGAGTTTGCTGAACTTATGGAATTTGTAAAAGTTAAACGATTCGCCAGACTTGGGGTGTTCAGTTATTCGCCCGAACCCGGAACTCCGGCGGCGGAACGCACCGACCGCGTTGACAGTGCCATTGCCGGAGAGCGTGCCGCAAAGATCATGGAATTGCAGGAAAATATTGCACTGTCGTACAACCAAGCTCTGGTGGGCAAAACCGTAAATGTCATCTGCGACGAAGCCGACGGCAGAAACGGTGTGGGCAGAACTTTTGCCGATGCTCCGGAAATCGACAACATCGTCTATTTCACCGGCAATAAACGCCTGAAAACCGGTGAAATCTATCAAGTTTTGATAACTGAAGCTGAAACATTTGATTTATACGGCAAGCTGTGCTAAATTAATGCACCGCAATAGATAATTTAAGTAAAGGAACAGAAAATGCCTGTAAATTTACCCAACATTCTGACCGTGGGCAGAATAATCCTGATCTTTGTAGCATTGGTTCTGGCGACCAACTCCGGTATTCCCGGCGGAGTGAAAGTCAAATCCGATGATATAGAAATGATTTTACGCTATATAGCCTTTTCGTTGGCTCTGGTTGCCGCGGCAACCGACCTTGCCGATGGTTATCTGGCAAGAAAATGGAATCAGGTAACTGATTTCGGAGCCTTGATGGACCCGCTGGCCGACAAGATATTTGTTACGACCATCATGCTTATTTTAGTAGAGTTCCAACTGCTGGCGGCGTGGGTGGCGGCGGTGGTCATCTGCCGCGAATTCATGGTAACTGGCTTGCGGCTGCTGGCAACCAAAACCGGCAAAGTCATCAGTGCCGACAAATTCGGCAAGCTCAAAACATTCCTGCAAATGGTCATGCTTTTTATCGGTGGTTTGGTCTGGATACATGTGCTTGATCTGGATACTGTGATTTGCGGAACCGTAAAACTTCGTCATATCTGGAGCGTGTTTCTGTGGGGTATTGTGTTGGTTACTGTCGGTTCAGGACTCAACTACTTTATCAAAAACCGCGACCTGATAGCCCCTAAAAACTGAAGATGTGCAAGATTTGCCCGACGGTCGATTTTCACACGCACCTTGACCGGCAGCAGCCGCTGCAAGTACCATCTGATACGGTAAGAATAATTTCTGTACCGCAAGCTGAAGCGGCGTTGCCGCTGCCGGAAAACTGTTTTGCCACGCTGGAACTGCACCCGTGGCACGGTCAGGATTGGAGCGGAAGTTTTGCCGAACTGGCTCAAGAGAGCCGTTTTATCGGCATCGGCGAGGTCGGGCTTGACCGCATAAAGGGCAAACTTGCGTTGCCGGAGCAGATGCTTATATTCAGCCGCACAGCAAATCTGGCACAAAGTTTGAACAAGCCATTAGTCATACATTGCGTAAAGTGTTTTTCGGAACTTTTGCACCTTTACAAAAATCTCAAATGGCAGGTGCCGACGATCATCCATTATTTTTGCGGCAGACTGGAGCTGGCACAACAGCTCTGGCAGGATACGCATTTTATATTATCTCTGCCGCCGAAAATATATGTGCAGACCAAATTGCTGGATTTTCTGCGGGATAACCCGCAATATCATCATCGGATCGTGCTGGAAACCGATGACCCGTCTTCCGGCAATATCCAACAGCATTATCAGAACATGGCAAATGCACTCAATGTAAGTTTGCCGCAACTGACAGAACTTATGAATGAACAGTTTGAAAGGGTGTATCATGCCGGAAACATTCGATGATTTTCTTCAACGCAGTGAAATACTTTTCGGTGAAACTGCTTTGGAAAAACTGAAAAATGCCCGTATTCTGCTGGCGGGTGCCGGCGGCGTGGGCGGTTATGCCGCCGAAGCTCTTGCCCGTGGCGGAACCGGTCATCTGACCGTATATGATCCGGATTGCGTCCACCCGACCAACCTCAACCGCCAAATCCTTGCCTTGCACTCCAACAACGGCAGACAAAAAACTGCAGTCCTTGCTGAACGCATATACGACATCAACCCCGGTATTGATCTGCAAGTCCACCCGGAACGTTTGAGCCGGGAAAATATCGGAGCCGTGCTTGAACAGGGTAATTTTGACTATATAGCAGATGCTATTGACAGCTTGGATGACAAGTGTTTTCTGTTGGTTTCCGCCCTGAAAAAGCAAATCCCGGTGATTTCAGCCATGGGGGCCGGATGCCGCTTTGACCCGACCCGGATACAGTACAGCGACATAAGCAGAACTTACGGCTGCAAACTGGCAAAAAGTATCCGCAGCAAGCTCAAAAAAGAGTATAATATCACCAAAGGCATCATGTGTGTGTTTTCGCCGGAAGTGAATCCCGGTACCATTCAGCCGGCTGAAGACGGCGAAAGACCGCTCATCGGCTCAAATTCATTTATTCCCGGCATATTCGGCTTATTCATGGCGGCAAAAGTGATAAATGATATTGCCTCAAGAAATGTTAATTTTTAACAAATATTTGTCAAAAAATCTCCGGTTTATTTTATTGACGCATTGCAAAAAAACAAATATCACGATACAGTAACTCCGGCAAATTCCCAAAGAAAGGTTTTTTTATGAGTAATGTGCGTGATTTCGGCGCCGTCGGTGACGGCAGAACTCTTGATACCCGGGCAATACAAGCGGCGTTGGATGCCGGCGGCATCGTGCATTTTCCTGCCGGAACTTACCTCTCCGGCACTGTTTATTTACGCAGTAACGGCGGACTTGATCTCGCCCCCGGAGCGGTCATTCTGGCAACGCCGGATAAAACGCAATACAATGCCGATGATTTTATACCCGAAAACCGTGTCTTTGCCACGGAAGCTGTTTCCGGAGCCCATCTGATCGTTGCCGATAAAGTCGAAAATATCGTCATTCGCGGCGGCGGCAGGATCGACGGCAACTGTGCTTCGGTAATGACTGAACCCAACCCGGAATATCCGTGGGTTTTTCTGCGGCCGGAATGGCGGATGGGGCAGATGCTATTTTTTGTCAACTGCAAAAATGTCAATATACAGGATGTGGAGCTGCTCAACAGTCAGTATTGGACATGTTTTCTGCACGGCTGTGAATGGGTGAAAATCCGTGGTGTACGCATAGAAAATGACTCCCGCACCCCCAACGGCGACGGCATAGATATAGATTGCTGTTGTTATGTAACCGTAAGCGACTGCATAATCAGTTCTGCCGATGACAGCATCACTCTGCGGGGCAACGAAGCGGCACTCGGCGGCAGCCGTCCATGCGAATATGTAACGATCAGCAACTGCATACTTTCCACCCGCTGCAACGCTTTCCGCATCGGAGTGGGTAATGGATTGGTCAGAAGATGCACGATCAGTAATATTATTGTACGCGATACCCGCACGGCGATCTGTCTGGTTTCGCAATACAGCAAAACCAGCGAAGGCGTGCAGATCGAAGATATACAGTTCAGCAATCTGCGATTGGATTGTGCCAGACCGTTTTATATAGCCACCACCCCGCGTGGAGTTCAGGAAGAAACCGCCAAAAATATTGAACGCATAAGTTTCAACCATGTACGGGGCACGGCAAGACGCGGCTCGGTCATATCCGGCAGCCGCCGCGGCTATGTAAAAGATATAAGTTTCAACGATGTAAGGTTCGATTATCAGGCGAGCGAAAATATCCTGCCGGAACCTCCTCCCGAAACATGGTACAGCGAATTCGGCAAGGGCGGCAATCCGCCGGCGGCATTCTTTTTGTGCAACGCCGAAGATGTGCAGTTCAAAGATGCCAAAGTAAGATTTACGGTTCAAGACCCGGCGTGGAAGAGTACCATCATGGCAGTAAACAGTTTGTACAACTGCAATGAACCGCTGACCGATAAGCCGGATATTTGCATTTGACACCACCCCGCTGACGGGGCAAAAACAATCATCTGCACTGCAAGCGGTCAGATTTCTCTTTTCTGACCGCTTTGCGGTATCCGGCAATATCTGTTACGGGTAATATCAACATGGTCAAAATACATAATATTCCCATTATCAGCGACTTGCCGAAAGCACAAGATACTGTTCCGCACAAAATCAGCGGCACACCCCACACCGCCCGTGGGAATCGCCAACGCAAAAGTAAAGTGCAACGCATCAGTAAGCCAATAACAAAAGCCGGATAGGTTATAAGCAATATTCCCAGAGCCTCCATCCCGCAGGTTTCATACCCCAGTGGCGACCAGCGGAACTTTGACCAGTAATACCCCCAGGCAACCAGTAAACCATATTCCATCAGAGCCAACGAAAGCAAAACCGTAAGTAAATACTCCCATTTGATTCTTTTCATCGTAAAAATAAGTTTCCTGTTATACGATTTACCTTTGTTTTCAAAATAAAGATAGTGCAAAAATGCCTTATTGCAAACAGTATTCGTAAAAATCCCGGCTTTTTGAGATGACAAAAAATGGGGTTGTTGCAAAAATTGAATATCTTGCAACAACCCCATAATACTTTGAGTTTGAATTTACTCCGTTTATTTTACAGTACAGCGGCGGGCGATTATTTCTCCTGAAATCGACCGGCAGAGTTTCACTTCGGCAAGTTCAAAACTCTCGCCGTCGATAACTATTTTATCGCCGGGAAACAGCTCCGGGGTATTTCCTTCGACCAGCACTTCAAGTGTGATTTCCGGCGTGCCGGAGCGGTTGGTATATGAGCGTTTCAATTCGATCGCCGCACCTTTTCCGGCACAGCGGTAACGCAGTATGCCGTCGGACAAATGCGGATTTGCCGGTAAAAATTCCACGCTCTTTGCCGCCGGAGATTTGAAAATATCCAGCCAGTTGAAAACACTGTCGTTACTCATTGTTCACCGCCGTTTTCATTAAGCAGATCAATTTCTTCATAAATCTTCTGCTGCCTTTCAGGGGCGATTTTCTGGTATCTGCCCAACAAGGTTACAGCGGCACGGGCGATCTCCCGCTGAAATTCCAGACCACCGCCGACATTTTTCAATTCAAGCAGACTTGCCACTGATTCTTTGAGGTCAACGATCGAAAAATCCCGGTTGTACGCCACCTGCGGCACACTTATGGAGGGATCATACAAATTCATGATCCGCCACACCGCCAGTTCGGTCTGTTCCAGCAGATCCACCCGGTTGAGCAGAAACTGACAGATCTGCTGGTGATCCCATGCTTTGCTTTCGGCACTCTGTTTTTCGCGGGTTTCGCGGACAACGGTCAGACCGGCAATGTCAAACAGTTCATTTTTCAAATGGGTGTTTTCGTTGCGGATGATGTTGGTTTCGGCTCCGTGCGGCGAAATGTAGCGGCTGATACCGGATTCGTCGCCCGACTCCCAGATCGCCGCAGAACGAGCGAGGACATGACTGAATTTGCCGTCTTCGCTGTTATTGGAATTCAAAGTGCTGCGACTGCCGCGGGCAAAGTTTTCGGAAATGACCAGCAAGCCGAACATCTGCTTGATAATATTCATCTGGGCTTCGGACTCATTGTTGAGTATGGCATCGGAAATGCGGACAATATCTTCAAACCAATGCACCGCATCCATACCGTAACCATCAATCTCGCTTACATGCAGCAGCGGCACACAGCCAAGTTCATGGCGTCCTTCGGCAATCAGTTTCACCGTACCGGAATCTTCTTCAAAAAGCTGCCAAAGCTCTTTGGTCCACAATCGGCGGCGTTTTTTGCTGACCGGTTCGGTAAAAGGATCGCTGTTTTCATAAAAATCCTCTTCCACTACCGCCCACAAAAGTTCGCCGGAGCTGTCTTCCGACCAATCCGGCACACTCAAGGGCGAAAGTGCCACCGCGTAAGGGTGCAGACGCTCCGTTTTACGCCGTTCAATATCGACTTCGCCATCAAAGTTGGGCATTTCGATCAACATCCAGGCTGAACCATAGACATTCAGCAGAGTCGAAAATTGCCGCATGATCTCGTTGGCACGCAATTTACTGCGGGAAAAATCTTCGATCATCTCCGGCTCTGCCCCGGTACGCACCGGATCGCCGGCAAGAATATATTGTGTTATGAGCCGGGCGATCTTACGCGGGTAATTGAAGTAATACGCCCGGTTGAGGCGTTCGGTAAATTCCGGATCTATTTCAGAAACATGCTGGATAAGAGCCTTCTGAATATACTCTGCACCGCCGGAATAGGCGGCCTTGTTGCGTTCCCAACTGCTGCTGCGTTGGGTGAAAAGCGGATGACGGCGGCTGAAAATGTAACTGTAATCCATAATACAAAACTCCTTGTTTTAACAGTGGATGTAAAACAGATTTTTGTCAATATTAAGCTGAAAAGTCATAAGTATCTTGATTTTGAGCGAAAAATCATTTAAGATTGATAAATAAAATTTGCAAAAAAAACAAAAAAAGCTATTATATTATATTATATATAATAACCTTACTCAATTCAACTGCACAAGAAAGGATAAAATCATGGCAGAAGAGTTTAAGTTTGTTACCGAGGTACCGAAAAACATCTGGGGTCCGGAATTTGAAGACATCTTTGTCTATCCGATGTTTGACGAAGGCAAAGTGGCTATGGAAGTTACCGTTGCCCAAGGCGTGAGCAAGATCGCCTGGGAAGTTATCGACAACGGCAAAGTGATCGCCAAAGGCAGTGCCAAAGCCCCCAAGGCCGGCGAAGTATTCAAAGCCACCGAAGAAATCAAAGATTTCAAACCGTGGAATGTCAACACCCCCTACCTCTACCAGTTCAAGACTGTCCTGACTGTTGACGGCAAAGATAAGGAAGCTGTCATCCGCTTCGGTATGCGTAAATTCTCGGTGGATAAAGAGTCCTTCTATCTGAACAACGAAAAACTCTTCCTGCGTGGTGTTATCCGCGGCCGCGAAGCCCACGACCACCCGGATCTGGCGAATCTCGGCATGTACGAATACTATGCCAAATACATGCGTCAGATGAAAGATTACGGTTTCAACTTCATCCGCTTCCACAGCTATGTGCCGCCCATTGAATGTTTTGAAGCCGCTGACGAACTGGGTATCCTTATTCATGTGGAAATGCGTAAATACTACGGCCGTTATCAGAAAGAACGTGCCAAGATGGAAAGCCGCAACCGCCTGATGAACGCCGACGAATGGATCGAAATGCTCCTGCGTCTGCGTAACAGCACCAGCTTGATGGTTTACTGCATGGGTAACGAAATCGACCATCCCGGACGGAATCCGATCTGTCAGGAATTCTACGATATGACCCACAAGTACGACCCCACGCGTTTCTTCCTGGATACCTGCAGTCGCGGCGAATTCGACCGCAACAGCGTTGACCTCGACGTTCAGCACATGAGCTACTTCTATCCCTGGGGCCACAGCTACAATATGTTTGAAAATCCCCAGAACTGGATCATTTCCGGTTCCGCATCCGGTATTCCCATGATCGAAAAGAATGCCGAAGATGATGAAGACTGGAAGATCGCCCGCAAGGTTCCGAGCCGCCGTCCGGTGCTGGCACACGAAATCTGCCATTATGCCGGTCTGCGTGATCTTGACGCTCTGGAAGCCAAGTTCGACCAATACTGCCCGGATAAGAAACCCTGGTGGATCGGCGAACTCAAGAAACTTGCCAAACTCAAGGGCTTCAGCAAAAAAGATTACGCCACCATGAAGAAAGCCTCCGACCGCTTCCAGTTCCTGAGCTGGAAACTGGGTTTGGAAGCCAGCCGCCGCAGCAAGATCTTGAGCGGTTACCACTTCCTGCAGTTCTGCGATACCGACCGTTACGAAAACTCGAACGGTATCGTTGACTGCTTTGACGACAAAAAAGGCATCGACGATGTGGCTTTCCGCAAGTTCAACGGCGATACAGTGCTGCTTGCCGATATGCCCAGACGCGTATTCTTTGAAGGCGAAAAGTTCCTGATTCCGGCAATGGTGTCGCACTTCTCGGCAGAACTTTCCGGCGAAATGGTCTTCCGCTTTACGCTCAAAAACAGCAAGGGCGATACCGTCTTTACCGGCGAAATGCCCAACATCAGTTTGACCGAACGCGGCCGCCACGAAATTTGCGAAGTAACGCTCAAATTCCCGAAGACCGGCAAACCGCAGGCTTACAATCTGGTCTTTGAACTTATCAACGAAAAGGGCGAAGCCGTAGTCGATAACTCATGGAATCTGTGGACATTCCCGAACAACGCCGCCGCGTTGCCGAAGATGGAAGTCAACATGGATCTGGCGGAAGTGGCACCCACCGTGCGTTATCCGCAGCTTATCCAGAGCGATGATGCCAAGCTCATGCTGACCAACCGTTTCAGCAAAAAGCTCATCGACCATGTTGCCGAAGGCGGCGATGCCTGGGTCATGTACCGTGTACCGATCACCCGCGACCGCAAAGTGCGGGCGGCAAAAGAAAAGTATTACCTGCCCTCCATCTGGGAACGCTTCAAGGCGATCATCTGGGACCGCGGCCACAATTCGGGTGCGTTCATGCGTAAATCCGGTGCTCTTGCCGGTTTCCCGAACGACGGCTTTGTGGATATGCAGTTTGCCAATCTGATCAACGACTCCGACAAGATCATTCTGGATACCTTCCCCGTGAAGGTCGCCCCGATCATGGAAGGTGTTGACCGTGCAGTGCGTGACCGTTACGATGTGCATTTGTTCCAGCTTTCTGAACTCCAGCCGGCTTACACCATGCGTAAGTTTGCTTACATGATGGAGCTCAAAGTCGGCAAGGGCCGTTTGTTCATCACCGCGTTCAACTTTACCGGATTGAACAATAATGACCCGGAAACTGTCGGTATGTTTGAGTCGATCATGCGTTACATCACCAGCAGCAAGTTTGCTCCCAAAGCGGAAATTTCCGGCAAAGAATTTGCCAAATATCTGCTGGCACAGGGCAAAGCTCCGATCATCAAGGAACGCCGTATGAGTCAGTACTGGCAGCTGGATGAAGAGCCGCTCGAATCCCGCAAGTATTGGCAGGATGCTCTTGATTACATCGGCGAAGAAGTCAAGGTTCAGGACTATTACTACAAGGAACAGACAACTAAACTGTCGACCGAAGAAGTAAAAGACGATAAATAATTTTTCGGCTTTTTAACTGATTTCCGGTTCTCCGCAGTGCGGAGGGCCGGTTCGGCGGAATTGGATTTTTTCAGTGCCGCCGAACCGGTTTTTTTAAGGAAATTTTACGAAAGAATTGTTATGCGTTTCCGTCCTTGCATTGATTTGCACCATAATAAAGTCAAACAGATAGTCGGCGGTTCTTTGCGTGATAACGGTGAAGGACTGCGTACCAACTTTGAGTCTGAATTTGATTCAGGATACTACGCAAAAATGTATCAGCGTGACGGCTTGACCGGCGGTCATGTCATTATGCTGGGTCCCGGCAACGAAGAAGCCGCTTTGCTGGCATTAAATAGTTACCCCAAAGGCTTGCAGCTCGGCGGCGGGATCAATCCGGCTAATGCCCGCAAATATCTGGATGCGGGAGCCGCACAAGTGATCGTAACCAGTTACCTTATCGAAGACAGCGATGTATCCATGCGGCGGCTGGATGCACTTATGGAAGTGGTCAAACCCGGAGAACTGGTTATAGATTTGAGCTGCCGGAAAACTGCCAAAGGTAAATATCTGGTGGTGTTTGACCGGTGGCAGAAGTTTACAACCCTGGAAGTCAATGCCAAAACCTTGCAGAAATTGAGCCAATACTGTTCGGAATTTCTTATCCACGCCGTGGATATGGAAGGCAAAATGTCCGGCGTGGATGCAAATATAGTTAAACTGCTTGCCGATATATCGCCGCTGCCGTGTGTTTACGCCGGCGGAATAAGCTCGTATGAAGATATAGAACTCATCCGCCGCGAAGGTTCCGGCAAAATCGACTACACCGTAGGCAGTGCGTTGGATATTTTCGGCGGGCATTTGAGTTACAGCAAGATCGTATCGCTGCCCCATTAAACTTTCAGGAGCATAAGTTATGTTCAGTGAGTGGGAAACCGGAACTGGTATTCTTAAGGCGGCACTGATAATAACGGTGCAAGTCATCATTCTGTTGCACATACTTGTAAGCAAGCACGAAAATCCGCAGCAGGCGTCATTCTGGCTGCTGCTGGTGGCGGCATTGCCGGGTATCGGGTCGTTATGCTATCTATTTTTCGGCATAACCCGCATACAGCATGTGCATAATGCGATATTGAGCATACGCTCCAAACTTAATATGCGATCCGACAGCGTAACGCATAATCTGGCGGAAATGCAGCGGGAACTGAAAAAATTCCAGCTCAACAGTGCTGATTCCAGATGCGAACATATTCTGATGCTTGACCGGCTCTTTCCGGATTATCCGGCTCTGGAAGGCAATCACCTTGAAATACTGCAAGACGGCAGTGCCGTTTATCCGCGGATGCTTGAAGATATTCACCGGGCAACAACATGTATCCGTCTGCAATCGTACATACTCAACAGCGACGAAGTGGGCAAGGCTTTTATGGATGCTCTGGCAGAACGGGCGGCGGCGGGTGTGGATGTAAAAATATTGTTTGACAGTTTGGGGAGCTTCAAAAGTTATTTTTCGCAATATTTCCGCCGGGAATTGCGTGAACAGCGGAACAACTTCCGCATCAAAGCGTTTTCGCCGGTAAATTTACTTGCTCCGTGGCGTTTCCAGTTGCGTAATCACCGCAAACTGCTGGTGGTCGATGGCAAAATAGCATACGTCGGCGGAGTGAATATTTCGGAAGAAAATGAACGGCTCAAACATGTGCCGCCATCGCGGTATATACACGATCTGCACTGCCGGATAACCGGCCCCGCAGTAAGTCAGCTTACCATGAGTTTTCTGGCTGATTACTTTTACACCGCCCGCCATGACCGCAAAGCACCCGTGGTGACTCCCGGCGATTACACCTTGCCGGAACGCACCGGAGAAGCCATAGTACGGGTGCTGCCCGGCGGCCCCGGCAACGCCCGCGAATGTACCCGTAAACTCTTTTTTGCGGCGGCGGCTTTGGCAGAAAAAGAGTTGTGGATATTGACTCCATACTTTGTACCGGGCAAAGATTATGTGGATGCCTTGTGCATGGCAGCGGCCCGCGGAGTGGATGTAAGAGTGGTGGTTCCGGCAAAAAACAACCACTTTTATATGGATTGTGCGGCACAGAATTTCTACCGTCAACTGCATGATGCGGGGGTCAGAGTTTACGAAAAACTGGGATATTTTTCGCACATCAAAGCGTTGCTGGTGGATTCGCAATGGGGATTTATGGGGTCAAGCAACTGCGACAGCCGCAGTTTTTATCTGAATTTTGAACTGGATATAGTCTTTGAAAAATCCGCTTTTGTCGATGATATAAAACAGCAGTTCATCGAAGAATTTTCCGGAGCCCGCAAGCTGACCGCCTACCGTTTGCAGCACACATCCAAACTCCGCAAACTGGCAAACAGCACAGCCGCCCTCTTTACGCCAATATTGTAAAGTGTCCGGCAAAGCCCAGATGTGCGAAACATAACCCGCAAGCAGTGATTTGTCTGAAAAGCAAAAAGGACTGCTTACCATCTCCGGCAGGCAGTCCTTTTGCAAGGAGTTATTTTTCCACTAAAATCACCCGTTCAATGAATATGCCGTTGGGCTTGGTGGAGCCATCAACATACGCCGGACCGGTTACTTTTATGGAAGCCCAGATCTCTTTGGGGAAGTTCTGGTCAATGCCGATAATGCCCTTGCGCATATAAATACGGGCTGCCCAGCTTTTGTGCCAATATATCCGCAAATTCTGGGTTATGACGGTTGTGCCCAGCTTGACCCAGTGATACTTTTCGTCGGTGGCGTAATCGCCTTTATTCCACTGATATTGGGCGACCAGTTTTTTGTCTTTAGGGGCGGTGCTGTCGTACAAGCCGATATGGATGGGCAGAGTATGTTCAAGGTTCTTCTTTCGCTTATCAAAACCGAATGCTCTGCCGCTGGCGGCTTCGGGATCATCCACCACATAGCGGCTATGAGCGCCCCAGGGATCGAAGTCCGGCCAGTGGAAATCCTGTATCTTCCTGCCTTTGAACTGTTCGGGAATGATAAAGGGCATCGCTTTGAAGAGTTTGACCTCGTTCTGCAAATTCCCCAGGGTTGCTTTCAGCGACTCTTTACGCCATTTGCGGTCAACGGTAAAGTTTTTCCAAACCATTGTGGAGTTGTCGAGCCACCGTTTGATGACTGCATCTTTAGCCTTGCCCAGCGGGAACTTATCCTGCCGGAGCAAGCGGGCGTGATCCACAGGTATCCGCTCCCAGCGGACATGCTTCAAACTGCGTTCATCGCCTTGAGCGGCTTTTTCGGCAGCGTCAAGGAGTTTATCTGCCGTGGCAAAGAAATCAGCATCCAGCAAACCAAAGGGATTGCCCCGGACGGCAAAAGGCAGTTCCAGCATCCGCTTTTCCAGATATTCGCAATACTCTTTCATGGCAGGAGCCGCCGCACCGTAGTAGCCCTTGAAAAATTCGTCGGAGAGTTTTTCTATATCGCAATCGGGGTTTACCGACAAGTGGCTGAATAAATAGTATTGCAGGGGCCAGAAGTTGCGGACATAAGGTTTTTCGTTTTCCGCATAATAGGTCAGAACACCATTGTCCCGGCAGAACTGCATCTCTTTCTGCATGACTTTGCGGGGTTTGAGGTAGGGTGTTTCTTCCCCGGCGTAGGGTTTCCAATAAGCCCAGATTGCCAGATTGTGTGCCATCTTTCTCCAACCTTCAAGGATATTGCCTTGAGCGTTGCCCGGCAAAGCCGGAGCGGTGATTTCGCTGCTGCAAGTGCGGACTATCACATTTTTCCGGGCCTTGTACTGCTTGGCGGGCTGCTGGGTGTGCTGATAGGCAAAGGTCTGCACCAAAACTTCCGGATAATCCTTTTCGATCATTTCGGCAATGGCATTGGTAAAATCGATATTTGCATCGCTCACCGAGGGGAATTTGGCACAATCGGAGCATTTGCAGTTGTTGCCGTAGCCGTCGTTCTGATCTACGCTGTAAATCATCCGCCATTTATCTTTTGCCACGCCTTTGCGATCTTTTTCAATAAAGCGTTTGAGCTGTTCGGCAAAGGCTTTTCGGGCAGCCGGATCGCTGTAACAGGGAGCGTTGGGATTGCCGATTGCCCGTTTGAATTTGACAGTCTTGGGGATTGCGGCAATGTATTTCCAGTAGGTGTGGCAGCCGTGGGGGGAACCGGAAAGCATCTGGATCTCGCTGAAACGGGTGCGTACAGATTCTTTGCGTTTCATGCGGAAATCCACGGTATTGAGCCGGGGCACCCCCGAACTCATTTCCCGCCGGATAAATGCCGGTTTGAACCGCTCGTTGATTTCGGGCAGAGTCCATGCCGGATTTTTGGGCACGATCTCCGTATCGTTGGCAAGAAAACGGCAGCCGAGGTACTTTTCGATAAATTCGTAAGTACCCCAAACACTCCCCCGGACATCGCCGGTGATCACCAATTCATTGCCTTTGGAGGCAATGTGCCACTCTTCAAACTTCAAATCCGCCGGACGCTTGTACCACTTTGCATTATCGGCAGCTTTGCCGATATAGACTTTGACCGGCACATCGGAGTTATAAATACTTTTGCCGGTAACAGCTTTGTAATATTTGGCAAGATCCTGTTTGGCGGCATTTTCGGCACGGCTGGCACCTTTGGCAAGCTCGATGCTTCCGGCAAAAACCGAACCGGCAACTCCGCACAACATCATAGACAACAATATTTTATTCATAAAAAGACCTCATTCATAGAGTTTCCAACGCTGCACATTAAGTGCCGGTTTATAACTGTTGCTCCAGAAAGCTTCTTCGGGCGAAAGACTTTCGGCGTGACCATCTGCCATGCCGTAATTCTGTCTGCCGCCGTGGCGTTCAAACAGTTCTTTATTGGTGCTGCTCGGCGGTTTGGCGTAAATCTTGCCGTTGCTGGTACGGGTGTTCTGCGGGGCATCGCCATTGATTATAGATATCGAAGGCTCCGGAAAGTCCCCGATCTGAAAGACTTTAGCCGGATAAGTTTGAGAAGCGTAAATGATCCCCGCCCCACCGGCATACATATTATACATGGCAAGAGTGTGGTAGGTGGGGTTATACGCCGCCGGACATTTGAGGATCTCCAGCTTGCCCAATTCATTATTATCTTTGCCGTCTTCCACCGGGTCGAGGTTGAAATAAGTCAATATCACGCTGGGGTAATAGAGGGGATTGGTACTTGCCGTAGAACTGCCGTAAATACCTTTGGCACCGGTATCGATCCCCGGCGGAACATAGTTGTTGTTATCGCCGGAATACATCTGGGTAGCCGCCAGATTCAGCTGTTTTACCATAGATAAGCAGTTGGCACTTCTCGCCCGCTCCCGGGCGGCGGAAAGTGCGGGCAAAAGCATCGCCGCCAGAATGGCAATAATGGCAATTACCACGAGGAGTTCAATGAGGGTGAAGCATTCCTGCTTCACCCGCCCATGGGCGGAAAATACATTTCTAACCATAATTACTCAACCTTTTTTTTATTTGAATTCACAAGAAATCAATGCTTTTTCATCACAAATAACCAACGGGTAATCGGTAAGCGGCAATCCGTTGAAAAAATAGAGTTCATCGAAAGCTTCCACATTCCAGTCTTTCACCCGGTAAATCTTACCCGAGAGCATATCCACCAGCACCGGTTTTTCGATAGGCTTCAAAGCCGGATTTTTCTCTCCGGCAAGCATCAATGGAGCAATGCCTTCAAAGCCATACTGCACATCTTCGGATAAACTGTACGCAAAGAACGGATAACCGTTACGCTCATAAGTGTAAGTCTGGATGGCAATATCTATCAAACGCGAATGGCGTTCGTAACGCGGCAGAGCTTCGTGCAAATTTGCCGCACAATAGAGTTCTGCCGGTTGGGTTTTGTCATCAAAAAATACCGCCAGATGCTGCATGGTTTTATAGGAGAGTTTGGGCTGATAATTCACGCCGTCGAGGATGCCATGCCGAGCCGGATTTTTCTTGGTGACATCAGCCATTTTATAGGTTCCCATCATATCCGCCATCTGGAAGAATGAACTCTTTTTCATCCCCAGAGATATATCAAGGAAGTACCGGCGGAGCATCCAGATCGCCTGATTATGTTCGCTTTCAAAAACATAGGGTTCCATCTGGTGTACCGGCGGAAACCACGAGGCAAACCCGGCTTCCCCCTGCCAGAGTTCCACATGTCTGCCGCCGTTTTCATCCATTATTCTCCGGAGCGAAGCTACAAACTTCGGATAATTCAATTCCGGCTGCTGACAGTAGGCATGGATGGAAAAGAAATTCAATTCTCTGGCAATACCCGTCCGGAACAGTTTAAGCACAAAACCACTCCGCACCCAAGTAGAATGGGTCGCCACGCAACCGCCGATCCTGGCATCGGGAATCACCGAGCGGATCTCGTCTGCAGTGATCTTGATAAACCGGGCATATTCTGCCGGGTCGGCTTTACGCGGCTGCCAGAAGTTGGAAATATTTGATTCATTCCAGATTTCAAAGTATTCGATTCTGCCTTTAAAGTGTTCAGACAATGCACGGATATAGTTTTTCCATGCCTGAAGAGTTTCTTCACCGTAATAAAGCGGCACAAACCCCACCGCCGCATCGCTGTAAACATCGTTCATATAAAGTTTGTTGCCGTAGCCGACATTGAACCACGGCTTGACACCCTGTGCCAGCAAATTATCCACAATACTGTCGAGCCACTCAAAAGTATAGACGCCTTTCTGCTGTTCGCAACGGCACCAGCCGGTCTGACAGCGTGCCCACTTTACGCCGGTTTTCCCCAGCGGTTCATAACAGCGGTCAGGATCGAACATCTGCCGGTCAAGACATTCAAAACCAATGCTGATGGGAGAATCTTTTATTTCCTGTGAAGAAAGCACTTTAAGTTTGCCGACTTCTTCCAGATTTACCGATTTATGCTTAAAAATCATATTCCCATCCCGATCAATAAATCATAAACTCTTTAACACTCTTTTTATACTCCGCACTCTCTTTTGCTCCGCGGGCGATAAATTCAGCGGTACTCTGTTTGCCTGTACGCCAGTCGGAAGAACCCAGCACCGGGTCAAAAATCCTTACATCGCAGCGGCCGTTGGGGAAAGGTATGGCAAACTCTTTGCAGCAGCTGCGGAAGACTTCCAGCATCCACATACCCATTTCAAAAGTATTGACTGCATGACTGTCGGTAACAAAGATCTGTACGCCCCGGCAGCACTCGCCCAGATACTTTTTGAAAGCGTTGTATTCGGCAGTAAACGCACAAGGCCGGAAAAAGACCCCTTTGAGCTTGAGTTTATTAAGTTCATTGGCAACCTTATAAGCGTCAACAAAAGGTGCTCCATACATTTCGTAAGGCCGGGTGGTGCCCCGGGCTTCGGAAATATTGGTTTGCCCGAACTGGGTGCATCCGGCATACAGCAAGGCACTGGTAAAGTTGGGCAGATTGGGCGAGGGATTGCTCCAAAAGAGATCCATATCGTCAAACATCATATCCCGCTTGAGGTTGCTGCAAGGCACTACGGTCAAACGGCAGGCGTTGTTGTAATAACGCTTGTTGACCATTTTGGCATATTCGCCGTGGGTCAAGCCGAACCGCCACGGTATGCCGTAGCCCCAGCGTTTATCAAAGTCCCCTTCGGGCATAACGCCTTCCACCGCTTCCAATCCCAGAGGATTGATGCGGTCAAGCACGATCAACTCTTTATTGAGTTTGGCACAATCTTCGATCAAGTAAGCCAATGTCCGCAAATAGCTGAATGCCCTACTGCCCACATCCTGAATATCGTAAACAATGGCGTCGATATCTTTGACCCGTTCTTCGGTCAGATGCAAAGTGGGGCGATATATGGAATAGACCTTTTTCTTATAGATCGGGTCGATGGTATCGTCAAATTTGACCCCGTTCTGCAAATCGCCCCGGATGCCGTGTTCGGGAGCAAAAAAGACCTCCACACGGTTTTCCGCCGCCAAGAGATCGGCTACGGTGCGGCATTGCCGGTCGATGGCAGAAGGGTTGGTCACCAGACCGATTTTATAGTTTTTCAAAGCATTTTTAACTGCCTGAATATTGTCAATTCCATTCAAAACCTGTTTTTGCATACTTATGCTCTTTCCGTTTCTGCTTCCGTTGCTGACGCTCCGGCAACCACCGGCAACAAATGTTGAACCACCCAGCATGGCGGCGGCTCCAGCCGTAAATGCATTTTTGATAAAATCCCTGCGATCCATGAAAAACCCCTGTTTACATTTTTTTGTTGTACAGTGAAAAAGCTTTTATAAAAACACGCTTGCAAATAATACAACAGCTCAACAGCGGTGTCAAGGATGATTATGTCAAATAAATTGGACTTTTTTGACAAAGGTTATTTTTCTCTGAAACTGCGTGGGGTCATACCGGTATTGCGGCGGAAAAAACGGCAGAAATAACCGTCATCGCAAAAACCCAGCCGGGTGGCAATTTCTGAAAGCGGCAGAGTGGTTTCTTTGAGCATTCTTTTAGCTTCAAGCAATTTGAGTTTATTCAAATAACTGCCGGGTGGACAATGGAAAAGTTTTTCCCAGTAACGCAGGAAATTTCTCCGGCTGAAACCATAGTGGGCGGAAAGTTTGTCTATATCGCACTTTTCCGTATAGTGCGTTTGCAGATAAGAGGCTATATTCAGGATTTTTTTGTCAACTTCATTCAACTCGGTCTGTTTTGCCGTCCAACTTAACATAGCTTCGTGAACCAGCGTGTAACAAGCCAGATCAAGTTTATCGGCACACCCCGGTTCGTTCAAGTGATTGCGGGAGTTTTTCAGCAGTTCCATGACCTGCGGCATGCTCTCCGGCAACGATATTTCGGCAATGTAAAAATTACCCGGTAAGCCGCAACGGGCAAAAAATGCTTCCGCCTCCGGCTGGTAGGAAAAGTAAAAAACATCCGCTGAATTTACATTGAGAAACTCAATATCCTGCCCCGGATATTTTATCATCAGATGCGGAAATCCCACCTCGTGAAAAACTCCGTCGATCTTCAATTGCAATTTCTGCAAGTTGTTTCCGGATAAGCGGAAACAGAATTGTAATGAATTACATTTACCGCTGTTGAGCTGAAAATCCTGCCAATGCTCCAACGTTCGCAGATGAGGCAGAGTATTCAGCTTGCGGGGCAGATTTTCCAACCATAGAACAGGAGATGCCATTTTATTTTACCGGTATTGCCTAAACAAAAAAGCGTGCTGTTTCGGGCAACACGCTTTTACTGTTATTTTCAGACTATGGCTATAAGTTCCACATCGAAGATCAGTGCGGCTTCCGGCGGGATCGCCTGACCGGCTCCGCGTTTGCCGTAGCCCAGCTTGGAAGGAATGAACAAACGGTATTTGCTGCCCACGCTCATAAGCTGAAGACCTTCAGTCCAGCCGGCGATCACCTGGGTCAGCATGAATTCCAGCGGTTCACCACGCTGGATGGAGCTGTCAAAGACTTCGCCGTTGAGGAGTTTGCCTTCGTAGTGAACACGCACTTTGCTGTTCATGGCGGGTTTGGGGCCGTTGCCTTCTTCGATAACTTTGTACTGCAAACCGCTGGCGGTAACTTTTACGCCCTCGGCTTTGGCGTTTTCTGCCATGAATTTGGCTTCGGCTTCGCGGTTGGCGGCGGCAACGGCTTCGATTTCCTTTTCACCGGCAGCACGCATAAGCTCCTGCAATTTCTGCATAGCCTGGGCATATTCTTCGGGGGAAAGTTTGCTTTCACCAGCCAGATAATCGGCCAGACCGGCGGCAACGACTTTGCCATCCATCTTTACTGCCATCTGCTGAACATATTCGCCCATGTTGATACCGACTGCATAGGCAAATTTTTCCATATCGCTTGCAAAATTACTCATAGTGTTGTATTCCTTATAGTTAAATGGTTTGGTTATTCTTCGTCAAACATAAAGCCGGCGAGTTCGCTTTCGCCTGCCATTATACCGCGTTCGCTGTTGCGGATAAAGTCCACAAAGTGTGCCACTTCCGGCGTCATGGGTTCGCTTTCGATCTCGGCAAGGGCATTACTGCCGTTCAAATCCTTGAAAAAATAGGTTTTGATCGCCTTGCGGATCGCCAGCCGTTCATCAGAACTCATTCCTGCCCGCCGCATACCTATAACATTGGGGCCGCAGACCCGGCAGTTTTCGGCAAGCATACAATATGGCGGCACATCCTGCGGCAGGATCGTCCGTCCGCCGATCATGGCAAGTTTACCGATCCGGCAGAACTGATGGATAAGCACATAAGCACTCAACACCGCCCGGTCTTCGATAATAACATGTCCGGCTACCGCCGTCTGATTGGCGATCGTTACATAGCTTCCGATCTGGGCATCGTGCCCGATATGCACAAATGCCATCAGCAAAGTTCCGTCGCCCACACGGGTGACTTTATCTTCAAACGGCGACCGGTGAATAGTAACATACTCCCGGATGACCGCATTTTTCCCGATTTCCGTAAAGCTCCGCAAGCCGGGTTTGAAACGGTGATCTTGCGGTTCAGTGCCGACCAATGCTCCAAAATAGATCCGCGTGCCTTCGCCGACAGTAGTGTATTCGCAAACTTTGGCATGGGCATCTATCCAGCAGTTATCGCCGATAACGCAATTATTTTCCACCACTGCATAGGGGCCGATCTCCACATTTCTGCCGATTTTTGCTCCCGGAGCAATGGCGGCGGTCGGATGTATCGCCATTATTTCACCACCGTTCCGGCGGAAGTATCGCCCATGAGAACGCGTTCCAAACTGCCGGTTTCAAAGAAGTTGAATACCACAATGGGCAGATCGTGTTCGCGGCACAGACTGAAAGCGGCGGCATCCATGACTTTGAGCTGTTTGCTCAAGGCTTCTTCGTAGCTCAAAACCTTGTAACGCACGGCGTTGGGGTCTTTGAAGGGGTCGGCAGTGTAAATACCATCGACTTTGGTGGCTTTGAGCACGGCATCGCACTGGGTTTCCAACGCCCGCAGTGCGGCAGTGGTATCGGTTGTAAAGAAAGGACTGCCGGTGCCGCCGGCAAAGATCACAACTTTGCCTGCTTCCAGATCACGCATTGCTTTAGCACGGTCGAACTGGGGAACAGCAGTACCCCATGCCTGCGAACCGTAAACTTCGGCATTAAGACCGTTATTGTTGCAGAACTCCTTCAGACAGAGGGCGTTCATCATGGTTGCCAGCATCCCCATATAGTCGCAGGAAACCGGATCCATGCCGGTATTGGCTCCCATAACACCACGCCAGATATTGCCGGCACCTACAACGATCGCCACTTCCAAACCCTGATCGACCAGCGGTTTGATGCGGGCAACGACATTGCGGACAGCCTCGGAGTCGTAGCCGTGATCGAATGAACCTTTGAGAGTTTCGCCGCTCAACTTGAGCAACACGCGATTGTAAACAAAATTGCCGGACATAATAACGCCTTTCGTTAAAAATTATATGCTTAAAGTAAATATAACCCGGAAAACCCATTCTTGCAAAGAAATTTTCTTGAGTTTTGGCAAATAGTGATTATATTATTATTATTCAATGGCAATTTCCATAAATCAAAAGGGATTTTTTATGGCTGACAACAAACTTAAAGTCGGCGTCATCGGCGTCGGAGCGTTGGGGCGGCATCATGCCCGTCTTTATAATTTGAGTGAAAATGCTGAAGTCGTCGGTATCTTTGACACCACCGCCGCCACTGCCCGTGCGGTCGGCGAAGAATTCGGACTTAAAGTTTACGATACCTGGCAGAAACTCGCCGCCGACTGCGACGCTCTTTCTGTGGCAGTGCCCGCTACTTACCACCACGCCATGACTATTCCGCTGTTGGAAATGAAAAAGCACGTTCTGGTGGAAAAACCCATCGCCGCCACGGTCGAAGAAGCCGAAGCCATGGTCAAAGCCGCCAGAGAAAACAATGTAGTTCTGGCAGTCGGTCATGTGGAACGCTTCAACCCGGCAATGGATTTTCTGGAAAAATACAAAGCCAATACCCGTTTTATCGAAGCCCACCGTCTTGCCAATTATCCGCCGCCGCGACCCGGCAGTTACCGCCGCGGTACGGAAGTCAGCGTAGTACTCGATTTGATGATCCACGATATTGACCTGGTGCTGACCATGGTCGATAGCGATGTGGAACGTTTTGACGCTGTTGGTATTCCGGTAATGGGTACGACCGAAGATATCGTCAGCGTGCGTATCAAGTTCCAAAACGGTTCGGTTGCCAACATGACCGCCAGCCGCGTAAGTCAGGAACCCATGCGGCGTTTCCGCGTGTTTCAGGAAGACTGCTACCTCTCCATGGACTACGGCAAACACTCCGGCGTGGTGCTTAAACGCAACCGCATCGGTCTGGCACGCAAAGATATTGCCCTCAACGAAAAGAATGCTCTGGCTGCCGAGCTGGAAGATTTTATCGCCGCAGTCAAGGCCTCGCAGGAGTCCGGCAGTGTGGTATCGGCAAAAGTTTCCGGCGAAGCCGGACTCAAAGCCCTCAAACTGGCTACTGCCATCGAAAAAGAAGTCCGCGACTACAACGAACGCTATGGTTTCAAATTCCGCACTCCGCCGGCCGTGGAAGACTGCTGAAGATATAAGTGCTTATAGCCAAAGTCATTGTAGAACTTTCACTGGATAAGAAGTTCGATTATATCGTGCCGCCGGAGCTGACTTCGGCGGTACACCCCGGTGTGCGGGTGGAAGTGCCGTTCGGCAAAACCCGCCGCACCGGATGTGTTTTGAGTGTAAGCAATGTGGAAAATTTCCAAAGCAAATTTGCACTCAAAAACATTCTTGCTGTCAAAAGCAACACTCCTCAACTGCCCGCCAAACTTCTGGAACTGGGCAGTTGGATGGCAGATTACTATTGCTGCAGTTACGAGCAGACCATCAAAGCCCTGCTGCCGGGTGCGGTCAGACGCGGCACGGCAAACCGGGGCAAAAGGCGTTTCGTGCTGGGCGAACAAAGCAAAGTCGATGAGTATTTTCATACGCACAGCAATCACAAATCTGCCGCCAAACGCTTGAGCGTATTGCAGCTGCTTTCGCGTGAAGAATACCTTACTGCTGAAGAAATAACCCAAAGTTGCGGAGCCGGAGCAAGTGTAGTCAAAGCTCTTTTGGATGAAGAACTTATCAAAGTCGGCTCCGTCGATCCCACCGCTACAAGGCGTGAGCGTTTTCAAATGAAAGTCGCTCCCGATAAACCCCGCACGCCGACGGCGGAACAAGCCAAAGCGTTGGAAGGCATCTGCTATTTACTTGACCATGAAGAAGAAAAAGTCCGCACCGGATTGCTTTTCGGCGTTACCGGTTCGGGCAAGACCGAAGTTTATCTGCAAAGTATTGCCCACGCTCTTGAACTGGGCAAAAGTGCCATTGTGCTGGTGCCGGAAATCTCGCTTACCCCGCAAACTGTCCGGCGGTTCCGTGCCAGATTCGGCAATGCTCTGGCGGTTCTTCACAGCCGTTTGAGCGATGCCGAGCGGCGGGAAGAGTGGCAGAAAATCTACCGGCAGGAAGCAAAGATCGCCATCGGAGCAAGGTCGGCACTCTTTGCCCCGCTGGCTGATCTGGGGTTGATCGTAGTCGATGAAGAACACGAAAACAGCTACAAACAATCCGAAGCTCCGCGTTATTCAGCCAGAGATGTAGCCGTTATGCGAGGAAAATTGGAAAACGCCGCCGTGATCCTCGGCAGTGCCACGCCGTCGCTGGAAACTTATTACAATGCCCTCAACGGCAAATACAAACTCTGGACTCTCAAAAACCGTGCCGAAGACTCCCCGCTGCCGGAAGTCCGGGTAGTGGATCTGGCAGTGGCACAGGCACGGGCAAAAGAAAATCACGAAAAAAACAGTTCGCTTTTTACCCCCGAACTGGTCAGTGCCATCCATGACCGCTTGCGTTTGAAAGAGCAAGTGATACTCTTCCTGAACCGGAGGGGATTTGCCCGCGAACTCGGCTGTCCGGAGGAGGACTGCACCTGGGTAGCGGAGTGTCCGGATTGCTCCAAAGCATATATTTATCACAAATCACGCCAGATGCTTACTTGCGGACTTTGCGGCAGGATCGCTCCGGCTCCCGCACACTGTCCGCAGTGCAATGCCGATGTATTGAAGTTCCGGGGGGTGGGCACTGAACGCATTGAGGAAGCCGCAAGGCGGATTTTCCCCTACGCCCGCATTGAACGCATGGATTCAGATACCATGCGGGGAGCAAATTCGCATGAAATAACGCTGGAAAAATTCCGCCGCGGCGAACTGGATATACTTATCGGTACGCAGATGATCGCCAAAGGGCTGGATTTTCCCAATGTGACCCTCGTCGGCGTTATCAATGCCGACAGCGGCTTGAATATACCCGATGTGCGGGCTTCGGAACGCACATTCCAGCTTTTGACCCAGGTTGCAGGGCGTGCCGGCAGAGGCGATAAACACGGCGAAGTCATAATCCAGACTTTCAGCCCGTACAACGATGTTATACGCTACGCTGTGGCACAGGATTTTCCGGCGTTTTACGAATACGATGCCTCGGTGCGGCAAGTTCTGCAATATCCGCCATTCGGTCATTTAATCGCATTGTACGCCAGAAGCGAAAACGAAAGCGACGCCGTGGAAGTGATAAACGCCGTTTTCAATAAAGCCAAAGCCTATTGCGATGAAAGCGTTATCGCCGTGGAACCGGCACCGGCACCGCTGGCTCGGATCAAAGGCAAATACCGGTATATAGCTACTTTCCGGGGCGAAAAGATTTCGCAGGTGCGGCGGGCACTGCGGCACTTTGTACTGCACGAAGTATGGAAAAAATCCGTAGATTTATATCTGGATATGGATGCGGTAAGTTTGATCTGATAAAGCTCCGGAAAATTATTCCAGAATTGTTTTTTCAATATTAAGCACTACCGAACCTTTGCTGGCATCTTGCAGAAAAGCTGCCAATTCGGCTTGATTTGCTTCCGGCAGCCGCCCGGTAAACTCTATATTATCGGTGTAATTTTCCTCAAAGGCTTCAAACTTCAACCCCTCCAGCAGCTTTTTGGTTTGATCCAATAGATTGTAAGGCAAGGCAAAGTTGATGTGTGCCATCATTTGCAGCTCCCGGGTGGGGGCATTTTCCAAGGCGATTTGAGCCGCTTCGGTGTAGGCTTTGACCAAGCCGCCGGTACCCAGCTTGATGCCGCCGTACCAGCGGGCAGTGGTCAGAATAAAGTTGGTGATGCCGGAGTTTTTCACCACTTCCAGCGTCGGCCGTCCGGCAGTACCCGCGGGTTCACCATCATCGGAACACCCCAGAATACCACCGGAATTGCCCACAACAAAGGCAAACACGATGTGCCCGCCATTGTCATATTTGAGCTTCTGACTGTGCCAGATCGCCCGGGACTTTTCGGCACTATCCACCGGGATAGCCTCCGATAAAAACCGGGACTTTTTAACCACCATTTCAGCAACGGTCGGCGCAGTCAGAACTTTCATAATGTATTAACTTTACAGTTGAAACTTGAGGAGGGGAAAAAGACCTTTTGAGGAAAGGTCCTTTTTCCCCTCCTCAAACTCCACCCCTTTTTCCCAAACCTTTTATTGGCATTTATCTTTTTGCCCTGCAAAAAGATAAATGCCTTTTAAGTTTTGAAAAATCTTATTCAATATCGTTGCTGTTTATCAACCGATATTGGAAACAGAGCTTTATATTATTGCGATAGAATTGATGCGGTATAACACTTTGAAACATGCCGCAAGACAAGGCTGGATTTCAGAGTGTTTTACCGCTTACTTTTTACCGACGAATTTTTCGACATAAGGCATCATTGCCTGGGCCCAGACTTCGTAACCGGCATCGTTGGGGTGCAGCACATCGGGCATAAGTGTTTTGGGCAGATTGCCTTTTTTATCGACAAATTTATCGGTGATGTCGCAGTAGAAAACATTCTTGTCATCGCCCAGCTTGCAAATAACTTTATTGATTTCGGCAACCTGTTTGCGGAAAATGTGTTTGGCATTGGCACCACGGGGGAACACGCCGAAAAGCACGATCTTGGCATCGGGCAGCTGGGTGCGGAGACCTTCCACGATCTTGGTGACCCCGGCAGCAGCGGCAGCGGGAGTGGAGCGTTTATGACCTATATTGTTGGTACCGATCATAACTACCGCCATCTTGGCTTTAAGGTTCTTGAGATAGCCGCTTTCGTTGACTACCCACAAAGTGTTTTCGGTGCGGTCGCCGGAATACCCGAGATTGATGACCTTGTAGTTACTGAAATACTTTTTATAAGTATTCAGACCGCCGATTTTGTACTTATTGTTATTTCCATTGCAATCTTTTTCCCAGAAATGAGTGATGCTGTCGCCGATCCAGACCATATCCACATCGTTTTTGTAATCGGCGATCTGCTTGAGTTTGGCATCGTAACGCTTGTGCCAAGTGCTCTTTCTCTTGGCGTTGGGATTGTTGCGGGCTTTGGGAGTAGTTGAAACAGCCAAACCGCCGTCGGCGGGCATAACATATTTTTTTCTGGGTTTGGCAGCCTTTTTTACCGCCTTTTCAGCAGCCGGTTTGGCAGCTTTTTCAGCGGCAGGTTTTTCAGCAGAGGCTTTGGTTTCAGCAGCACTCACACTGAATGCGGCGAAGGCAGCGGCAAGCAGCATAAGCAATGTCTTTTTCATGATTTTTCCTTTGTTTATCTAAATATTGTGATTTTTTATTTTTTGCCGACAAATTTTTCCACATAAGGCATCATCGCCTGTGCCCAGATCTCGTAACCGGCGTCGTTGGGGTGAAGTAAATCAGGCATGATCGATCTGGAGAGAGTGCCGTTTTTATCCAGAAATTTATCAGTGATATCGCAGTAGAAAACATTTTTATCATCCGCCAGTTTGCTGATAACAGCGTTTATATCTTTGATATGCTTACGGTAGATGTGTTTGGCACTTGCTTCCCGGGGGAATACGCCGAAAAGCAATATCTTGGTTTCCGGCAGTCTGGCACGCAATGCTTCCACAACTTTGGTGACCCCCGCCGCAGCGGCAGCCGGGGTGGCACGATTTCTGGCAATGTTGTTGGTGCCGATCATAACCATCACCATTTTGGGCTTGATGTTGTTCAAATACGGGCTTTTGGCTGCGATCCACAAAGCGTGCTGGGTGCGGTCGCCGCCATAACCCAGATTGATGACTTTATATTTGCTGAAGTATTTATTGTAAGTAGCCAGACCGCCGAACTTTCTCTTGTTTTTCAGGGCGTCGGTATCCCAGTAATGGGTGATGCTGTCGCCGATCCAGACCATATCCACATCGTTTTTGTAATCAGCGATCTGCTTGAGTTTTTCGTCGTAACGCTTGTGCCATGCGTTCTTTTTCTTGGCTTTGGGGTTAAAACGGGGTGTGGCGGTGGTGGAAGCCTTCATGCCGCCATCGGCAGGCAGAACATTGGCTTTTTTCGCCGCTTTTTTAACAGCCTTGGCAGGTTTTTCCGCAGGAGCGGCGTTTTCGGCGGCACTTACTGAAAAGGCGGCAAAAACTGCTGCCAACAGCATAAGACATAAGTTTTTCATAATTTTCCTTTGTTTGGGTTAAAAATGGAATATTCTGTAAGATAACTCAAATCAATAAAAAAAGCAAATTTTACTGCTGAAAATTCCGCATAACCAGAGCCAGCGAGTGGCGGGGCATGTTCAAAGTCCGGGCAACCGCCGGACATTTCACCCTCAATAGATGCACGATGGGGCGGCAATAAAGATCCAGCGTTTCAAAGTTGCCCTGCCCTTTGGCGATCACCATATCGCAGCTTTGCATTGCTTCAAGAAATTCTTTTTTTGCCCGCTTGAGTGCCACGCCGGGTGTGGCATCGCCGGTATCAACAAATTCGTATCCGCCCAAACCGGAATCCTCCAGCTCATGCCGGGTTATATCGTTAAGGATAAAATCGCCGCGTACCCCCAGGATAACTTTGCCGGGAAAACGCTCAATAAGCAAGCGGTCAAAGACTGCTTCGCCGCAGTTGTCGAGCATGTAAAAGAGCGTTCCGGCCTGAAAAAAGCGTTCTTCAAAGCTCCGGATGAGTTTTTCATCCAGAAACATATCAAAGACATCTTTCAGCTGGGGTATCACCGAATCAAGCTCCATATCGCGATTGATCCCGCAATCAATGATATTGCCGCCGATAACAGCTTTGACCACCGCGGCGAACTCATAATCGGCTTGAGCTATGATATTCCGCATCCGGGGCATAAGCTCCAGAGCCAGCAAAGTCGATTGCTTTTTAGCTTCGGCAAAACTGTCGGCTTTACCGCCGGAATCCCGCAGAAAAGTGTAGAGTTTACGGGCAAATTCCGGCGGAGATTCCTGCCAATCCTGCGAGCTTGCGATCTTCAGCATTTCCGCCGCCGCAGTCTTATGAAGTTTTTCCGGCAGCTGTTTTGCCATGAGGTCAAAACAACTGCTGATAACACAGCTTACACATTCGCTTGATATTTTCATAAAATCACCGTTTGCCGTGCATTTTCCAGTTACGCTGGCGTGCCGCTTCGTAAAGCAGTATGGTGGTGGCAGTTGCCACATTCAGCGAATCTATCTGTCCGAGCATGGGGATCACCACCGGCAGATCGCACTCCGTCATCCAGCGTTCGGTCAGACCGGTCTGTTCGGTGCCAACGGCAATGGCCACACTGGTGGTCAGATCCACATCGGTATAGATATTGTCGGTGTGCGGCGTGGCAGAAAGTATCTTTATATTGTGCTTACGCAGCCACGCAAAAGTTTCGTCGGTAGTGGCTTCAGCCAGCGGCACGGCGAACAATGCCCCGGTGGATGCCCGGATAACATTGGGGTTGTATATATCGGTGGTTTTGTCGCAGATTATCATGCCGTCAACTCCGGCGGCATCGGCACTGCGGAGCATACTGCCGAGATTGCCGGGTTTTTCCACGGCTTCGGCCACCAGATAAAGACCGTTTTCCACTACCGGGAGATCATCAAGAGTATGCCGGAGCATTTTTGCCGTGGCGATCAAACCTTCGGGCCGGTCGCGGTAAGCCATTTTTTCGAGCATGAAAGGCGGAACCTGATAAACCCGCACTCCGGCATCGGCAAGGCTTTTGAGGACAGTAAACTCATTTTCGCCCAGAAACATTTCGGGAGCAAAAAAACACTCCACCAGTTCCATGCCGTATTCTTGAGCCCGGGTCAGCTCCCGGTAGCCTTCCAGCACGGTCAGACGGCGTTTTTCCCGATCCCGCCGGTCACGCAGTTTCATAACCGATTTGAAAGTTGCGTTCTGCGTACTGCTCAATACGGTATATCGAAAACTTTTATCCATAAAATCCATCCTGTTCAGCGTTGAAAAAACTGTATTTTTCATAAGATACAGCAAATATCGGCTTTTTGCCACTTGAAACATTAAAAAAAGCGTAATTTAGAGCTTGCGAAAATCGTTTTGTGAGGTTATCTTATATTCCGGATATTTGTACATTTATTTTTTAACAGGTAAAAAACCAGTGAAAAAACTTTTTTTAAGCGAATTTTTTCAAAAGCTGTGGCAGAACAGCGATCCGTTTGAGGAAGTCGGCAAACTTGACGGCACATTGTTCCGGGAAGTCAAGACCCGCCGCACCATGCGGCTGGAGCTGGGCGACAGAAGTTTTTTCCTCAAACACCATCTGGGTGTGGGTTGGAAAGAGATTTTCAAAAACCTCTTGCAATTCAAACTGCCCATTCTGGGAGCCGGCAATGAATTTGCCGCCATCAATGCGTTGACCGCACTTGATGTGCCGACCATGACCGCCGAGGCTTACGGCGAAAAAGGCACCGATCCGGCAAAACGCGAATCGTTCCTGATAACAGCGGAGTTGTGCGACAATGTTTCGCTGGAAGATATTTGCCGGAATTGGGCGGAAAAGCGTCCGGATTTCAAATTCAAATACGCTCTGCTCAAGGAAGTGGCACGCTCGTCGTCGATCATGCACGACAACAACATCTGCCACCGCGATTGCTACATCTGCCACTTTCTTTTGGATATGAAAACTGCCGGTGCCCAGCGGCCGCTGGTTTCAGTCATAGATCTGCACCGGGCGTTGATCTGGAAAACTCTGCCGTTCCGCTACCGGGTCAAAGATACGGCGGGGCTCTATTTTTCGAGCATGGATGCCGGATTGAGCCGGAGAGATTTTTACCGGTTTATGAAACTGTACAGTCATAAAAGTTTGCGTGATACTCTGCAAAACGATAAAAAATTCTGGCAGGCAGTGGATAAAACCGCCCGCAAACTTTATATGAAAGATCACAAAAAAGCCGCTCCGGAGTTTTAAGTTTTATGGGTAAATTCAAGCCGTCCAATCAGTTGTATATTCCGCAGGAAGGCGAATTCTCTTTGCGGGAAGACCGGACTCTGGAAGCTACCTGCTACAAGCCGCTCTCCCGTGTACTGCTGGAAATCAGCTACGACGGCAGTGAATACGGCGGCTGGCAGATCCAGCCCAACCGGTTGGCGGTGCAGGAAGATATGCAAGCTAAACTGACAAAACTCTACGGCGGACAGTTCATTCACCTGATCGGCTCCAGCCGTACCGATGCGGGGGTGCATGCCATCGGTTTTGCGGCAAGTTTTCTTACGCCGGTAAGACCGGTTATACCGCTGGATAAATTGCAGAACGCTCTCAACCGGCAGCTGCCCCCGGCGATCAGAATAAGAAGTGTGCGGGAGGTGCCGCTGGATTTCCACACCCGTTACGACGCGATCGGCAAGGCATATACTTATGTTATAAACATGGGCATGGAAACGCCGTTTTCCGGCAGATACAGTATGCTTTCGACCTGGAAACTGGATGCGGAAAAAATGCGTGAAGCCGCATCGCACCTGATCGGCACGCACGATTACTCCAGTTTTGTAGCCGAACGCAAAAATATTGATGATGCCGTGCGTACCATTTATGATATAAGAGTACAGGATTTCGGCAACTTCCGCTGTCTGACCTTTATCGGCAACGGTTTTCTCTATAAAATGGTGCGTAATTTAGTCGGCACGCTTTACGCCGCAGGCAACGGCACGATCCAGCCCGGCGAAGCAAAAAACATCCTTGAATCCCGCGACCGGACAGTTGCCCCGGATACCGCTCCGGCACACGGATTGTTTTTGATGAAAGTCTTTTTTGAGCCGGACGATCCCCGCAGTTTCCAACTGGAACAGGTTCCGTTTTTTATGTAAAATTGGAGGCAGAAGTTTTTATATGAAAAAGAGTACAGTCAACCGGGTAACGATAGCGTTGGACGATCAGCTTTTGCATCAGCTTGACGAAAAGATGGCGGAAACACAAAGTGTCAACCGTTCGGAATTTGTCCGGGAACTTCTGCGTGATTACCTGGTGAATTCGGCGTGGAGCAAAAGCGATACGGAAATGCTCGGTACTATAACTGTTTTATACAATCATCATCAGCGGGAACTTTGTGCAAAACTTACCAAAGTTCAGCACGATGCCGCTGTAAAAATATTAGCTTCAACGCATGTGCATCTGTCGCACGAACTCTGTGCGGAAATGATCATGGCACTCGGAGTGCCGCAGTCATTGCACGATCTGCACTGTCAGATCCGGCGGGTACGCGGCGTACTGCATGCGGCGTTGAGCATGGGTTCAAGCGGAAACGAAATGGAGTGATTTATGGCAGGAGATTTATTGATTTGCCGCAAAGAAGAAAAATACGGCATTGTTTTGTCCGGAAGAGTTAATTTTGAAACCGTTGTTCCGCTCCGGGATTTTGTCAACAATCTGCCCGCAGATGCAAAAGAGTTGACCATTGACCTGTCCGACTGCTTGAGCATGGACAGCACCTGTATGGGGGTCTTGAGCATGTTGGCTCTGACCGGAATCAAAAGCAAGCTGAAAATGCGGTTGCTCAATGCCGGCGGCAACCGTCAGTTGCTCAAAGGTCTGGGCGTAGAAAAACTTTTCAAATTTGAAGACGGCGAATTTATACCCTACGAAACGATCATCTATCCGGCAGGCAAGACCGCCAAAGATATGAAAAGTGCCGCCGAAACAGTGTTGGAAGCTCACGAAACGCTCATCTCTGCCGACAACAGCAACCAACAGCGTTTCGGGGCAGTCGTGGAAATGACCCGGCAGGATGTGGAACGCCTGAAAGAAAACAAATAAACACCCCTGATATAACAGCCATGACCAATCTGATAATCCATTACTTTGACCTTTTCGGAACTGCAGTATTTGCAGTAACGGGGGCTTTGTGCGGTGTCCGGCACAAACTTGATCTGCTGGGAGTGGTGGTTTTCGGCTGTACCGTAGGGGTAGGCGGCGGAATATTACGCGATGCGATAATCGGGGCAGTTCCGGTGGCGGCATTAAAAGATAAAAGCTATCTCCTGATTTGCATAATCAGTGCCCTGACAGTCTTTTTTATCGCCCGCAAATTGAGCAATTTGAGCAAGGTTATTGCCATTTGCGACGCCGTCGGTTTGGGGGTATTTACCGCCATCGGAGCGGCAAAAGGGGCGGTGTACGAACTCAACACTATTGGTATAATCCTCTGCGGCGTGCTGACCGCCGTTGGCGGAGGTATATTGCGTGATGTTATGAGTAAATCCATACCGGTGGTGCTGACCAGTGATTTTTATGCAACAGCTTCACTGCTGGGCGGCGGACTTTTCTGCATACTTGCCGGGTTCACCGAATTGGCAGATTTCACTAAATTTTTAACCGTATCAATATTTGTTACCAGCATAAGACTTGGAGCCATGTACCTGAAGTTGCGACTCCCCGTAGCCCGATGTGCTGACAACGATTCAGCAGAAAGGATTCAATGATGACCAATGTCCGTCCCGGTTCCGGAGTGCTTATCCGGGTTGCCAATCTTGATATGCAGCGTATTTTCTACCGCGAACTGCTCATGCTGGGCGATCCGGTCGTGGACAGTGCTTTCTGGGTGGAATTTGCCGCCCCGGACGGCACGCGTATTATTCTGGAAAAATCCGAAGCGGCATACCTTGAACACGAAGTTTCGGCAACCACACTGGTGCTGGCAACGCCGTTGCAGGAAAAGATCCGCAAGGAGCTGGAGTTGCACAATTACCCGATAACTCCGGGCGAAAAAGCTCACCCCGGCGAAGTCTTCTACCGGGGACAGGACCCGGAAGGAAATGTATTTTATCTTTGCACACTTTAACATAAAAACCTTTAAGAAAGGAAAAAGATCATGGCTTTTCTTGACGAAAACTACCTTATCAGCAATGCCGCCGGCAGACGTATTTTTGATGCAATCAAAGCTCTGCCCGTAGTCGATGCCCACAACCACGCCAATGTAAAAGAATTGGCAGAAAACAAAAATTATCCCGATGCATGGCAGCTTTTTGCCGCCACCGACCACTATGTCTGGAGTACCATGCGTCGTTGCGGAGTCGATGAAGAATACATCACCGGCTCCCGCACCCCGCGTGAAAAGTTCTGCGAACTGGGCAGAATCTTCCCGCTGCTGGTCGGTAACCCGGTCTATGAATGGATCCACCTCGACCTCAAACGGGTGATGAATATCGACACCATCCTCAATGGCGAAACAGCCAACGAAATCTTTGACAAAGTCAATGCAGTCCTTGCAAGAGAAGATATGAAACCGCTTTCCATATTGAAAAAACTCAATGTGGTGGCAATGTGCTCCACCGACGATCCCATTGATACGCTTGAGTATCACCGTCAGGTCAACGCCGCCT
The DNA here is from genome assembly GCA_015061885.1 of Lentisphaerota bacterium. Lineage (GTDB taxonomy): Bacteria > Verrucomicrobiota > Lentisphaeria > Victivallales > Victivallaceae > SIG78. Next base: position 54,717 of record SUVS01000003.1, read on the forward strand.
GGGGCGGTATTCTGGTTCGTCCCACCTGGCGTCCTGATGCCTCTATGAATATGCACTTGCCCACCTGGAAAGGCTATATGCAGAAGCTCGCCGACCGCTTTGAAATGAAATTTACTTGTATCGACGACCTTTTTGCGGCTTTGCGTAAATCCCACGATTACTTTGCCGAAAACAACTGTACCGTAAGCGATCACGGCGTGGAAGTCGTGCCGGGAGCGACCTTTGACAAAGCCGCCGCCGACTGCACTTTCCGCAAAGCTCTTGCCGGCGAAGCAGTCAGCAAAGACGAGATCGTCAACTTCCAGAAAGCAGTAATGCACTGTGCCGGTGAGCTGGATGCAGAAAAAGACTGGGTCTTCCAGCTGCACTTCGGAGCCATGCGTAATGTGCGTTACAGCATTTTTGAAAAGCTCGGCCCCGATACCGGAGTGGATACCGGCAACTGCTTCCAGGATCACTATCCGGGCATCGTGGATCTGCTCAATGTGTTTGACAACCGCCTGAAGGTGGTATTGTACTGCTTTGATCCCACGCAAATTTCCACCGTGGCAAGTGTTGCCCGTGCATTCTGCAGCAAAGTCAAGATCGGTGCCCCGTGGTGGCAGTGCGACAATCCTATCGGCATGAAACGCCAGTTGGAATATTTCGGCAGTGTGGATCTGCTCAACAACTGCTCCGGCATGGTTTCCGACAGCCGCAAACTTTTGAGCTACGGCTCCCGCCACGAAATGTTCCGCCGGGTGCTTGCCGATGTGCTGGGCGAAATGGCAGAACTCGGTCAGGCTCCGGAAGAAATACTGACTGCATTGGCAGTGCGTCTTTGCTACGAACAGCCCCGCAGTTACTTTGCTATTTGAGAGATAGTCTGAAAGAACAACACCGCAGAACCGCTGAATAAAGCAATGATTTTTCAGCGGTTCTGCGGAATAAAGTGTAATTTTTCAACGGAGATTCAGATGAAAAAATTTTTGAGTTTTTTGACGGCTGCTCTTGTTGCAATACAGCTTTTTGCGGATTATGATCTTAAAGTAACGTCCACTGCCGGAGATGACGGTATTGTAAAGTGCGGCGAAAAAGTTACGCTTACCGCACAGGCATTCAAAGACGGCAAAGCGTTAGATGATTCACTGATTTTACATACAGTTATAAGGCAGGATGGTCAGCCGGTAAGATCGGTCAAAACCCCTGCCGACCAGGCTTTCTCGATCGAAATTACCATGAATGAACCTGGCCGGGCATACATCCGTTGCTGGCTGAAAGACCCAAAAAATCCCAAAACCGTTTTGCAGTTCAATAATCCCCGCAACCGTAAGTTTAAACTTAAATCAAGCGGCATCGGATTTTTTGCCGATCCGGATAAACAGCGGATCATGCGTCAGGAACCGGAAGATTTTGACAAATTCTGGGATGCTAAAAAAGCCGAACTTGCCAAAGTACCTTTAGTTGTCAAGGAAAAAGTCGCAGTCAAAACTGCCCCGCAATATGCAAAAGATTTTGAAGTTTACGATATGAAGCTCGCCTGCGTGGGCCCGGTGCCGGTTTCGGGTATTATAACCATACCCAAAGATAAAACCCGTAAATATCCGGCAATGGTGCAATATCACGGTGCCGGGGTACGCTCGGCAGCAGCGAATTTCAGACCCGGCTTCATCACATTCAATGTCAATGCTCACGGCCTGATTAACCGCCAGCCCAAAAAGTTTTACGATGATATTACTGAAGACAAAACCCGCAACCCCTATTTTCAGAGTGCTGAAAAGCGTTACGAAATGTTCTGCTTCATGTTTTTGCGGGCGTTGCGTGCATTGGAATATGTCCGCACTTTGAGCGAATGGAACGGTAAAGATCTGGTCGTTACCGGCGGCAGTCAGGGCGGCGTGCAGACTCTGGCGGCGGCGGCTCTGGATGAAAATGTTACGCTGGCAGTTCCGACGATTCCCGCCATGGTCGGCAGTGCAGAGTTCATGCTCCGCAAAAATGTGGAATCCGCGTGGCCCAATTCTTACAGCAAAGAATTCTACCAGAAACAGGACGTTACAGCAATCGCCCGGAAATATGACTATATTGACGGAGCATTTTTCATGCGGCGTATAACTTGCCAGATCCATGTTGCTGTGGGGCTTTTTGACACCCACGCGGCACATGTTTTTGCGGCGTTCAACAGTTGTCCGGCAAAAGTAAAGACCATAACCGGCGTACCGGATATGGGTCATTACAACTACAATCCGCAAGGCATCAAAGCGATAGGCAAGCTCGCCAAAACGGGCAAATAAAAATATTTACTGCCAGGTGCTGTAAGGATTTTCCACTAAACAGGCGTTGCGATAACGCTTGTCTCCGGAAACTTCTTCCAGCACCCAATCAGGCATTTCAAAAGGTTCATCCGGCGAATCGAGTTCGATTTCAGCCATTACCAGTCCGGCGTTTTCGCCGTCAAAAACATCTATTTCCCAGCGATGGGAGCCTACCTGCTGATAATAGCGGGTCTTGCTGATAAATCTGCCGTTGCCGAATTCCGCAAACATGGCATCAAGGTCTTCCGGCGGGATTTCGTATTCAAACTCACTGCGTGATATACCCTTGCTGGCACCCTTTATGGTCAGAAAAGCCTTATCACCCGCCAAACGCAACCGCAGAGAGAGTTTTTCACTGCGGATAAGATACCCCTGCACAATGCGGATTCCCGCTGACGGCGGCTGCCATTTGGCAGAATCGACCAAAAACTTCCGTTCTATTTCACAACCCATAAAAAAACTCCTTTTTTTCCGGGTAAATATACCACCGCAATCGGGCAATGTCAAACAAAGAGTGCTATATTAAATGCATTATGAGTATTCTTAATAAAATTTCAAAACCCGCTGATTTGCGTGATCTGACCGCAGTTGAACTTGAAGTGCTTGCCGGAGAATTGCGGGAACGCATCATTTCAGTATCTGCCGCCAACGGCGGACACCTTGCCCCGAATCTGGGGACGGTGGAGCTGACTGTTGCCATGTTGAGGTGCTTTGATCTGCCGGAAGAACGCATTATATGGGATGTCGGACATCAGAGTTATTCATACAAACTGCTGACCGGACGGGCGGAAAAATTTGAAAAACTGCGTCAGTTCAATGGCTGTTGCGGATTCCCGGTACGCAACGAAAATGCTTATGAGTGTTACGGTGCCGGACACGCCGGGGTGGCGATTCCGGCGGCATTGGGCATGTGTGCGGCTCAAACGCCCGATGACCGATGCAAAGTTATAGCAGTTGTCGGCGATGGTGCGATCGCTTCCGGCGTGGCATTGGAAGGCTTGAATCAGGTTCGCACATACGGCAGAAATCTGGTGATAATACTCAACGACAATAAAATGGCAATATCCACCAATGTGGGAGCTTTATCAAAAGTATTGAACCGCATGATGACCAGTTACCGTTATCGCTGGATAAAAAACTGCACCAAGACATTGATAAAACTGTTGCCAAAATCGCAAAGCATCATCAATTTCATAAAAAATCTGGAAGATGCCGCCAAACATCTTCTGCTGCCCAGTGAACCGTTTGAATCGCTGGGGATCCGGTATCTCGGACCGATCAACGGCCACAATATACATGATATGGAACGGGCATTCAGAACCGCCAAAGCTGACAGCCGTCCGGTAATAATCCATATTATCACCCAAAAAGGCAAGGGGTATGCACCCGCCGAAGCCAATCCGGAACGCTTCCATGGCGTGAGTGCTTTTGATCCGGCAGACGGTTCACCAAAGCAAAAGTCTGAACCGGGCTTTTCGGCGGCATTCGGCAAAGCCGCCTGTAAACTGGCAGAAAAAAATACCGGTCTTTCGGCAGTGGTCGCCGCCATGACCGGCGGAGTCGGCTTGAATGAATTTGCAAAAAAATATCCGGAGCGTTTTTACGATGCGGGTATGGCCGAAAGTCATGCTGTAAGTTTTTCCTCCGGTCTTGCCGCCGCCGGTAAACCGGTGATCTGTGCCATATATGCAACCTTTATCCAGCGGAGTCTGGATAATATTTTCCACGATGTATGCCTGATGGATCTGCCGGTAACTTTTGTCCTTGACCGGGCGGGTTTGGTAGAAGACGGTCCCACGCATCACGGCATATACGATCTGGGATTTCTGCTGGGCATGAAAAATCTGACCATCATGCAGCCGGCATGTGAAGAAGAAGTCGGCTTTATGCTGGAATACGCCGTAAACTCCAACGCTCCCGCCGTTATCCGGTATCCGCGGGGAAGCAGCGGAGCCGGATGCCGCAACGATATACCATTGATAAAGCCGATAGAAAAACCCGCTTGCTCAGTTTGGAGAAACGGCAGCGATCTGGCGATCCACGCGGTCGGGGCTGAAGCGGTCAGAGCGTTGGAAATAGCTGACTTGCTTCAGGAAGAATATCATCTTTCAGTCAAAGTAGTGAATGTAAGATTTCTGAAACCTTTTGCCGGCGATATATTGCTGGAAGATTTGCAGAACATGCCGGTCTTCACACTCGAAGATCACACCATTGCCACCGGGTTCGGAGCCATTGCCGCCCGGACGGCATTAAAACTGACAACGCCATACATACTGCAAAGTTTCGGCATAGATAATAATCAAGATGCCGCATTCGGGTCAGTAAATGAATTGCGTAAGAGTTTGAATTTGGACAGTAAATATATAGCCGGAGCAATTTTCAAACATATCCAGACAAATAGGATCGGTTTTCTGACACATTTGAACTCAAAAACAAAGATTTGACCCGGGAGGGGAGTATTTCTATTTCTCAAGCAATACAACGCTCAAACAATGTCAGAAAACACCCCTTTTACAAAATTATGGAATTGCAGTAAATCGTTTCCACAAATTTCAACCGGTCAATTGTTTTTTCTGTCGAACAGCTCATCGGCAAAATTCAAATATTGCTCCCAGTCGTAAGGCGTTATGGAGTGCTTGCCCGTCTTTACATGATAGCGTGCCATACAGCCGACCGGAGAGTTTTCCGGCGGCATTTCTTCACACTCCAAACCTTTCAAGCCGTACAGATTCCAGATTTTAGAGGCTTCTTTGACCGACAGAAATGTTCCGTAAGGGTCGGCATTCAGGTCTTTACCGGACGATGCCACATAAAGCCCGCGCGGTGCTACCAATGCCAGAAGCTGATGCTGATCGAACGGCATAGTGTCTTCGCGGCCGATATATTGCACCATATTGTCGCAGACCCAGTTGGAACGGCATACCCGCAGAACTTGCAGCATCGAACCGAACTTCCGGCGGTTGAGTTGTGCCCCGCCGCTGCCGGAATTGTTACAGCAGACCATCTTGAACCGCTCATCGTAAACTCCGGCAAGCAGACTTGCCACCGCCAGACGGCTGTGCCCCACACAGGCAAGTTTGCTGTTATCGGTAACGCCGAGCTTTTCCAAAGCGTCTGCTATCCGGCAATATCCCCATGCCCATGCGACATATCCGCCGATATTGCGGCGGCGTCCGGCAAGGAGTTCGGAAAGCGGGATTTCGCAATCCGGACGCAAATCATCATAAAAAAGCGTAAAACAGCTTTTGCGGAAGCCATCCAGATTATCCGGAAAGATCTCTCCGTAACAGGCAGTGGCAACGGCATATCCCCGCTTGATTATCATTTCGTAACTCATTCTGCCGGGCTCCAGTCCGCGGGGCTGACTGCTGGGTAATATTTTATGCCATGAATCCGCCCCGCCTTCCGGGGCCCGGGTGGGTCTTATATCCATATCCGGGGCGTAAGCCTGATTGCCTCTGAAGTTCAACTGAACCACGCACGGCGGCGGCTCCGCACTATCTCTGGGCAGATAAAGCAGCAGATCAAAGTTGAAACTTCTGCCGTTATCCATATTGCAGTAAACCCGGTATTCCCGCCGCAGAGCAATGCCGTTCAAGGCATCAGAGCGTTCAGCAAGCAGTTTGAGTTCAATTTTATCCGGAGCTGGCGGAAATTCCCCGTACATGCAATCCAGAAAAAGCTGTTTCAAACGGATGCGTTCCTGCTTCCATTCGGTTAATGTATCAGGCAATGCGGGCAAAGTATAAGGTGGAACCTTGCTTTCGTCAAAGTTCATCAAACGCCGATATTCTTCCTGCCAGAAATTAAGTCCACGCTCATGAGCCAAACAGAGTTCATAATTATCAGGAATACGCGGAGCATCTTCGTTTATAATGAAATCGGGTTTGACATAACCGGAACCGTTTTTAGACATACAATAAAAACCTTTCTCTTTAAATCTTATATTTGACAAAATTCAGAACAATATCAGCCAATTCTATTTTTGCGGCAAGAGCGTATTTAAATACAATGTCAGATGTTTCCAATACTCCGGCTTACACTCCGGCAGAGCCGCACCTTCCAAGCCGGCTTCAATAACAGCATCAAAGAAAGTGCTTACTTTCTCATCTTCAAACTCCGGCAGCAGACCGTTTTCCTGCAAACAGGCAAGTTTTATTACCGCTCCGCAAGCCTCCGGACTCCACAAAGCCGAACCATTTGCGGCGTTAAGAGCCAGATTGCCCAACACATGACGCAGTGTATCATACACTATTGCCATAGGCAGCTCCGGAGCCGAATTTTTCAGCACAAAGTCGGCGATCTTACCGCTTAATTTATAAATATCCAACCGGTCAGCGACAGGAGCGAACGAGGTTATCAATTCTGCATCAACGAGTTTGGATGGGCCATTTTCGGAAAACTCAAAGCCGATTTCCAATTCGTTGAAACAATCCAGCACCGGAAATTTTTTGCCCGAAACACTTTGAGCCCCGTAGCAGACCAATTCCATTTTGCCCCAATCCGGGCTGACGGCACTTGCCATAATGTCAGCTTCCCGGAACAGGGTCTTTTTCAGAATTATTACCGTTGTGCGTTCCATAGTTTACTCCGATTTTTCCGCACTGTTGGAATTATTCTGAAGCTCGTTCAACGCCTTGATATAAAGTGTCCGGAACCGGTCAAAAACCGCCTCGCGGGCATCGGGAGGCACTTGTCCGACTGCTACAAAACGGCGTAAAAACTCATCCAGTTCAGCAATCGTCAAGCGGTAATCGCTGCCGCCGAAGTTGCCGGTAATAGCAGTTTGCAGTTCCGAAGCCAGATCGCCGCCGCCGGAGATGATCCGGCATTCCCGCAACCGTTCTTCCAGTTCGCCGCAAACTTTCAGGCGTCTGCCCAGACGGTCAATGAGTTTGTCATTATCATCGCCGGGGTCGATGACCGCTTCCAACTGCATGGCACTTTCGAGCTGATACATAGCCTCTTTGTGATGCAGATTGCAAAGTTCGGCCTGCAACTTGTCATATACCGCTTCGTACCGCCGGACAACATCTTTTGCCGGGCGGATACTCTGTGCCTCCCAGCGTTCCTGAATTCTCTGCAAATCCGACTCCACATCTTTTACCGGCACATTGCCGCTTTCCGCCCGGGCAAGCACCTCCGCCAGAGCCGTGCAGATGATCTCGGATTGCCGCCGGGCTTCGTCGCCGGCTTCCCGGTGAGAAGCAAAGATATTTTCGATCGCCCGGTTGAACCGGGTATATAATATGCGGTCATCCTTACCGGCTGAAGGCACATTACGCCATGCTTCACGCAAGGCGGCGATCTCTTCTTTGGCTTGAGCAAAAGGTTTGCCTTCCAGATTTTCAGCAGCATCGCACAACTCTTTCTTGCGATTGGCGGCGGCAAGAAAGGACTTTTTGCGTTCTTCCCAGACGGCATTGCGGCGGACGAAAAACGAATCGCATGCCCGATGGAATTTTTCAAAAAGCTCCCGGTCGGCATTGGCTCCGGCAGAACCGGCACTTTTCCACAGATTCTGCAACTCTTTGAGCCGGGCGGAAGTTTCGCTCCAATCATCGGAGCCGGAAAGGTTTTCCGCCTCTTGCAAAAGAGCTTCTTTAGTGGCAAGAGCCTCTTTCTGCTGTGCCTCGTGCCGGGCAAAAAATGCGTCCAAACGCTCCTGAATGGCACTGCATACATTGTGGTAACGGTCGCGTAATTCTTCAAATTTCTCGTTGGGGACAGCCCCGACCGCGTTCCAGCGTTCACGCAGAGAACGGAATTTTTTTGCCAGCTCAAAAAGATTTTCGTCCGGCGTAACTGAAAGTTTTTCCAGCTCGGCACACAAATCAAGTTTCAGTGTATAGTGTTCCCAGCGGGCAATATCACGGGCCTGTGCCACAGCTCTGGCCCGGCGGGAGAGTTGCCGTTCGGCTTCCAATATCCGCTCGCGCAATTCAGCAAAAGCGGTCGGAACTTCATCAATATCGGCAAGACTTTCTTCCAGCAAAGTCAAAAGTTCACGGCGGGTCTCCTGCGGTGGAATCTCTTCAGCTTCAAGAAATTGCTGATAACTTGCAAAAACTTTTTCAGCAGTATGGACAGCTTTGTTATACGCCTGCTGAACGGCATCGGCATGTGCCAGTAATTTTTCAGCGAGCAAGTTAAATTCCCGGGCATATTCAGCGGCACCCCGTGATTTATCCAGTTCAAAGCGTTTCCAGCTTTCGCAAGTCTGCCGGATAAGTTTCCAGTTGCCGGAATTTTCCAGCCTTTTGAGCTGATTCAACAGTTCTCCGGCGACTTCATGTTCACGCAGTTCTTTTTCTCTATCCGCAAGCTGCTGCTGTCTGACCCTGGCAAAACGGTATTTGGCTGCCATAAACCGGGTTTTGAGGCTCTCATCCACCTGCGGTATGCTACGGAACTGCATACAGAGATTTTCAAATTCCTCCGCATCGCCGCGATCGGCGGCAGCTTCGATCGCCCCGACCAGAGCATTAACTGCGATCATGGCTTCCTGCTGTGCCTGCCGCTGACGCAACCCGGCGGCGATCGCCTCGCGTAATGCCGGACTTTTGGCTGAATTTAAAAGATACATCGCCACCGGCGAATCCGGCGAAGGCATGTTACGCTGATAAAGCTCCAATGCCAGACGGTCATCTTCCAGTTTACTCAAAAACTGCTGCCACAAATCCGGAACCGCTGTAAGTCTGGCTCCAGCAGAAAGCACCAGATGCGGCGAGTTGGAAAGCAACGCAACTTTTATAAGCGTGTTCAGATTTTCAATGCGGTCAAAAGCATCACATTCGCGGTCTTCGGCACACGCCTGTAACGCCTGTTCACCGTAAAGCTGATCTATCCGGTCAGCGATCAGAGCCAACACCTGCGGATCAGCTTCCCGATGCTGCAAAGATAAAAGTATTTCCGGGTCGGCAAACCGGTTGACAGCCGCGGCACGCACCGCCGCATCACGGTCGGCGGCGGCAAGTTCACGCAGTATCGCCAGATCGCTGATCGCATCCAGAGCGGAAACCGCCTCTATTCTGACCCGGGCATTATTGCTGGCAAGTTTGCGTTTGATCAATATTCTTTCAAACCACATATTATCCTGAATTCTCCATAAGTGTTCATAAATACAGTAATTGATATTATACACTGTAAAAGCATTTCTGCAAATCCAAAAACTCTCTTAATCCAGCCATTTTTCAGTAAAATCACAATTTTTTACCGCTGCGATTTGCAATATAACAAAAAAGAGTTATCTTTTCACCTGACAAAAATGATTATCAAATGTCTTATTATATAACAAAAACAGGAGGTTTATATGGCAGAAACCATGCAATTCAAAGCCGAAGTCAAGCAGTTGCTTGATCTGGTTATCAATTCTCTTTACAGCAATCCGGATATTTTTTTACGCGAACTTATCGCCAACGCCGCCGATGCCATCGACAAGGCCCGCTTTGCGGCACTGACCGACGACAAACTTGTGCGTGACTGGCAGATACGCCTTGCCATAAACAAAGAAAACCGCACCTTGAGCATCAGCGATAACGGTGTGGGTATGACCGCCGACGAAGTCAAAGAAAATATCGGTACCATTGCCAAATCCGGAACTAAAGCATTTCTGGAAAATCTGAAGACCGCTCAAGCTCAAGGTACGCCGGAACTTATCGGGCAGTTCGGGGTGGGCTTTTACGCCGCCTTTATGGTGGCAGACAATGTAACCATCGAAACCAAACGCTCCAACTCCGACGCCCCCGCCGTCCGCTGGAGCTCCAACGGCAATGAAGAATACACCATCGAAGAGTGCAACCGCACCGAAAGCGGTACCACCGTAACACTGCACATCAAGGGCGATAAAGATATTTATCTGGAAAACTGGAAGATCTCCGAAATCGTCCACAAGTATTCCGACTTCATCGAATACCCCATTATCCTGCCCTTTGTCAAAACCAACGAAGACAAAACCACCAGCATCGAAGACCGCACGCTCAACAGCCAGAAAGCCATCTGGCTGCGTCCGGCATCGGAAGTTACCGAAGAAGAACACAACAGTTTCTTCGCCCACCTCGCTCACGGCGGCAAACCGCTCAAGCACATCAATATCAATGCCGAAGGCACCAACGAATTCAAGGCTTTGATCTATATACCCGAAGAAACCCCGTTCAACCTTTTTATGCCCGATATGCAGAAAAAAGGGTTACAGCTTTATGTGAAACGCGTATTCATTACCGATAACTGCGAAGCATTGGTGCCGGATTATCTGCGTTTTCTGCGTGGGGTGGTCGATTCCAGCGATTTGCCGCTGAATGTATCGCGTGAAATTCTGCAGGAAAATCCGCTGCTCGGCAGTATCAAACGGGCGATCACCGGCAAAGTGCTGGGCGAATTCAAAAAGATGCTGGAACGCGATGCTGACCAGTACAAAAAATTCTTTAAGGAATTCGGCAAGATCCTCAAAGAAGGTATCCACATTGACCCGGCAAATCAGGAAAAAATCAAAGACCTGGTGATGTTTGAAACCATGAACGGTCAGCCCGGCGAACTTGTTACCCTCAAAGAGTATATCAACGCCATGCCTGCCGAACAGGAACACATCTACTACATCATTGCCGAAAGCCGTCAGCTTGCCCTCGCCAGTCCGGCATTGGAAATCTTCCGCAGCAAGGGTTTTGATGTACTTTTAATGACCGATCCAGTGGATGAATTCATCATGCAGAACTTTATGCAGTACGATAAAAAGTACCTCAAGAGTGCCAACAAAGGCGAGCTGGAAATCGAAAAAGACCCCGATGCCGAAGAAAAGGCTCTGGAAGAAGCCACCAAAAAGTATCAGAAACTGCTGGACTACATCTTCGACAAAATGCAGGACAAACTTTCCGCAGTACGCCTGACCCGCCGTCTGACCGACAGTACCTGCTGTTTGGTCGGCGAAAGCAACAGTATCAGTCCCCAGCTGGAAAGATTGCTCAAAGCCATGCACCAACCCGCCCCGGAAAGCAAACGGGTGCTGGAACTCAACCCCAATCACCCCGTAGTGGAAAAGATGCTTGCGTTGTGCGAAGCAGATACCAACAGCGAACAGCTTGCCCAATACACCGATATACTTTACGGCGAAGCATTGCTGACCGAAGGCAGTCCCCTGCCCGACCCGCTGGCATTCGTAAAAAGCGTATCAGCATTGATGAAGTAAGTATTTAACTGAAATTGCTGTTGGCGGGCAAATGAGGTTGCAGGAGGTATTCGCTGTACGACACCATACCGTGTGCCTCATTCGCCGCATACGCGGGCTGTATTATAGATGGCGGCGTGGGAAATTTTGAGAAGGTTTGGGAAATTTTGGGAGTAGAATCCTTGCCGCCCTATGCTGTTGGCAAGCTATACACTGCGTGTTGCTTGCCGCCTTGCCACGCCGGAGTGAAACGAAGGCAGAAGCGGCACACAGGCGTTTGCTGTACGACACAATACAGTGTGCCTCATTCGCCGCTTCTGCCGGCAGTAATTATAACTGCCGGAGTGCTGTTCAAAGCGGGAAATTCTTTATTCTGAACTGATTGTTTACCGTTTGCGGATCGCGTTCTTCATTTGGAGCAGCCGGATCGAGCAACTCCTGCAAATCGTAAGTTGCATCCACGGCAGTTTTCACCATTGCTATTGAATAGCGGGGTGCAAAGTGCTGTTTTTTAGCTTCGTAGCCGCCTTGCAGCAAAAAGTTCCCCGGACACATGTAATCCTGATAACCGGTTGCCCCGAATGCAATAAAACTCTTGCGGAAAGCACTGTGCCATTTGACCTCTGCTCCCAGTTCCGCACACCATTCACCGGGTACGCCTACAAAGCAGACATCGCCAATGGCAAGGCATTGGATTTCCAGTTCGATTTCGTTTTTTCCCAAATCCTGTTCCCGCAACATATCCGGATTGTTGCGGTAAAGTTTCCGCAACGGCACTTGCAATGTCCGGCAAATCGCTCCGACCTTTGGCGATTGCATTTTGAAGCGTGCCGAATTACGCGAAGCATCTATCATACTGCGTAAAATACCTTCTGCCAGATGTCTGCCCATTTCCCGGGTGCCTTCGCTGCCGAGTTCATCTTTTTTGGGGATCATATCGCCGCAGGCTCCGCTGACAAACATACACTCCGCACCGGTTTCGGCAGTAACATATTCACGGAAAGGTGCGGGGTAATCAGCAGAAATCCGCCTGCCTCCGGTACCGAACGAATGGGCCGCCAGCGGATGTGCCGCATAGTTGCCGATAACATAAGCCGGAAACCGTGCCATACCTTCTGCGGTGGGTATAAACATAACACTGCCGAGTTCCTGATCGGTAAATCCGTTGGCAAGCGGTCTGAATTCTGCATTGTGCGGCAGAAACGCCGCATAATTATCGGCACTCACCACCCGGCGGTTTTTGTTTTCATCGACCGCAATCGAATAAAAATATGTGTGGCAATCAACTGCCTGCGGAGCATTAACAAGTTTCTGACACTCTTCCCGGAGAGCATTTTCCAGCATTTCCAGATAAGGCACATTCAAGTGGTCGCTGTAACCGGCTTCGCAGTTGGTCTGCGGCCCGCCGTGTGTATGTGTAAAGGTCAGCATGACTGCTTCCGGCGGAATATTGAGAATTGCACCGCACATTTGCCGGAACTTATGGATATATTCTTTATCCATACACTGCAAATCAAAACTGATGAGCAGAACTCTGTTTTCGCCATCATCAGCCAGCAAGCCGGTCATCAGAAGTTCGCTCCATTGCGAAAAAGATACATCATCCATGCAATACCCGGAAACTTTAGTACCGATTTCCGGAGTAATATCCCGTTTGAACCAAGAAATTTTCATTTTACAGAACAACTCCTGTGTTGAATGGCTTTTTTCAAATTTTCCATAGCAATTTGCAGCTGACTGCGCGGCATTGCCACCGATAAACGGAAATGGTGCTGTTTGCCGCTGTAATCTGCTATCTCGTATGTATCGTAATAGTGGCCGGGATCGGCAGAAATCTTTGCTTGAGCAAAAAGTTCATTGAGTCCTTGAGTATCCAAATCAAGTTCCCGGCAATCCACCCAGAGCAGAAACGAGGCTTCCGGGCGGACGCATTTTACCGGTAAATCTGCCAGATATTCCATTGCCAGATCAATATTGCCGCTCAAATATTTGAGCAATTCTTCCAGATATGCTTCGCCATGCAAATATGCCGCCGTTTGAGCCGCCAGCGAAAATACCGGCGGACGGCCGCATTCATGCCCGAACTCATACAGCTTATAACGCACTTTGTTCCGCAATTCTTCATTGGCAATGACCGCTGAACCGATGTGGCAACCGCCCAGATTGAAGGTTTTGGAGGCGGAAAACACCGTTATCGTCCGCTCCGCCATCCCCGGCAGATTCCCCAGCACGATATGTTTATGCCCCGGATAGATCAAATCGCGGTGAATTTCGTCGCAAACGACTTTTACATCGTACTTTATAACCAATGCGGCAAGTTTTTCCAACTCTTCAATACGCCACACCCGGCCGGAGGGGTTGTGCGGACTGCAAAGCATCAGGACTTTGGCTCCGTTGCGGAAATGATTTTCCAGATCCGCAAAGTCAAATGTGTAATTACCATTTTCATCGCACAACAGCCGACTCTCGACCTTATTTCGTCCCAACATGGCTGCACTGCGGATCGAAGGCGTATGCAATGGCAATACCACCACGACTTTATCGCCGGCTTCCGTCATGGCGTACATACTGCACCGCATAGTGTTCAGCACACCGGGCGTGGCAATAAGGTGTTCACGCTCAATCGTTACACCGTGCCGCTTTGCTGTCCAGTCGATCACAGCCTGATAATCTTCATCGCCCATTACTGTATAACCGTAATTGGCGGTATCTATACGCTTATGCAATGCTCCGGTTATTTCCGGCGGAACCGCAAAGTCCATATCCGCCACGCTCATGGCTGTTACTTCAGCGGGCAGATTTATGAACTTGCAGGCGTTGCAATGACGGCGGTCGATCGTTTTATCAAAATCGTACATAATTTTACAATCCGGTGTAAATTTCATCCCACGCCTCCGCCAGACCGGTGTTGATGCGAACCCCGTCTTCTTCGCGGATGGTGTAGGCACTTTCGGGCAGAGTTTTTATTTCGCCATGTTTATAGATTTGTTCCATAAGTTTTACATGTTCCGAAGCAAGTTCCGGCGTACAGATCCGCTGTGAGGGATCGCTGATACGATTGATAACGGCATCAAACATGTAACGGTGATCGGCTTTGCCGGGGTAATCGAATCCTTCGATCAGATTGCCGTCGGCATCGCGGACTTCCCAGACGGCATTTTCTTCGTAATAGACAGTACCTTTTTCACAACTTATCAGCATACGCGGAGCAAAAGTTTCGCCGCAGCAGTGCGTCAGCATGATCGTTGCGGGAATATTGCCGGCATTGAGTTTGACTATACCCGTATCAAAGTTTTCAATATCGCGGGAACGGCTCAACTCCGCACTGACCAGTTCCGGAACCGATGCCGCTTCGCGGTCGGCACATGAAAGGTACAAAAGCATATTCACATAATGGGCAAAGGCGTTGCAGAAAGGCGAATCCAGCACCGGCGAGTGTTTGCCGAAAATCCTGCCCGCCCAGTAGTTACGCTGATAATAAGTGTTGCCGCGCGGCCAGCGGCCCATAAGTTTTATCTTCAATATCTTACCCAAAGCACCGCTGACCAGAAATTCTTTGACATGCTGGGTGGCAGGCTGATAAAAATGCTGATAGCCCACCGCCACAAAACGGTCAGTTTTATTGCGGGCGGCAATCATATTTTCCACGGCTGTCAAACTCCCGGCGATGGGTTTTTCGACCATGACATTGCAGCCGGCCTCCAATGCCTGAATAGTCAGCGGTTCATGGCTTTCGATGCCTACGGGCAACCCGACAAGGTCAAACTGCACACCGAGTTTGTAAAGTTCGTTGGCATCTTTAAGAATTTTTGCTCCGTGAGCTTGCAGTTTGTCGATACGTTCCTGCCATTTTTCCGGGAAAAAATCCACTGCGGCAACCAGTTCAATGCGTTTTTCTTCCACCAGACGGCAGAAATTTTCCACATACATGTAGCCGTAACCGCCCACGCCGATAAGTGCAACTTTTATACTCATAAAATCTATCCTTCTTTTATATTGAGAGGTAATTTCAAAAGTCCTCATATTGAAAGTTCACAATTTTTATCTGCCGATAACTGTGCGGTAAGTACCGCACGGGTCACTTTGCAGGTCAAATTTGTTTCCGCCGCCAGATTGGGGCTTTTACTTTGTAAATCACGCACCAGCTGACCGAAAGACCCCAGTTCCGGCGTTTCCAGTTCCGGATATATGGTTTCGTTTTCAGTAATCAACTCCACCTTGCCCTGTGCTACTTCGATGACACCTTTTTCGCCCACTGCCCGCACCCGGTCGTCGCCGTGCGTGGCGGCTCCTGCCGGACGCATATAATCTATATCAGCCGAAGCTATCGCACCCGAATCAAGGGCAAAAATGCAATGGGCGGCGGTTTCCAGCGTGCCGCGGCTCTTTTCGCCGTAATGCTGGATCGCCCGCACCGAGGCGAACTCTCCGGCGTTACAGCAGGCTATCCAATCCACGGCATGGATTCCCACCCACGGAATAGTTCCGCCGTAGGTATCGCGGCTGAAAAAATATTCCGGACGGTTGCCGATCTTGTAGGATTTACGCGTGTAAATAAGTTTGATCTGCCCGACCGCACCGGATCTTATCAGCTTGAACGCCGTGTAGAAAGGTGCTTCAAAACGGATACCCATCATGCCGTAAAGTACGCCGTTGTGAGCTTTTACGGCGTCTTCAAGTTCAGTAAGTTCTTCCAGTGTTATGGCGGCAGGTTTTTCAGTAAAAACAGCTATGTTGCGTTCAATGGCATATTTGCACATGGCGGAGCGTTCTTCAAAAGGTCCGCCGATCACAACAATATCCACCTTGACCGTGTCGAGCATGGTGCGGTAATCTGCAAACACCTGCGGTTCCGGCCGCTGGAGCCGCTGCATTGCCGCCAGCGTGGATACAGGCTGCAGATCGCCGGCAGCCGCGGCGGCAACCACCTGACACTCCGGCAGTTTCGGCAAATCTTCAAAAAGATAGTTCAAATGCCCGATATTACCAATTACTGCAATATTCATAAAATATATTTTCTTTCGTTTTTGCAATTTTCTGTATCTAAAACACTCCGCTCAAAGACAAGACTGGACTTTGACCGTTTGCATCCTTTGGATGCAGCTGACAAAAGTATGTCGCAGTATTGTGGATGGATTGCAAAAAAGACAAAAGCGGGAAAGTTGAGGGTGCTACCCGGCGGGTAACAGCCGAAATTTTACCGTTTTTGGACTTTTGCAAGCCGCCGCAAGACAAGACTGGACTTTGACCGTTTGCATCCTTTGGATGCAGCTGACAAAAGTATGTCGTAGTATTGTGGATGGATTGCAAAAAAGACAAAAGCGGGAAAGTTGAGGGTGCTACCCGGCGGGTAACAGCCGAAATTTTACCGTTTTTGGACTTTTGCAAGCCGCCGCAAGACAAGACTGGACTTTTGTCAGTTGCATCCTTTGTAAAATACCATAAAAAATGTAATCTTCAAATAAAAAAGCCGAGCCAGCTGATTTATTTTTCTCTTTTTTCGCTGCTTTCAGTTTGAATCACCTCCGGATAAAATCTTTTGCGGAAAACACCCGGCGGCAGTTTGGTGTGCTGTTTGAATACTCTATTGAAATAATACTCATTGCTGAACCCCGACAACGCGGCAATACGCTTGATCGACATTTGAGTAGTCAGCAATAAATCACACGCCCGCTTGATCCTCGCAGAATTGAGCAACTCATTGAAATTTTTACCGAACTCCTCCTTCAACACATGACTGGTACGCGACGGCGACAACTCCAGATGTTCCGCCAGATCATTCAGCGTTATTTCCGGCGAAGCGACACGGCGGAGAAAAAAGCTGTTTATCTCGCCGCTGCGGTCAGTTTGCTTTTGTGCCGAAAACCGTTCATTTTCAGCAAATGCCAATGCCGCCGCACCGAACTGTTCAAGCGTACTCAACAATGCGGGCACTGCACTCTGCTGCCACACATTCATAGCCAGATAAAGGTTTTTCTGCTGCTCGCTCCAGCTCAACGGCAGCTCCATATCCCGATCCCGGAAAGTCCCGGCAAAGATCGTTGCTATATGTTCGCTGTTCCGCATCAACGGCAATATCAGCTCCACAGCTCCGGCATGACACCGGCTGATAAAAGGCCTGCCCAGCCGGGCGGCTTCGTTCATGACCGCCCAATGGCAGTGATCGGTACACAGCTTGATATTCCGCTTGCGGTTGAATATACAATAATCACAGCGGTGCAGATTACCACGCGGGTGCAGCATACCGCCGTCAGATAAAATCAATGCTCCGGTATGATCGTGTATCGTTATCTGCACATTGAGTTTCTGCTCAAGCGTCTGCCACTGTTCCAGAAAACGCTGACGCGGATTCTGTGCAGATAATTCAAGCGGAGTAAAAACTGCTTCCATAGTCAATTTCTGCCCAATACCGATTACCTCATTAAATTCACATCTTCTGTATAAGGTAATAGATCGACGGGAATGTTCCACCGATACGGAACGATACTTTGCCGTCCTTTTCAGTTACCGCTGTCCGCCCGATGTGCATACCGTGCGAAGTGATGGCTTCCACATGAAATCCGGTCTGCGAGTTCTCCAATTCAATATCCGCAACGATCACTTCCGCCTGAACCGGACCGTGACCTTTGCTGTACTGCACAGTACCT
This sequence comes from Lentisphaerota bacterium, assembly GCA_015061885.1. GTDB lineage: Bacteria > Verrucomicrobiota > Lentisphaeria > Victivallales > Victivallaceae > SIG78. The sequence continues at coordinate 72,818 of SUVS01000003.1, forward strand.
TCGTTATTATAAACAGAGTCGGTATTATCTGCCCTGCCGACAGCAGTCAGCAGAATGTTGTCAGATTCAGTAAGCGGTGCATCGGTCAAGCTCGAAAGTGCGATCACTGCAAAGGGATTTTCGCACTTGATCTTGAGATTTTTGAGCTTGATCTCTCCGGCGGCCCCCAGAAATCCGTAAGCGGCTTTGGTGCGTGCCGTGTCGATCCAGGCAAGTTTTTTGGCACTGTTGCGGTAGAGTTCGCCGCTTTCGGAAACGAATTCCACTGCATCAGCCGGCACGATCCGTTCATTACCATCATGCAGTTCGGCGGCGGCGGGTTTTTCCACGCCCTCCGGCAGAGTGCCGATCTTAACCACTTCAGCGGCACCATCAAGAGCGGGGAAATCCTCCTGCCACAAGATGTGATCTTTTTCTGCCGGCAAATCCGGATCGCAGTCCGACGCCATGACTCCTTTGTAGGGCACTGCCAGAAAGCGTTGAGATTCAGCAACATCGCCACGCCGCATTATCAGCGAAGCATGATAGAACAGACCAAACTTTGCCGGGTCGTTGAAAGTATCAAACACACCGCTGCGATACGGCACACCCGCCAGAGCATCGCCGGTGATCGGTTCAGCGATCATATCCACATTGGGGCGGCAGTCGTAACGGTAAGTATGTATCGCAGTACCGCCCCAGCCTTGCAATGCCGATACTGCCGCCAGATTCAACACACATTCAGCACGCCACGGATTGGGCCACGGCACATCCCACTCCGAAATGAAAAACGGTTTGTTGGCAAGACGCATGAACGAACCGGCATTGTACCACGGATCAAAGTGAGCAAGCATACTGCGGTTGTCCACCAGTTTGATATCCGGCTTCCATCCCCAGTTGTAATGATACGGATGCACATCCATAAAGTCCATATTCTTCTGCGACTGCTGACTGGCGGCATAGCCGAATTTCCAGGTGGTTCCGGCAATAGGGATCTTCACGCCGATCTTACGCAGATAATCATACATATCTTCAAAATAACGGGTCTGGACTTCCATCTTGAACCGCGTAAGCTCTGCATTGCCCTCGTTAGTAAGATCGACCGGAGTTTTTTCCGGCTCCATACCTTTATTCTGCCGCCACTGCTGATACATATTTTCAAAATCTGTCCGGTAAGGCTCCGAAAAACGCAGACAGGAAAAACTGCTCAACAGCTCATTTTCGTTGACGACCTCCGTCATGGCAAAGACCGGGTCATCGCAATATTTGAGTTTTGTATAGGGGTTGTAGCGTTCCCAAATTTGCGAACAGAACTCCTTCTGCCGCTGGATCAACACCGGATCAAAGTTGGATGCCGGTCTGCCTCCGTCGTTCAGCAGTTCCGGCGAGCGGGCCCCATCGCCGGTGCGGAACCGCCGGTAAGTGAGCAGATCCATATATACATAAATGCCTTCTTTCTTCAACGCATAGATCAGATAATCCAGCCGATCCATGCTTTCCGGGTCAAGATTCATGGTATCGTTAAGGCGTTTGCCTTTGGTGAACTGAAAAATGTTCGGAGTTGACCAATCGCCATCCATCTGATGAAAACGCACCAGATTCAGACCGAACTTGGCAAGTCTGCGGGCAACCATATCGCTGTATTCATGTGTGGGAAAATTGGCGGCACTATTGAAGTTGGTTCCCCAGAAACGGGCTTCGGTGCCGTCTTCAAAAACAAATTTATCTTCTTTTTGAGTTACAAAGCCATGGATACCGGCAGGTTTTTCATTTTCAAAAACAAACGATATATCCACCGGGGCATCATCCCACGGCAAAGTATAACTGACAGTTCTTATTTTGTTGATCATAAACCAAGCCCTTATTTGATTTTTTCAAGGATTTCAAGTGTTTTTTCCACCAGAGTCTGACCGCCTTCGGCGGCAACGAGATTATCAAAACAGCACGCACTGTATCCCCGGTTTTCCCTTGCCCGCTCAGTCGGCAGATAAGTCCCCACCGAACCCGGCGTGGCGGCAAGCTGGATAACAAAAGTCTGGGCAAACGGACTGCGGGCCTGAATACGGTGCATGTAATCCATATAAAGCTCAAACTGATTGGAGGCAAACGCCACTTCGCCGATACGCAAAACATGCACTTCTGTGTGATGGAACAAATCTTTCTGCTGGTCAATATAGCGGTCAATAATATCCTGACAGCGTTTGCGTGCCATGCAGAGAATACTGTTGGCTTTCAGACATGCCACCGGATCGCCGTCGGTGATCCAGCTTTTTTCCGCCAGTTCTGCAAGATTTTTCTGCTGATCGAGATATTCAGCTTCAGTTATCATACGCCGCGGCAGATCAAGCATCAGCGTTTCATGCTTTACTTCAAGAGTTTTCTGAATATCATTCTTTGCCCAGCTGTAAACTTCTCTGAAGCCTTCCAACACCCGCTGGGCAATATCGCTGCGGACAAACTCGTCCTCGAAAGACTCTTCGCGGCCGTATTTAAGTTTGAAACGCCGCTTTTGAGCTTCCTTGTAATGCAATATACGCGGAGCCAGATCCCCCGCCGCAGCAGCCTGACCAAGTATGTAAATATCGCCGAACTCCTGCCGGATCAGATCCCGGATCTCGTGCCAATAACTGGCACTGATCTTATATATATTTTCGGAACTCTGCGACGGACATGGTATATTGATGATACAGCCGGTAAGCTCATCGGATTCGTCAAAAGTAAAAAATACATTCAGAAAATGGTCGCCGCCGGCTTCGTAACCGCTGAACATCTTATCATTGGTATTGCCATACATCCGGGCATGTCCATCCACCAGAATACCGCTTTCTTTAGAATTTTCCGGCCGCAGAGATGTATCGTCAAAGTAAAGCACTCTCCGGCTGTTGCCGATCGCCGCAAAACCATAGCCGTAGCCCACGCCGCCGGCGGTACGCTTCTGCCACGCTTCCACGATCGCCCCGGCGGTTTCCCGCACCAGAAACGCCCGGTAAATATTGCCCGGTTCGACCTCGATTTCCGTCGGGATCGTACCGTCGGAAACATAATTACTGTCAGCAGTATCCGGTGCGGTATGGGTATGAGTGGCATTCATCAAAATCTTTTCCACCGGGATACTTTCATCCACAGCTTTGACCAACGCACGAACTTCCTGCAATACCACACTGCTGATTCCGGTCGAATCAACTGCGGTGAAGATAACGGCATCGCCGCCGCTTTCCACCGCCAGTGCAGTAACTGTTACCGGATCCTGCACGCCTTCGCTTATACGCATGTGCATCTGTCCGGGGATATTTACCCTGGCGGTGGTGGATACATCCCGTGCCGCCCAGCCGATCTTGACTTGAGAACTCATTTTTTTCTCTTATACAACATAAAACTTATGATTCGTGCAATTCCTGCAATGCCTCAACTGCCGTTACGACCATCTGCAAACCGGTATTGCTGTCAAATATCTGCGATTCGACCTCGTAGCCGCCGGCCACAAAAGAGTTGGCGGTATTTATATAACTGGCATAATCAGTTGAGTTGTAACAAATATATGTCCGGCGGTAGGGCGAATGCCACTTTATTTCCAAGCCCAATGCCGCTACTGTTTCGCCCGGCACTCCCACCAGACAAATATCGCCCACTGCCAAAAGCTGTACTTCCAGATCATACTCCTTCATACCTTCCGTTACCGGCTGGCGGGGAGTAATATCTGTACGCAAATGGGCCTTGAAAGACTTTATAGAGCTTTTGCAGCGAGCATTGCTCATGCAGAATTTTTCCGGCTGGCGTTTGGCACTTATCCAACCTTGCATGACCGCCATTGCCAGCGGCCGTGCCATGGTGTCAAGGGCAACAAATCCGGCTTCCGGCAATATCGGGAACTGATCTCCGGCAGAACCGGAAACAAAGGTTATATCGCACCCCAGACTATCTTTGAGATACTCACGCAGTAATCCCGGATAATCCGCCGTTATCGAGTGGGCACTCAAGCCGGAAGCGTGAGATGCCAGCGGGTGTGCCGCATAATTTACCACCACTTCCTGCAAAACCTTGCGGGGAGAAGCAAAAAAGAGCATCCCGACTTCGGAATCCAGTACGCCATCAGCCAACGGCGAAAGTTCATACCGGTCGCAAATCATCCGGCAGACATTTTCCGGTCCGCAATAGCGGCGATTGGTATTCACCGGCACTTGAGCCGAATAAAAATAGGGTATTGTTTCAGCAAAATCTTCCTCTTCAAGTGCGGCAACGGCCTCAACGGTACGCTCAAGCACCATTTTGCAGGCATCTTTATCCAGATATTGAGTTTTAGCGTGATACCTTGTATGCGGGCCTCCGTGCGTGTGGGTACAGCTCAACAAAACATCTGCCTGGCTTCCGCCGATGATTTCTGCACAGCACCGGCGTATATCCAGCACCAGTTCCCGTGCCATACCCAACAGATCATAACTCAAAAACAGAAACTTCCTGCCGCTATCCAGCAGACAGAACCCGTGAAACATCAGTGCATCATGCTGTGCTTCGGCAACATCCTGCGGGCCGTAACCGGCAAGCGTACACCCGATTTCCGGAGAAATATCACCTTGAATATGAGCAATCTTCATCTATATACCAATCCTTTTACTCTGCAACCACAAACTCCAGCGGGGCGTGATATTCTATATCGCCGAAACTCACCCCCGGCGGCAGTTCAGGCAAGCCGGAAAACTGCAATTTACGCAAATGAGCGGCGTAGTTGTAACGGGATACTAATATACACCATTTATTGCCAGGTGCAAATTCTGTACCGAATCCGGCAAGACTTTTCAGCGGCACAGCCAACTCGGCACTCCATGATCTATCGACATCGCTCTGATCGTTGAGCGTGCCGTTCACCTGTGCGGCAGCCTTGATGCCCGGAGTTTTGCGGTCTTCATCAAACATCATCAGCAAATTGGCAGTTCCGCCGCCGGGAAAAGCGTAAAAAGTGTGTGCCCCGGCGGGATTGACATAAATCTCAAAATACGCATGTCCGCCTTCCGGAGTCAGGAACAACTCCGCCAGATCGCCCGTCCGGTAGAGCCGGGACTGATTTTTTATGGAACCGGCAAGCACATCTGAATCCTCAAACTCCACTGCCAGATACAGGTATTTATCGTCCATCAACAGCCGGAACGAGCCCCCCTGAAATGGCTCATTTTTGACCTTTTCGCGGATTTTCGGCGGCAGACCTTTCCAATTATTGCTCCGCACCAGACGGTGAACTTTTGCCTGCTGCCACGCACTTTCGTTGAGTCTGCCATCCACAGTTATCTTTTGACCGGTACGGTGAACTGTTATCGCTTCCGGAACCGCCTCTTGCGGCGGCGGCGGCAGGTTCTGACAGCAGCCGGCAAGCACTGCCAGAACTGCAGCTCCGGCACTGGAAAGCAGATTTTTCATTTGACTTTTTTACCTTTTTCGTCTCTGCCTGTCATACCTTCCACGCTGCCTTTCCAGGTATAACGCTGTGAAAGGTCGTATTTGATTTCCGGCATGACCAGATCAAGCTGACGCATCAATTCAAGCGTAAACGGTATGAAATAAAGTCCGCTGGTAACTGCTTTGGGGTCGGGATTATCCGGATCGCTGTCTTTAAGCGGCGAAGCAAAGACTTCACGCCGCGTAAGCATCTGCTGCATGGTATCGCGGGAGATAGCCAGCGATTCTTTGTTGCCGGTCAGCAATGCATCTATCAACAGCACATTACGCATGGCAGTACCGGCACCGCCGCCGTTGCGGGTGCTTTGACGCCGCCACGGGCACGGACTGTGGACAAAACCTTTGCGGTCGGCAAAATAGAGCCGGCTCTTGACATAGTCAGCCGTGGCTTTGAGATTTTCACGCAGGGCTTTTTTCAAATATTCATCATTGGTTATCTTATACACCAGATACATCCCGGTCGCCTGATAGCCGGTCGGGAAAGAGAGAGCCCCGGTACGGTATTTGCTGTTCTTTTCGTTCCAGCCTTCCGGCGGTTTGGGAGCGTTGTGCGTTGCAAGTTTATCGTAACGCACACCGCGGCCGCGTGCCTGTGCCATAACTGTCCACGCCAGATCTTCCAAAGCAAACAAAAAGCGTTTGGTGGCCCCCATCCAGTAGATACTCGTCAGATTGACCAATGCCCAACCCGGTTCACGGTGGGTGGCACTCCAGGTGCGGTTGACAAAAAGCTGGGTACTGCGGATATAATCGCCGGTCATGTTTGCCGTATCCCGGAATCTCCGGTCGCCGGTCAGCACATAACCCATACACATACCCCGGATACGCATGTGGCCGTTGGATACTTTGCTGGTTACAAAGAGTTTACCACCGCCGCCATAGTTGCTGAATTTGAATTCGCCATCTTTGTAATAGCCGCCGGTATGCCCCATGCTGTGGGTGTAGATAGCTCCATTCATGCCGCCGGGATGACTTTTGACGGTATCGACTTCCATCTGATGGCGAATGGAACGCACCGCTTCGCGGAAATACTCCGGCTTGCGGAAACGCAGCGCCTGTTCAAAGAAGATCGCCGCGGCATCGTATTCGTTGTTGAACCAGTTCCAGGTGCGTTCGCCGTGGCTGTCGCCGTAGTTGAGGAAGCCGTACCAGCGTTCTTTTTTGCTGTAATTGAGGTAAGAATCCAGACCGATGAGGATCTCTTTATCAAAGTATTTGCTGTATTTATCGGGCTTGCCGATGTAGTTGAGCCACGCTCCGGACTTCTGCAGATCTTCCACATCCACCAATCCTACGGGCACTGGCGAAAGGAGTTTGGCGGCATCGACTTTTTTGTTCAGCACCAGATACATGGGAAATGACACTTCCACCCCCGCACGGATAACATAGTTGCCGGTACGCAACGCAAAGTAATGCACATACTCTTTATCGCGCTTGGCATAACGGTTGACCGGCTGGATCTCCGGAAACAAATTCACATTGAGTTTGTTGCCCGACTGGGTTACGCCAATGGGGAAGCGCTCTGCCATTTCCGGGATCGCCAGCGAGCCTCTGCCCGCCAGATCAAAAAGCCCCAAAGCGCCTTTGACCGTTTCGCTCTTGCCGTTAAGGAGTTTTTCGTAGCTGTGATCTTCCCACTGGGTCAGGTGACAAATTTTGCCCAGGGCGGGGGCTTTGACTGCTTCGATTTGCATGGTTGCCGATTTCCACTCCAGCATCTCTTCGTAAGCGGTCACGCCGTATTTCCACTCCCGCTCTGCAACCTTGCCGGGGGTACGCGGTTTTTTCAGTGCCGCCCCCAGCAGCGGTTCCACGCCGATAAAGGGTTTGTTTGCCCACATGGTTATCCGCAGCCGCCAGTAGCGGGTATCTTTGTCGCTCTTATGATCGTATTTGCCCCGGAATTCCAAACCGGTAACGGTGTTGCCGCTGTCAAAGAGCTGGACTTTTTCAAAAACGGCTTCCGGCTGGCTGCCGTCGGGCAGTGTGATCCGGGGGGCATGAATGGCAAACTCTTCTTTGCCGGAAGTTACTTTGATAACAAAGGGCTTTTTTTCAAAACTCAACTTATAAAGTTTATTGCTGTAACACTCCAGCTTTTTCACCGCTTTGACCGCATTTTTCACCGCTTTTGGCGGGAGTTTGCCGGGAGTTACCGTATAACGGCCCGCCGGAACATCCGCCGTAAGCCGGTACCAGCGTGCCGCACCATTGGGGTAACGGCTTATCATCAGAGTCTGCGGATAATATTTTTTGCCGTTGCCTTCGATGATAAAACTTTTATGCTGGGGGTCTTTTTCCGATGCGGGGATGGTAAAATCAACCACCCGCGGGTCGCCCTTTTCCTTGAAAATATCAACTTCAACTGCCGGAGCAGTCAGCAGCGGCAAGAGTGCCAGAGTACTGTAAAATAATTTTTTCATTTGTTTTTATCCTTATATTTTAACGGATTTCTTTTAATGCTTTGATCGTTTCGTTCACAAGCTGCTGACCGCCTTCTGGAGAAACCAGATTGCAGTACGGTGTGGCACTGTAACCTTTGTTGGCGATCGCCCGCCCGGTGGCAAGGTAACTTGCGTTGCCGTTCTCATCGACTGTCAACTGCACGATAAAGGTCTGTTCAAAGGGACTCCTTGCCTGAATACGGTGCATATAGTCCATGAAAAGTTCAAAGCAGTTACTGGCAAAAGCCACATTGCCGACTTTGACCACATGAATATCGGTAGTGATGAAAGGCTCTTTATCCTGAATGGCAGCACGCTTGCTTACACTGCCGATACGGTTGCGGCGTCTGTTCAAGCGTGAATTTTTTATCAGCATTTCATATGCTTCGCCATCTTTGAGAAATTCCTCTTTCATTACTTCATCACGCTTGGCTTCTTCCTCGGCAACCAGTTCTGCCGGGAACATGCGGCGGGCAAGTTTAAGTGTTCTGACCTCATGCTTCAATTCAGGATTACTCATCTTTTCTTTGCCTGCCCACGCAAGGACTTCATCAAAAGCCGCAACTATGCGGTTGGCAATATCTTCGGCACGCATAAGCTCAACAGTATCACGCTCGTACCGCTTGGCTGCCGCTTCGGGAGTTTTGATCCACGCTTTCGGATATTTCATGGGGTTTTTCATATATGCAGCGATCTTGTCAGCATACTTCAAACGGTAACGGCGTTTTTCTGCTTCCTGGTAATGCATCTGCCGTGGAGCAAGGTCTCCAGCAGCTGCAGACTGACAGATAATGCCGATCCCGCCGTATTTGGCTTCCAGCTTTTCCCGCACATTGTACCAGAAACTGGCGTGCAGCATCCATGCACCTTCACTTGTCTGTGCCGGACACGGTACATTGATGATTGCCCCCGTAAGTTTGCCAGTCTTATCAAATGAGTACAGTATATTTATAAAAGCATCAGTTCCCGCTTCGTACCCATCGAACATATCATCATTGGTTTTGCCGTACATCTTGCCGTGACCGTTCATGGCAATACCGGCTTGAGCCTGATCGCGTTTGCCTGTATCATCCAGATAAATCGTGCGGCGGCTGTGCCCGGTAGTTGCAAAGCCGTACCCATAGGAGATCGAGCCTGCAGCACGATTCTGCCATGCTTCTTTAACGGCATCGGCAATCTGGCGGGATATAAAAGAACGCATTTCATTTGAAGGCGTAAACTTGACCTTATTGGGGTAGTTTTCACTTTCATCTCTATCCGACGGCCCAGCGTGGGTATGTGTGGCGTTGATAATGATCTTTTCCACCGGCAGACCGGGAACTTCATTTTTCAAGATATTCTTGACTGCAACCAAAATTGCGGGATGAACTGAAACCATGTCAGCCGAAACAAAAACAGCAGCGTCCCCATCCTTTTCCATAACCATTGCACTGGCAAGTACCGGAGTATATACTCCTTGAGATACCCGCAAGTGAAACTGCCCGGCAATCGGCACTGGTTTATCCGATACGATCGAACGCTTTGCCCAGCCTATCTTCAGGGGGTTGGCGGCTTTTGCCATAGTTTCGGAACAATCACCGGATTCACTGCTTACACATCCACTCAACAGTATAACGGCGACAACAAGTCCCATATTTTTCAATACTGTTTTTTTCATATTCATTCTACTTATTTTATTACCATGCTTGCAATGTATAATCGGTGGGGAGTTTGTCTTCGGTGATCTTGTTGAGGCTTTCGACATGGCTGTCAGCATAAATAACATTACCCATGGAGCCATGAAGTCTGCCGAAACGGTCATCAGCACTGCCGGCATTGAAAACCTTTTTGGTTGTCGTATCAATCTGTTCAACCATGATCACCTCATTGGCAGGATTTTCCAGTTTACCGACCCGCATTGGCTGATATTTATTGGAGCCCAATATGTTGGTGTTTGACAAATAAGTATAATAACGATTACTGTAACCATTCTTATCTATCACATTTTCTGAACGCGACGGACAACCCAGCCCGCCGAGATTCACTTTCCAGGCTGTATTGGTAGCATAATCAAAGTAAGTCTTATGGATCGGCAACCCCGGATACGCCCAGGTGTTGTCAGAGCCGGCGTAATATGCCGGTATCAGGCGGTCTTCCCAGTCGTTGGCGTAGAAGCTGTGGGTCATGCCTATTGTTTTCATGTTGTTAGAACATGCCGAACCTCTTGCCCGTTCGCGGGCCGCCGAAAGTGCCGGCAGCAGCATCGCCGCAAGGATCGCGATTATTGCAATGACAACGAGAAGCTCAATGAGGGTAAAGCGTGCTTTACCCTGCCCATGGGCAGGAATGTTCCCATTGCCGCAACAATGAGTTTTTCTGTCAGGGTGCCCCATCAACGGAAATTGCTTGTTTTTCTCTTTCATAAACGTCATCCCTCCTGTTTGGTTAAACGACAATTCTGTCTTATCAGTTCTTTTTCAAGCTCTTTATATTCAGGTATATTCAATGCCGCCGCCACTCCTGCGGCATGACCGCTTGCCATGCAGTTTGCACACAAACGCACCGCACTGATAACTTTGGGATCAACATCAATGATCCTGCCGGCGGCAAGCAGATTATCAATATTTTTTGAACGCAACGCTCCGTAGGGTATCGCCGGTTTGCCGGTTATGCTGTGTCCCCACGGCGAAGCGTAACAGTCTATATAATGTCCGCCGATATAAGAACCGCATGTTGCCACCGGTTCTGCGGGCGGTTCGGGATTTGCCATATCACTCATAGTAAGCTGGCGTCTGCCAACGATACTGCGGGTGTAACGCACCCCCATTTTTGAAGCTGTTTTTACTACTTTAATGTCGGCAAATTCAGGAAATTCCTTCCGCAGCCACTCCACGATCACCGGTATCTGGCCGGCAAGTTCCAGCTTCATACGCTCATATTCGGCACTGTCGGCGGCGTTGCCGACTGCGGCAGTCAGATTCAATATGGCCTCATTTTCATTCAAAAGCTGTGTACCCATAAACTCGTTCTGATTAGCTACCGGAAAGCTCTTTTCCCGGAAACGCTTTTTGATCGAAGTTTTGTCAAAACCGTGCAGATCGCTGACTTTGAACATTAATGTTTTGGTCATACTCAATTCCGGCGGCGGCACAGTTGTCAATGCTCCTGCCATCACCGCCAGAGCCGCATCGCCGGTGGCATCGACAAAATTATCCGCAGAAAATTCTTCCACAACACCGCCGTGCTGAATTTTTATACTTATTATCCGGTTATCCTGACACGCGGCACCGGCCAATTCGGCATCAAAAAGCATCTCCACGCCCGCCTGTTCGAGCAGTGTCAGCATTGCCTGCTGTAAAACATCCTCTTCGGTATCGGCATTGTTATTACGCCAGCAGACCGCATTATGCTTTTCCAGATACTCTATAAGCATATCTGCCGCCCCGCCGATACGGTGGTCGCGGTGCCAGCCGCCCAGCACCGGGGTCAATGCGTAAACGGCAGTACCGCCAACTGAATGTTCGCGGTCAAACAACAACACGCTGGCACCAGCCTGCCGGGCACCTATGGCGGCGGCAAACCCGCTGACACCGGCTCCGGCTACTATACAATCGTATTTTTTCATACCAGACTCTCTCCTTTAATATTTACAAGAAATATTTTACACTGATTCGGAATAAAAATCAATGGATTTTTTCCAGCAATCTTTATAAAAATCTGCTACAAGAGTATTTTTTACCGATAACGAAACTTTTTTGACCAAGCTGTAAATTGAATACAGTTTGCAGTGTTGGATTTTTATGCTATATTTTGTTGCAGTACGGAGAGTCAAAAAGTCTTTTCCGACAGAATTTATTGATTAAAAAAATAATCTCTTACTATCAAAGGAGAGTTTTTATTATGTCCGGGAACCATCCGCCGGTTATTCTTATAAATATGGCAGTAAATATTCTGAACGGCAAAGAGTGCGATACCCTCAAAAGCCAATACGCCCAGCGGGTCAGCGAAGTTGGGGCAGTGCCTATGCTCATACCTTCGATAGAAAAGCCGGAAATCATTGATACTCTGCTCGATCTGGCTGATGGCGTACTGTTTATCGGCGGCAAAGATTATCTGCCTTCGTCCTACGGCTGCGAACCGCATCCGGAAACTTTTCTCGGACGGCTCCGGCCGCATTTTGACATAGCTTTTGCTCAAGCGGTTTTACGCCGCAATATGCCGGTACTGGGGATTTGCGGCGGGTGTCAGCTGCTTAATATCGTTACCGGCGGCAAACTTATTCAGCACCTTGACAATGCCGAAGATCACCGCAACGGCAAAATTCATACCGCCAGAATCACCCGCAACGGCTTCTTTGCCGAAGCTGTACAGCTTGCAGTCAATAATGAACTTACGGTCAACAGCTATCACCATCAGGCGGTCGATCCGGATAATCTGGGGAAAAATATAAAAGTAACCGCCCTTGCCTTTGACGGCTCGATCGAAGCTATCGAACTTGATACTCCCGACAGAATGATTCTGGGCGTACAGTTTCACCCCGAACGCATGGATGATATATCGCCGAAAATATTCAGATATTTCTGTAAGCAGGCGTCGCTTTACAAGCAGAAAAAATCCTGTCAGAGCCGGAATCACGCCTGACGCAAACGGCGGCACGGCGGCGGATTCATAAAATACGACGGTGCCGGCCCCTTTGCCAACAGCCAATCGCGGAAGTTATAAAATTCATCCAGACTGCCGAGCGAGGACGCCCGGTTCTTGCTTTCGCCGCCAAAGCCTCTGCCCCGCAGATAGTCCAGCACCAGTTTACGCGAAAGCGTCAAGCCGCGGCTTTCGCCGTAATACGCCGCCATTTCTTCAATATGGCAAGTCATTTCTGTTGCCCATTCTTCCACCGTGGGCGGCACATAAGCATCTTTGAGCTGTACTTCGTTAAAGAGCCACGGATTGCCCATCATGCCCCGTGCCAGCATCACGGCATCGCAGTTGGATTTGCGTTTGAGTTCTTCGGCATCATAACTTGACATGATCCCGCCGTTGGCGATTATCTGCGTATCCGGCACAGCGGCAACACAGGCGGCGATTATATCTGTAAAGACTTCGCCGGAATAAAACTTTGCCATCACTCTGCCGTGGATAGTAATCGCCCTTGCCCCCAATGAAGCCAAACCTTTTACCAAATCCAAAGTCGGTTCCGGATCATTTTCATCCAATATCCTCATCTTGGCAGTAATGGGGAAGCGTGTCCGGTTGGCAAGCAGTTCAAAGCATTTTAAAGCATTTTTGACATCTTTGCCCAGTGCCGCCCCGGCGTGTTTTTTTGCCACTTTAGGTACGGGACACCCAAGATTGAAGTCAAATACATCAAACTCATGCTCATTTATATGGTCAACGGCTATCCGCAAATGTTCCAAATCACTGCCGACCAATTGCACTGCCAGAAACTCTTCATCTTCGCCGCGACGCAGTAATTCAGCAGAATTATTGTTGCTGTAAGCAATGCTGGCGGCATCGACCATTTCGGTAAATGCAAAGAAACAACCCTGCCGACGCAAACTCCGCCGGTAGGGTAGATCGGTGTACCCGGAAAGCGGTGCAGCAAGCACCGCATTCACGGGATAAATGTATTTTTTCTGGCTCATGCCGCAGTTATCAGATACCGGCAAGAGTGGATTTGTAGGAATTCACCAAATCGCCGAGCTTTACAGCAACTTCGCCGCTGTTGCCGTTCATACGCAGCACATCGTCGTCAGTCACCACACCCACGCGGGCAAACGGCACACCTTTGAGAATGGCGGCGATCTCATCGCGTTTATCCGGCGAAGCGGTCATGACAAAACGGGTATTGCTTTCCGAGAAAAGCAGTTCAGCCAGACTCAAACCGCCGGATTGCGGAATACTGCCAAGTTCAATATTCATACCCAGTCGGCCCGCCATAGCGGTTTTGGCAAAAGCTACTGCCAAGCCGCCGAAACCGGGAGTATGCAAGCTGTGAGCGAGTTTTTTACCGGTGATTTCGGCAACTTTTTCGTACATGGCAAGTGCCGCCGGAACATCCAGTTTCGGCACATTATTGCCGGTGTAGCCGAGCATGGCATAATATTCACTGCCGCCGAGTTCGTCTTTGGTCAGCCCCAGCACATAAACATCATCACCGGCAAGTTTGGCATCCAGCGTCACAGCCAGGCGGATGTCATCCATCTTGGAAATAACACTGAACAGCACTGACGGCGGAATGGAGATCTTTTTGCCGCCGCGGGTGGAGTCGTTTTTCATGGAGTCCTTACCGGAAACACACGGCACCTTGAACGCTTTGGTGCAATCGTAAAGTGCCTGATTGGCACGCACCAGCTGGGCGAGTTTATATTCGCCGTCAGGAGTTTTTTCGCTCTGCACCGGGTCGGGCCAGCAGAAGTTATCCAAACCCGCCATGTGGCCGAGCTTACCGCCCACTGCCAATACACGGCGGATGGCAAGGTCGATGCTCGATGCCATCATATCGTATGTATCAATATCGCTGTAACGCGGCAGCATTGCCGCCGAAAGAATGATACCTTCGGTACTCAACGGCTCGATCATGGTAACAGTTGCATCGCTCAAAACATCGCGGCACTTGCCGATAAAGGGCTTGACTACGCTCAAACCTTTAACTTCGTGGTCGTACTGACGGGCTTTGAATTCGTCGGAGGTGATGTTCAATCTGCCGAGCATGGCAACCAGATCGCTTGCCACATTGCGGCTGTTGACATTGGCGGGTTCTTCCCAGACCGGCTTCTTCCAACGGGCGTTGAGGTACATCTTGGGCAGACCCTGATGCATGAACTCAATATCCAGCAGTGCCACAGTTTTTCCGTCATAGAGAATGTGGAACTTGCCGTCGTCGGTAAATTCGCCCAGCACAGTAACTTCCACATCGCGTTCAGCGGCAAGGCGTTTGAATTCTTCGATGTGTTCCGGCGGAACAGCGTAACTCATGCGTTCCTGGGCTTCGGAAACCAATATTTCCCACGGAGCCAGACCGGCATATTTCAGCGGTGCCAACGCCAAATCCATCCGGCAGCCGCCGCAGATTTCGGCCATTTCGCCCACGCTGGAGCTCAAACCGCCGGCACCGTTATCGGTAATAAAGCGGTAAAGGCCGCGGTTACGGGCTTCAAAAGTAAAGTCGCCGAGCTTTTTCTGGGTGATCGGGTCGCCGATCTGCACGGCCTGTACCGGCGAATCCTGATGCAGTTCTTCGCTGGAGAAAGTTGCACCGTGGATACCGTCTTTACCGATCCTGCCGCCGCCCATCACGATCAAGTCGCCGGGTTTGATGGCTTTATCGGCACCGCGGCCGCCGTTGATATTTTTGGGCAGTACGCCGACCGTTCCGCAATAGACCAGCGGTTTACCCAGATAGCGTTCGTCAAAATATTCCCAGCCGTAGCCGTAGGGAATACCCGACTGGTTGCCGCCGTCGATCACGCCCTGATGCACGCCA
>SUVS01000059.1 GCA_015061885.1 Lentisphaerota bacterium
CCGGCGGCAAGGCTTTGAGTGCCACTTCGATTCCTGCGGTTTCGTCAAAGCACTTGTAAACCACGCCCATGCCGCCCTGACCAAGTTCTGCCAGAACTTTATAGCGGTTCATAATCAAATCGCCAACCTGAAAACGCCCATCCGGCTTGCGGTCGCGTTTACCGGGCATTGTTACATCATCTGCCGCAGGAAAAACATTTTCACGCTGCGGCGGTATTGTTTTGTCAATATCTTCCATTGGAGGTCCCCTTTTATAATTTCATTCAGCCGAATAATATAGCATTTACCACTCTGATTTGCAATCCGCAATCTGTTAAATGTTGTATTATTTACCATTATTTAAGACCGTCTGACGATTACGATGCAACTGTCAAAATTCTGCCTTGTCTTGAAGCATACTTTTGCAGTTGCACTGATTATCATAGTCAGTGCAACATAACAGACAAAAACATGGCGAAGGATGAAGGCAAGTCCTTTTGCAAGCCGCCGCAAGATAAACTAAAACCTACCGCAAGACAACAGCCCCCAAGGTCGCAATTGGCAAATATATGGGAGCGGATGGGGGTGACATTGCAAATACGGCAAGTGCTGAATACCACAAACAAAATAAAAAACATAATTCGCAAGCAGCACCCCAAGGTCGCAATTGGCAAATATATAGAAGCGGATGGGGGTGACATTGCAAATACGGCAAGTGCTGAATACCACAAGCAAAATAAAAAACATAATTCGCAAGCAGCACCCAAGGTCGCAACTGGCAAATATATGGGGGCGGATGGGGGTGACATTGCAAATACGGCAAGTGCTGAAAAACTTCAGGCGGCTACCTGGAAGGTAACCGCCTGAAGTTTTCAGTGCTTGTTCTTTTGCAAGGGCCCGCAAGCCGCCCCATATATTTGCCAGTTGCGACCGTTAAAAAAAGGATTCGCAGAATTGTTGTTCAGACATGCCGGGAACGATTGCACGGGCGAGGAATTCCACGCCTTTCTGATTACCCCAACTGTAAACGAGTTCCAGATTGCCGTTGAATTCGCACATATCCAAGTCGGAAGCGTTGATGTTGTTGGCAGCCTTGACGCGTTCGACTTCACTGGCGGGGAAAACTTCGTGGAGCTTGTAATCGGCTTCGCCGTAACCAAGAACGATCTTTTTGCTGTACTCCCAGTTTTTCAGATCTTTGGAGCGGGCAACGACAGTTTCAAAACCGTCTTCGTAGCTGCCGCCGAGATAAAATACATAGTAGTAACCGGCAAAATAACGCACCATCGGGCCGCCGGTGTAGTGGTCAAAACCAAAAACAGCTCCGTCGATCGCCCGCCATGATACAAGGTCTTTACTTTCGGCAAAAAACATGGTAAAGGGGTGATCGCCGACTTTTTCTTTCGGGGCACCCAGTTCGTAGATCATGACAAATTTATCACCGGCTTTACATACAGAAGTATTGTAACCGACCTGTCTGGGGTCGTCGAGAATCAGCCGGGGGGTAGTCCAACGGATGAGGTCTTTACTTTCCAACTGATAAAAGCGGCTGCCGCCCCAGTCTGAACCGCAGGTTACGACCATACGGTCGCCGTCAACATAGGCATTACCCATGTGCAACCCCAGAGCGAACGGCAATGAGAAGGTGTTATCGCTGACTTTGCGGAACCGGAAATAGGAGATCCAGCTGTTGTTGAAATAGCAACGCTGACGACCGGTACCATTCAATTTATCATTGGCGTAACCGCGAATGTATTCAAAAATCAACAGTTCACCCTTCCACACAACGGGATTGGCTTCCACAATGTCGCAATCAATCGTACCGATCTTCTGCAAAAAATCAGGACTTCTATCCATAACAAATACCTTTCAGTTAAAGCAAAAAAGGTATTGCCGCAACTTTTTTTGCAGCAATACCCTGAACGATTTTACGATCTTAAACTCACAGCAATTCAGCGATCTGAACGGCGTTGAGTGCAGCACCCTTGAGCAACTGGTCGCCGGTAACGAACATTTCGATACCCTTGAGGTCGTTGCGGGAAATATCCTGACGGATACGGCCGGCAAGTACATCGTACTTTTCGGTGGCATCGATCGGCATGGGATAAACCTTGTTCATGGGGTCATCGACCAACTGCACGCCGGGAGCCTTGCTCAAGATGGCACGGACTTCATCCGGAGTGATGTCTTCTTCAAATTCCATATTCAAGGACTCGCTGTGGGCACGCAGCACCGGAATACGCACGCAGGTGCAGGAGAGCTGCAAATCGGGCAGATGCAG
Source organism: Lentisphaerota bacterium (assembly GCA_015061885.1). GTDB lineage: Bacteria > Verrucomicrobiota > Lentisphaeria > Victivallales > Victivallaceae > SIG78. The sequence continues at coordinate 2,261 of SUVS01000059.1, forward strand.
CATCTTGCGGCTTTCATTGAGCATCTTGAGTTCTTCTTTGGTATAGCCGTTATCGTAGAATACATCAATGTGCGGAATCAGATTGAAGCCGATCCGGTGGGCAAATGCTTTAGGTTCGATAGCTTCGCCATTGAGCAGCTGACGGGTCTGCACGATGAGTTCTTCCATACCTTTGGCACCGGCACCGCTGGTTGCCTGATAGGTGGCGGCGACCAATCTCTTGAGTTTCTTGGCTCGGTGCAACGGAGCAACTGCCACCAGCATGATAGCGGTGGTGCAGTTGGGGTTGGCGATCACGCCGTTATGCCATTTGACATCTTCGGGGTTCACTTCCGGAACGACCAGCGGCACATCGTCATCCATACGGAATGCACTGGAGTTATCGACCATCACACAGCCGGAATCGACCACGGCTTTACGGTACTGCTTGGAAATATCGCCGCCGGCACTGAAAAGAGCAATATCCACTCCCTTGAAAGAATTTTCAGTCAATTCTTCAATAGTGATTTCCGTGCCTTTAAATGTCAGTTTTTTACCGGCAGAACGGGCAGATGCCAGCAGTTTGAGGTTTTTAACCGGGAAGTTACGCTTTTCCAGCGTTTTGATCATTTCGATCCCGACCGCACCCGTAGCTCCGGCTACGGCGACATTGTAGGCTTTGGACATAGTTATCTTTCCTTTCATTAAAAAAATATGTGCTTGCGGCACTGTTCAATCAAAATTTATAAGATAACCTTTTTAACAGAAATTGCAAATATTTTAAGATTTTACCGGTTACTTTTTTTGCATTTTTTTCAAAAAGCGGTCTATAAGGTAAAAAATTGCGAAAAAGTTACCATTAACGGCTCTTTGAAAATTGCAATATGAAAAATGGGCGTTATTTTTAATGCTTGCAAAAAATCTTGGTTTGAAATGCTTTAAAGAATAAGGATTTTTATTGAACGATGATGAGTATTTCCCAAATAATGATTGCATCAGCCGCCCCGGCACTCAACGCTGAAGGCGAAGCGATGATAAACCTTGATACCACCACCAGGAACATCCTCTGGATCGGTATCGGTATTTATGTATTAACTGTACTGACTATCGGATATTTTTCCGGCAGAAAAGTCAAAAATCTCGGTGATTTTATCGTTGCCGGCAGGCGTCTGCCATTGTGGATGGCTACCGCAACTTTGCTCGCAACATGGTTCGGTGCGGGGTCCAGCATGGGAGTGGCCGCTACGGTTTACAGCGGCAATCTGCGTGATGTTATTGCCGACCCGTTCGGTGCCTCAATAAGTCTGGTGCTTGCCGGGGTGCTGATCGTCGGAGTTTTGCGTAAGCTCAACTGTATGACGGTAACTGATATTATTCAGAAGAAATACGGCAAGGGTGCCGGTATTTATGCCTCACTCTGGCTGATCCCGGTATATGTGGGGTGGCTCGGTGCCCAGGTGCTGGGGTTGGGGACATTGCTCAATCTGCTGACAGGTCTTGATCTCTTTTACGCCCGTTTGATTTGTGCGGCGGTGGTTTTGTTTTACACCGTTTCCGGCGGCATGTGGGCTGTTACCATTACTGATGTAGTGCAAGTGGTATTGATCGTAGCGGGATTGCTTATAATCGTACCGGGAGCAGTTCAAATGGCAGGCGGCATGGAGTCGATCCTCAACAATCCGGCGGTGGATCTTTCGCTTGCTCCGGCACCGGAAACCGCCGGTAAACCGCTTGAAATCGTCAACTACATCGGTAGCTGGATCATTATGGGACTGGGGTGCATGGTCGGTCAGGATCTTATTCAGCGGTCACTTGCCAGCAGAGATGATAAAGTAGCCATATCAAGTTCGGTCATGTCCGGATTTCTCTATTTTGCCATTGCCATTATCCCGGTAACTATCGGTCTTGCCGCCAAGATATTGCTGCCCAAGTGGGGTATCACTGCCGAAGTCATGGGCGGAAACAATCTGGATAATCAGGTATTGCCGCGAATCGCCATCGGTGTAATGGGTTCACTGCACCCGATATTGCTCACACTGTTTATCAGTGCATTGATTTCGGCGATCATGAGTTCGGCAGACAGCTCACTCCTGGCGGCATCAAGTTTGCTGGTCAACAATGTAATTTATCCTTTGAAGCCGGAAATTTCAGAAAAAAACATATTGTTTTCCACGCGTATCGCCACTGTTTTACTGCTTGTACTGGCAACATTTCTGGCAATGAAAGTAGAAAGCATTTACGCTTTGATGACCAGTTGCTGGTCGTCGCAGCTGGTGGTGGTACTGATCCCGGTACTGGCGGCAATTTATTGTCCTAAAGCGTCTTCAAGCACGATCTGGTGTACTATGATCGTTTCCACGGCGGTCTGGGTGGCGTATATTTTTATAACCGGCATGGGCATTGCGGGAAGTTTTGCAGAAAAACTCTCTTCTCCGCAATTTGAATTTCAGCTCACCAACGGGGCAGTGTTTGGTTTTGGAGCAGGTATTATAGCGTTTTTTGCATCCTATTCCGGCGAACGGATTTCCTGTTTGTATAACAAAGCAGAAAACAAACGCTGTAAGAAAAACCGCAAAAAACAGCGTAAAGCAGAATCATCAGCAAATAAGGCAGAATAAGATGCAGGAAGATTTGCAACAGGCAATTAAAGTTTTATCCACCCCCGGCGGCGTGGTTTTAGTACCGACCGAAACCGTTTACGGTCTGGTCTGCGACTGGGAAGATGATTTGGCACGCAAGCGTATTTATGAACTTAAAGGCAGAAGCGAAAACAAACCGCTTGCAATGTTTGCCGCTTCGGCTGATATGGCCGCAAGTTCCGGGGTGCAGCTTAATGCAGAAGCCCGCATATTGCTGGAAAAGTTTGCCCCCGGCCCGATAACTGTTATTGCTCCCGGCGATGAAAAATATCCGACCGTCGGAGTACGTATTCCTGACCATGAATTTATCCGGCAGCTGTTGGAGCTTTATCAACGGCCGCTTGCCAGCACCAGTGCCAACGCTTCAGGTATGCCCAATGTGCTGACCCCCGCTGAAGCAATCAAAGAACTGCACGGCACTGTTGATCTGGTGATCGACGGCGGCACCCTGCCCTGCGATGCGGCGGCATCCACCGTGGTAACAGTTTGCGAAACACCCTGCCGGATATTGCGGCAGGGCCCGGTCAGCGAAGACGATATAAAAGCGGCACTTTACCAGTAAATTGCCAAAGCCCCCGGCATATTGATGCTCTGACCGGTAAAAGTCAGCTTGCCGGATTTTTCACTATAAGCAAAAAATGCCGTGTTGCCGCTTATTTCGTTAGCGGCGGCAAAGTATTTACCACCGGGCAGAAAGTTTATATCTCTGGGCCCCTCACCTTCAGCGGCAGCAATATCGACTCTTTCAAGCGATCCATCATTTTTTACTTTGAATACTGCTATACTGTCGTAACCGCGGTTGGATACAAAAAGATATTTCCCATCGGGCGACAGGCGTATGGCGGCGGTTTTGCTGTAACATTTGCAATCATCCGGCAAAGTGGAAATAAGCTGTTTTGGCGTAAAACTGCTGCCGTCAAAACTCAACGCCGCCACGGTGTTGCCGATTTCGTTGACCAGATACGCCATATTGCCGGAAGCATTAAAGACCAGATGCCGCGGTCCTGAACCGGCAGGCTCAACTTTGAATACGGTTGGCTCATTGATATTGAGCAAGCCTTTTTCCGGATCAAAGTCAAAAAGTTTTATTTCGTCCACCCCCAGATCGACCACAAGCAGTTTACTCTGATCGGGAGTAAAGTTTACAAAGTGCGGGTGCGGACACTCCTGCCGGACATCCACGCTTTTGCCGGAAAAAGTTATCACCCGTTCCAACGCTTTGAGCGAACCATCACTGTTCAACGAAAATTCACTGACATTGCTGGTAAAATAACTTGCCGTATAAAGATATTTTCCGCCGGGAGCGGCAATTACATAGCAAGTTGAAACACCTTTGCTGGCGAGCCGGTTCAAAAATTCCAGAGAACCATCCGGCTTGATCTTCAAAGCCGCAACTGCCCCTGTTTTGCCTTCAGCACAGGATGCGTAAAGCGTTTTCCTGTCGCCGGAATACGCCAGATACGATGTACCGTAAAGCTCATGAAAAAAACTTTCAGTTACCACTCCGCCATCATCAACAGTCATACCATAAATACCGCCGGAGTTATCAACTGTACTGCGGCTTGCCAGATAAAATAATTTCTCATCCATAAAAAACACCTCGCTTAAGAGGCAATTTCAAAAGTCATTCAAAACAATGGCAAAGAGCAGAACCACAGTCCGGTAAAAGGTAGTTTGAGGTGGCTGCCTGGTTTATCCTCCACAGCTTTATGCGAAGGAGGAAAGGTAACCGCCGCAAACGCTCATTTCGCAGAGCGAAAGTTGTGCCTTTGACGACTTTTGAGGAGTTTTGAAATTACCTTAAAATCTTAATATATACATCTGACAGCAAAAATGCAATATTTTTATCCAATATTCCCGCTTGCGAACATTATTGCCGGGTGTTATGTCAATACTTACAAACCTTAAACATGGAGGATTTGTTTTATGAAAAATCGTTTTTCCCGTACGCTCGCAAGCTCATTTGCCGCACTTTGTGCTGTTTTATCCAACGGTTGCGGAAACTTTTCACCGACCAATGAAATACCGCCGGTTGAAAATTTCAATGTTAAGCGTTATATGGGCAAATGGTACGAAATCGCCCGGCTGCCGCATAGTTTTGAAGACGGTGTGACCGATGCTCAAGCTGTATATACTTTGCAGGACGACGGCACGATCATCATTGAAAACTCCGGCATGAAAAATCATATCCGGACCTCGGCCCATGCCGTTGCCAGAAGCGTTACCCCCGGCAGTACACTCGGTGAACTGGAAGTAAGTTTTTTCTACCCGTTTTATACCATGTATAAAATCATCTATCTGGATAAAGACTACACACTTGCCATCGTTACCGGCAACAGTATGGATTATGTGTGGATATTGTCCCGCAAAAAAGTTATCAGCAAAAATGAACTTGCCATGTGTCTGCAAATGCTGGAAAAATGGGGCTATGCCATAAAATTATTGCAGTACCCCACCGGCGAAATTATGAGTATAGTTGAATAAACAACCAATAAAAACGGTTAGAGCGTTGCACTTTTACGCCAGATCACATTGGCCTGATTCACGGTGTTGGCATCCAGCGGCACTCCGTCAAGAATATGATCGAGTACCCGGCGGGTATTTTCCAGTACCGGAACTTCAATACTGGTCAGCGGCACGCTGAAGTGCGGTGCATCCACAAGATTATCAAAACCGATAACCTGTATTTCTTCCGGCACTTTCACGCCGCGGGCGGTTAATTCTTCGATCATCCCGACAGCCATGCGGTCGTCGTTAAGCAGCACAGTACGCACTTGCAAGTGCCGGAAATCCCGCAGAACCATTTCCGCATAACGCCGCCCGGCATCGAATTCATCCCGTGCGGCGGTGTTTGAACGCAATATCTGACGCCGGTCAAAGATCAGCTTTTTCTGCATGAGTTTTTCTTCGTCACCGCCGTCAACATCGCACATAAAATTACCTTTACCGGCGGCGGCGAGTTTTTCCATAAGCTCAATTCTGGTCTGACAGCGGTCGATACCCATGCGGTAAACATTACTCACACAATCCGGCGGCACCGGGAAATCGTAGTCCACGCTGAAAAATTCCACATCTTTGAGCAGAGCATCAAGTTTAGGTACATCCCCGGCTTTATATACACCGCTGGAGAGTATGCCGCTTTCTATGCGGTGGACAGTTTCGTCAAACAAACCGAACATGATGAGTGTGTTTATCTGCATACCTTTGAGCATACGCACGGTCGGCACCAGTCTGCCGCCGATAAATCCCTGAATAACAAATTCCCGGTGTGCTTCGTGCAGACGGTTCATAGCATAACGCAACGCTACTGCACTTTTTTCAAACGAACCATCCTGATTGATTATCAAACCAATGGGCGGCGTATTGTCCTTGCCCAGTTTACCAGCCATGCGGTTAGGTACAAAACCGACCTTTTCAGCATAATCCCGCACCCGCTGAACAGTAGCGGCACTGATACGGTAATGGCGGTGGCTTTCTGAAAGACACAACGAAACTGTTGAACGGGCCAAACCCAGTTCATCAGCAATTTCCTGCATCGTTTTCATTGTTCACCAACCTTTCAGCATTACATTTTATGTATCAAAGCCTTCCGCAAAAACATCGGAATTGGTAATATAGCACACAAAAGCAGTTTTTGCAAACTTTTTTTACACTGTTTCCCGAACTGACAAACCGATATTGGTCAATTTTTCCACCAAATTGGCATATCCGCGATAGATGATCTCGCTGGATTTGATGACACTTTCGCCCTCGGCACACAGACCGGCGATCACCATTGCCATACCGGCACGGATATCCGGACTGGAAACCGTTGCCGCATGAAGTTTGGACGGCCCTGAAATCACCACCCGGTGCGGGTCGCATACAATAGCATTTGCACCCATATCTATCAGGCGGTCAACAAAATAGATGCGGCTTTCAAACATCTTTTCAAAAAACAAAGCACAGCCTTCTGCCTGGGTTGCCATAACAATAGTACAGCTCATCATATCGCTGGGATACTGGGGCCACGGCCCGTCGGAAATAACCGGTATATGACCACCGAAATCCTGTTTTACTTTAAGTTTCTGGTTGCCCGGCAGATAAATACGGTCGGGGTGCAGAGTCATTTCGATATTGAATCTTTCAAACACACGCCGCAGCATCCAGTAATGCCGGGGCAATGTGCCCTGAATTTCCAACTCTCCGCCCAGGGCGGCCCCCAATGCAAGAAAACTGCCGGCTTCAATATGGTCGCCGCTGATCGAACACTCACAGCCGTGAAGTTCTTTAACACCGTCAATTTCTATAGTATTACTGCCCAGACCGGTGATCCATGCCCCCATACTGTTGAGCATTTCTCCCAGTTCGACCACATGCGGCTCGCAGGCGGCGTTCAGAAGCGTGGTATGCCCCTCGGCAAGTACCGCCGCCATCATGATTTGTTCAGTGGCAGTTACACTTGCTTCGTCCAGAAAGAGATCCCGGCCCTGCAAACGGCGGCCTTCAAGGTCAAAACAATATGCTCCATCGCTGCATTCAAGTTTGGCTCCCAACCGTTCCAAGCCGTAAAAATGACCATCAAGACGGCGTCTGCCGATAACATCACCGCCGGGGGGATAAAGTCTTGCATTACCCAGCCGTGCGGTAAGCGGTGCGGCAAACAATATGCTTGTGCGGGCTTTGGAACAGAGTTCACGGGGAATAACACCGGAAGCTACGCCGGAGGGATCAATAACGGCAGTATTATTACTGAAATCCACCTTGCCGCCCAATGCCCGGATAATATCCATCATCGTCCGGACATCGAGAATATCCGGCATATTGTGAATAGTTACAGTTTTATCTGTCAGCAGCGATGCCGCCAGCATCGGCAATGCGGCGTTTTTATTGCCGCTGACTTTTACGGTTCCACGCGGTACAATACCGCCGGTTATATGCAGTTGCCCCATTTGAGTTTACCCTGACCTTGTATAAAATTTCTTATTGCTGAATCACTCTTCATCTGAATTACTTTCGGCATAGATCTTGTGGAAACGCTGATAGTAAAGATCGAATGCCTCTTTATAGCGTGCTTCATTGGCACTGCTGAAACTTTTGCGGTTGTAATCGCAATAAACCTGATATTTGGCTGTTGCCGCCACCGAGAGATCCAACGCCAGATTCAGCGAACGCATCTCCGCATCTTTGCCCGAAGCCGCATAGCGTGCCATACGGTTGCTTTTGCCGAGAAAATATCCGAGTTCCGGATTTTCGCCCACAAAAGCCGCGTAGGCTTCCGCCATGGCACACGCCGAACTTAAAAGATCACGCATCACCAGTATAAAAGCAAGCAACCGGTTTTCGCGTCCGGCGGTTTCCGCACTGGATAAAGTCATCTTGACCCGTTCAGTATCAATAATGGCATACTCCAGAACATTGAGCATATTCCGGTAGCTTTCGAGCCGTTTCTGCAACGGCAGTTCTTTAAGCTCATGCCGGAGCAGTTTCCGCAAAAACTCACACGCCGCATCCCGCCGCCCCAGCAAAGGCGGTATATTCATCTTGACCAGATAATCAGCTTCCGAGGGATCACGGGCTCCGTCGGCAAGTCCGCCGGAACTGAACAATGCCCGGCGGAATTTTTCCAGCAAATCAAATTTTACACTCATAACTAATAACAGCCCTCTGAACAAAAAACATTAAAACATCATATTATAGTATATAAAGGGCAAGTATGCAAGTTTTTTTACAGGAAAAAAGCCATTTCATTTGCTTATAACGGCTCAAGCGGTTATATTACAGGATTGATAAACTGAATATGTGTAAAAAGGGGATATTTATAAAAATGAAAAAAATCATTCTGACAATCTTTTTTGTAACGGCAATTCTGGGTGCCGAAGCTCTTTATGCAAAAACCGCTGACCTCGGGTTCCGTATCGGTAAAGTTGTGGCGGCTGAAATAACAACCGCCACTCCGGAAATCATCGGCAAGGAAAGTTTCCCCTACCCGCTGCCCGCCAAACCGGTTTACGCAGTGGTTGTATTGAAAATGGTACAGAACCGTTCCTTGAGTTCGCTGGATTATTCGCTGATCGTCAATGGAACAACAACTCCGTGCATCGCCATTGTCTGCAATATGGCGGCTTTTGTTTGCAGTCCGGATGCCACCTACCCTTCCGAAAAAGATTATGCCCGACTGCTTTTCATACTTGACGGCAACAAAGTAAAACTGCCCGCCGCCGGTAAAACGCTCAAAGGCACATTAAAAACCAATTTGCGGGGCCGCGGTAATGTTGCTTTGAACATAACCAGTCAGGCAAAACAGCCATTTTCCGATTGCACAAAGATCCCGGAAGCCGGAGCTTTGAAATAAAATCATATTCAGGATAGTTTGTTCAGTATGAAATCTTATGACCATGTACCTTATTTACCAACCAACCGGCAGGAAATGGAAGCCTTCGGCTGGGATGAACTGGATGTCTTGCTCCTCACCGGCGATGCTTATGTAGATCACCCGTCTTTCGGGGTATCGCTGATCGGGCGGATATTGCTGGCGGCAGGATTCCGAACCGGGATCATCGCCCAGTTTCCGTGGCAGGATCCGGAGGTACTGAAAGTCATGGGAACGCCAAAAGTCGGTGTCGGCATAAGTTCCGGCAATCTGGACAGCATGGTAAATATCTATACCGCCGGACGCCGCAAACGCCGTGAAGACGCCTATATTGAAGATGGCGAAACCGGCAAACGCCCGCCTCACGCACTGGTGGTCTATTCCCAGTTGGCAAAACGGGCATTCCCCGGCATACCCGTGGTGATCGGCGGTCTTGAAGCAAGTATGCGGCGTGCCACTCATTACGATTACTGGCAGGACAAACTGCGTTTTCCGGTTCTGGTGGATACCAAAGCTGATATTCTTATCTACGGCATGGGCGAACGCCCGATACTGGAAATATTCAACCGACTGCGGGATCACAAAGATCTGGCAGGTATCCCGGGAACAGCCAGACTTCTGGGCAAAAAGGCCGCCGAAAGTTTTGTCAAGCCGGAAAATTTCCTTGAAATGCCCAGCCACGAAGAGCATTTGCAGAACCGTAACGCTCTTATGGAATCAACCAAGCTCGTTGAACTTGCCAGCAATCAACACGCCAACCGCGGTTTGATCGAACGGGTCGGCGACCGTTTGCTGGTCATCGAACCGCCGCAGAAACCGCTGACCAGTGCTGAACTCGACCGGGTCAACGAACTGAATTTCAGCCGAAAACCGCATCCGGCATACAAAAAACGCATTCCGGCTTTTGAAACGATCCGCGACAGTATTCCGGCAGTACGCGGCTGCCCCGGCGGGTGTGCGTTCTGCGGATTGGTCGCCCATCAGGGACGCGGAGTCACCAGCCGCAGTGAAGAGTCGATTCTGCGGGATATAGCAAAACTTACTGCCGATAAAAACTTCAAAGGCACCATAAGCGACATCGGCGGTGCCGCCGGAAACATTTACGGCAGTATTGTCAAAAATGATGCAAAATGCAAAGTATGCAAACGTTCAAGCTGTCTTTGGCCGCTGCCCTGCCCCAACTATATTTGCGACGGCAAAAGACTGTTGGCATTGTTGCGTGAAATCCGCAAGAATCCGAAAGTCAAACACCTTTACATAAATTCCGGTATGCGGCTTGACCTTGCCAATCAGCAGAAAGAGCTGTTCCGGGAAATCATCAAACACCATGTATCCGGTCACATGAAAGTAGCTCCGGAGCATTTGAACAACAATGTGCTGAAACTGATGCGGAAGAATCCGGCGGAAGATTTTTACACTTTCAAAAAGTTTTTTGAAGAAGAAAGCCGCAATGCCGGTAAAGAGCAATACCTGATACCGCTGTTTATTTCCAACTTTCCGGGCTGTACCGAAAAAGAGATGAAAACCGTTGACGATTTTCTGAATTTGCACAACTGGAGTCCCCAGCAGGTACAGGATTATATACCTTTACCGATGACTATGGGAGGAGCCATGTATTATACGGGGATCGCCCCGGACGGCAGCCGCATTGAAGTCAACCGCGGACTGGCTGAACGCCGTACCCAGATAAACATGCTCAAAAAGAAACGCCACGGCTCCAGACCACGCAACCGGAACGATAAATACTGCAAAGATAAAAAACGCTCTTAAGCGGGCAGATATTTTACTTTCACCCGAGTGAACTGATACTCTTTACAAAGTTCACCCGGTTGCGAAGCATGGCTGCCAATGCAAGCAGATAAATGACTGCTGCCAATGCCGCCACCCAGTTGCCGGTACGGGCATAAAAAGTCGTCCCGATCTGCTCTTTACCCGGTACATTAACAGTAATCGTAGCCGCCCCTGCCCCGCGATCGTACGGTTTGCCGTTACCCAGACGGACTTCTTCGGCTAAACTCCAGATAACTTCGCCGGCAGGCGAGATCAGGCAAGTTACACTGTCATTACCGCAACGCACCATCGGCAGGTTATTTTCAACAGCACGGGCAATGGCGTTGGCAAGATGCTGTTCCGGTTCGGAGCTGGTCGGATACCACGCATCATCGGCGATCACCAGCAAAACATTGGCTCCCCGCAGAACTTCACCCCGGGCAATGTATGGGAACACATCTTCAAAACAAATACTCACCCCAAAACGGACATTTCCGTTCAATTCAATCGGGGCAAGGCTTTTACCGGGGGTAAGATCGCGGTTCATATCAATAATTTTTATCACCCACTGCGGCAGATACCGCCGCATAGGTACAAATTCGCCGAACGGCACCGGATGCACTTTACTGTATATCGCCCGATACCCCTGAAGAAGTATATCGCGTGTATCGGTCAAAACCGCACTGTTCAAACTGCCGGGCGGATCGGTACTTTCGTCAAACTCCAGAGTCCCAACCAGCATTGGAGCGTTAAGTTCCGCCGAAAGCTGCCGCACCACAGCCCGGAAAACCCGGCTTACATTATAAGTACCACGCAACGGATATGCTATTGCAGTTTCAGGCCAGACAACCACATCGGTGGGCACCCCCTTTTGCGTGCGGGTCAACTCCAGATAGCGGGCAAGAGTTTTATAACCCATTTCTTCAGTGCTGAATCGCCCCGGATGCAGATCTCCCTGCACCAGAGTCATACGGACTTTATTTTCAAACCCCGCATATTCTCTGCGGCGTTCCCGCAAAGAAATTATACCGTATGCCATTAAAACTGCCAGTATCAGCAATACGCCCATAAGCACCACCGGCCGCCGGTAACGCAAAGCACCGCTTTCCGGATCTTTCCGGGCAATCGTAAGAACCGCAAGCACCAACGCGGCATTGACCAGTGCCGCCAGCATGGATAAGCCGCTGACACCGGCAATACGGACACTTTGCATAAGTACCGCATTGCGGTAGAAAGCCACTCCGAAATAGTTCCACGGCAAAACCGTATGCCGCAAGTATTCCACCAGCACCAGCGAAGAAGCACAGACCAGACACCATGCGATCTGCCGGTATAAAGCAAAATCCCGGCAGGCGATCTGGGCGGAAAAACCTTTTTTGCGTACTTCAGGCGTTAAAAGTATATAACGGTTGGCAACTGCCGCCGTCCACCCTACTGGTATATAATAAGCACCAAGCACCACCATCATCAGCCACGGTATGGCCGGATTGATTTCCCGCAACCAGAAAAAACTGCACAAAGCATAGCCCATCCCCCACAGCCAGCCGGCAAGAGCCGCTTTTAATGCTGAATAATTGCGAACGCTCAGCCACAAACAAGCCAGCGAAGTGAACGCCGCCACCGGAAAATTCAAAGGTGGAAATGCTGTTGCAGCAAAACATCCGGCAAAGAAAATTGCCAGCCAACGGACAAATATACGGAGTTTGGAAAAGCGTTTAAGCTCACTGCCAACCAATCCGACTTCCCCTTTACCGGCAAAAGAGGCAGTAAAAAACGACTTAATTGCAGGAAAAAACTTCATAAATACCTGTTTTTGTTTGAAATATTAGCAAATACAGTGTAATTTAATATAATAAATTTTATTTTCCAATCCGGAAGATGATTTTTCTGAAAAAAATATGGTATGCAGGTGAGAATTTATGAAAAGCAACTCAAAGATCTTTGAATACGACCATCTGGTAGTAGGCAGCGGTTTAGCTGGATTGATGTCAGCTTTAAAACTGGCAGAAGCCGGCGGCACAGTGGCATTGTTGACCAAACGCGAGATCAATGAAGGCAGCACCCCCCATGCCCAGGGCGGCATAGCGTGTGTTACAGATTCTCTGGATACCTTTGACGAACATGTACGCGATACCCTCGTAGCCGGAGCCGGTCTCTGCCGCGAAAATGTAGTCCGGGCAATAGTGGAGGCCGGGCCGGAAGCGGTTGCCGACCTCATCAAACGCGGCGTACACTTTACCACCCGCGGCGAAATGGGCAAAAGCGGCGACGAAAATGAATTGGATCTGGGGCGTGAAGGCGGTCATCAGAAACGCCGCATCCTCCATGCCGGAGATATATCCGGAGCCGAAATAGAACGGGCTCTGGTAGAGGCTTGTCAGGCCAATAAAAATATTACCATATATGATTATCACATGGCAATAGATGTTATTGTTACGTCAAGACTGGGTCTGCCGGGCAAAAACCGTTGTCTGGGATTGTATGCGTTGGATATAAAAAACAGCGAAGTCAAATCTTTCCGGGCATTGAGTACCACCATTGCCTGCGGCGGGGTGGGGAAAGTATATCTTTACACCAGCAATCCGGATGTGGCATGCGGCGGCGGCGTGGCAATGTGTTACCGGGCGGGGGCGGAAATAGCGAATATGGAATTTATCCAGTTCCACCCGACGATCCTTTACCACCCGCAACAGCGGAGTTTTCTGATTTCCGAAGCTGTCCGCGGCGAAGGAGCCGTGCTGAAGATCCGAAACAAATCCGGCGAGCTTGTGGAGTTTATGGATAAGTACCACCCCATGAAAAGCCTTGCTCCGCGTGATGTGGTAGCCCGGGCGATCGATAACGAAATGAAGCGTTCCGGCGAAGAGTGTGTATTTCTGGATATAACCCATCACAGCGAAGAAACTTTGCGACGGCGGTTCCCCAATATTTTTGAAAAGTGTCTGGAAATCGGGGTCAATATGGCAAAAGATCCGATCCCGGTGGTGCCGGCAGAACATTATTCCTGCGGCGGAGTCAAGACCGATGTCAACGGTGCAACGAACATCGCCGGATTGTACGCCGTGGGCGAAAGTGCCTGCACCGGCTTGCACGGAGCCAACCGCCTTGCCAGCAACAGTTTGCTTGAAGCCGTGGTCTGTGCCAATTTTTCTGCCAGACATATTCTGGAAAATCTTGATGAATTGCAGAAAAACCAGTTCGACGGCTTCGTAGCTCCGTGGCACTGCGGCAACGCTGTAAACTCCGACGAACAGGTGGTGATCGCTCACAACTGGGATGAGATCCGCCGGTTTATGTGGGATTATGTGGGTATTTTCCGCACCAACAAACGCCTTGAACGGGCAAAGGCACGCATTGTACTTATCCGCAAAGAGATCGAAAAGTATTACTGGGACTTCCTCGTAACTCCCGATCTTATAGAGCTGCGTAATATTGCCACTGTTGCGGAATTGATTATTGACTCATCGCTGGCACGGCGGGAAAGCCGGGGCTTGCATTATAATTCCGACTATCCGAAAACCGATCCGGCATTGGCGGAAGTCGATACCATATTGTGCCGGAAACTCTAAACTGTATGGGCGGGAATCCAAGAGATGCTTAATCATTTTGCTGTGGAAGAAAGTGTTTATAATGTCGTAGCCGCGTTGCAGGATGCCGGGTACGAAACCTATATCGTAGGCGGAGCCATACGCGATTTACTGCTCAACCGTATTCCGAAGGATTATGATATATCCACTGCGGCAACGCCGGAACAGGTACGGGATGTCTTCGGCAAACGCCGGGCAAGGATCATCGGCAGAAGGTTTCAGCTGGTGCATGTGCGGGCGGGCAAAGAACTCTTTGAAGTAAGCACCTTCCGTCGGGCTCCGGCAGAAAAGAAGCACGAACCGCTGACACCCGGAGCCCGCAAGATAGCGGCTTTGGAAGAAGCGGAAAATATGATCTTCAACGATAATGACTTCGGCTCGTCGGAAGAAGACGCATGGCGGCGTGACTTTACCGTAAACGCACTCTTTTACGATCCGGTGGCAGATGAACTTATAGACTACACCGGCAGCGGCATAGCAGATATCGAAAGCGGTCTGGTGCGGGCGATAGGCGACCCCAAACTGCGTTTTGAAGAAGACCCGGTGCGAATGCTCCGGGCATTGAAACTGGTAGGTCAATACGGTTTTAAGCTGGAACGCAAAACCGAAGATGCACTGCGTGCAACCTTACCATTACTGGAACTGGCATCAGTATCACGCCTGTCGCTTGAGCTGGAAAAAATATTGAATTCTTCCTATACCGGAGCAATAATGCAGGCATTTACCGACTTCGGCTTGCTGAAACACTTTCTGCCATATATATCGCAAAACAACGAAAGCCGTCATTTGCAAGACGCTCTTGCCCTGCTTAAAGCCAGAGATAAACGCATAGCTTCCGGCTTTTACCGCAACAGTGCATCAGTGGCAATGGCGGCACTGGCATTGCCATTTATAGATTGTATGCTCGACGGCAATACCCGCAGAAACTATGCCGGGTCAACAGATGATAACACTCCGCTGCCGCCGTTCTGGGATGAAGAATTGATCCGGCAGGCATTGCTGACGATCTATTCACCGCTGGCAATAATCAAACGCTTGAGCTGTTCGGCATGCAGAATGTTGGCTATCCAGCCTTTGCTGTTCGGAAAAAACAATCCCAAACGGCTGGTAAGACTGCGTGGATTTGCTCATGCAATGGAATTGTTCAAAATACAAAACGATGCAGGATATATAGAATGTGATGACGAAATGGTTACCCGTTACCGGGAGTTGATAGCCAATCTCGGCGGCATCAACAACCGGGAAGAAAAAACGGGCAGCAAATCTGGAGAATCTGCCGGAAACGGCAGACGCCGCCGCAAACGCTCCGGCAAAAGGAGTCGCCGGGAACCTGTTCAAAACGATTTTCCCCAAGAGTAAACAAGAAAAAACTGTTTTTTTTGCAATATAAACTTGCAAAAAAACAATTTGATGATATATTTATAGAACAGTTCGGGATATAGCGCAGCTTGGTTTAGCGCGTTTGTCTGGGGGACAAAAGGTCGCGAGTTCGAATCTCGCTATCCCGACCATTTGCAGTAGTAAAGACTTTTGAGACAGGTTCAATGTGACCTCTTTCAAAAGTCTTTTTTTCTACACTATTTATCAACAGTTACTTGCAAGGCTTATCAGGTAATTTTCTTCAAATTGGTCGGGCGTTTGCAATTTCAGCTTCCTGTGCGGACGTTTCCGATTA
>SUVS01000060.1 GCA_015061885.1 Lentisphaerota bacterium
TTCGGTTGTATAGTAGATATCGGACAATCGGTTCATTTTTACCTCCGGCTTGAACACCCAGAGTATAAAATGCTCTCTTTGTCCAACTTTTTCCAGTATTTTAATTAAAAACTTTTGAAATTACCTCATTGTTATTATCATTTTCCGGCATATACTGCTGCAATGCAGAAAGTTGGGATCTTTCAGCCATCAGCCGGGGCAAGGTAAAAATATTGAGTACCGCACTCAATAAAGGCAAAGATAAAATTCAAGTCAGTGCGGCATCGTTTTACATGCCAATGCCGGATAATACCGGACTTTTTACCATGATTGCCGCACCGGTAAAGCTGTCGGAAAATGAAAAGTATCCGATAGTTTTTATCCGCACGCCTTATGCCAAAGCCAACGCCAGAGACCTTAAATTTTTCTGTCAACAGCAACTATCATATTTGAGCAGAGGCTATGCGGTGGTCTTTCAGCATTGCCGCGGCACCGGAGCCAGCGAAGGAGATTTCATACCTTATATCAACGAGCGTGCCGACGGCTTGGAAACATTGAAGAAAATCCGTCAGCTGCCATTTTACAATGCAGAAATTTTCCTGACCGGTCAGAGTTATCTTGCCACAGTGCATTACGCTTATCTGGATGCCGCACCCGACGATGTAAAAGGTGCGGTACTGCTGGTTCAGGCGATCGACCGTTACCATTTCCGATTCCGCAACAACATACTGCGGGCAAGTTCGGCGGGCTGGCACTTTACCAATTTCAGGCAAAAATCGCTCCGCCAAAAGAATTATAAAGTTAATTTTTTCCGAACACTGCCGCTTGCCGGTATGACCCAAACGGTATTCGGCGAAAAGGTTCCCGTTATAGATGATATGCTCAAAAGTTCCGACCCCGCCGATGAATACTGGCAGACCGAAGCGGGCGGTGCTGGATTCAAAAAAGCGTTGAGCAATTACAAATTCCCCATCCTGTTCGTGGGCGGGTTGTATGATATTTACACCGGAGAAAATTTCAAGATGTGGAACAGCCTATCGCCGGAACAGCGGAAGATTTCGGCAATGATAATGACGCCATACGATCACTCGCCCTGCACCAGATACCATGCAAAACGCCACCCGATAGACTTTGAAAACGGCAGTCTGGATAAAGTGTGGAAGGATTTCCGCTGTGATTTTTTTGAATATTGCCGCAACCGGGAGAAAAAGTTGGAATTTATCACTCCGGGGAATATAACTTATTACAGTTTGTGGGAAAACAAGTGGATAACCGAACCGTTTCTGGCAGATGGCACGCAAAAGTTGACCCTCTTTCCGGGCAACCGCACATTGCAGAAAGCATCCGGCAACGGCGAAATAAGCTATCTCTATAACCCGGAAAATCCGGCAGGATTTCCCGGCGGATGCAACTACAGCATGGGAGGAATGGCAGAACAGCCGCCGCCGGATTTCCGGAGTGATGTAATATCGTTTGTTTCGGATAAATTTGAAAAAACAGTCAGAGTCCGGGGCAAGATGTCCGCAGTGATCCATGTAAAAAGCGACCGGGAAGACACCGCATTTTATCTGCGGCTGAATATTGTAAAAGGCGATAAAACCTACTGCCTGCGCGAAGATATTATGCCGATAAGCAAACAACACCCCAACTATCAGCCCGGCACGGCCGTACCGCTTGATTTCAGCTTTATAGAACACGCTTTTGTCTTGGAAAAGGGCGACCGTCTGCGGCTGGATATATCCAGTTCATGCTGGCCGACATTTGTACCGCATACCAATCTGAAGGGCGACCGCTTTTATCATACTTCAAGCAAGATCGCCAACAACACGGTGGTGCTGAACAATTCCAGCATAACACTGAATGTACTGTAACAGCCGCATACGCGGGCTGATGTTGCCCAATGCTGTCGAGCTTTGCCGCACAATTCAATAAACTTCGATTTCGGCTATCTGCGTATATTTGCCGTTGTTTCCGGTTACAAACACCCGCAAGACTTTGAATTCCTCTTCCGGGAAGACGAATTCGTTCCGGTCGTTTTTGGCATCTTTGATACTGCCGACGGTTACGAATTTACCGTCTTTCATGATCTGAACTTCGTAATCACGCAATGAGTTGGCTATACCGCTTACGACCACTTTCCGGGCCTTGACCGGCTTGGGAAACTCCATTTCGATCCAATCGGGTACTTTGCCGGGAGTGTTGTCCTTAAAATAGGTACGGTTGTTGTCGTAAGTCAATGCTCTTTTGCCCAGATCCACGCCGTCGGATACATGCCACAGGGTGTTGTCATTACGTCCCTGAAGCCAGAAGTTGCTGGAACTGCGGAACTGCAGAAAATCATGTTCAAACATCTGGAACGCCTGATTGCCGACTTTGCGGCGTTTGGCGTTGGCTTGTGCGATAGCTTTTTCCACATCAGCAACTTTCCGCAATTTATCGGCGGCAAGGTCAGTTGTGTAAATATGCACATCAAAGTTGTTGAATTTATCGCTGAAGCTGCCGTTTTCTGCCGTAACATATCTGCCCTCACGCCAGACGGTCAGCTTCTGATTTTTCAACTCCGGGAAGTTGAATTCGTGTGTGAACGCGGTTTTCTGCGTGGAAACCGCAAATATCCAGAGTTTGCCGTTATGCTTTTTTATCATGGTGCGGAGTCGGCCTTGAGTCAATGCTCCCGGCTGATCGTCTTCGCACAAAACATCGTGCAATGCGGCAAATTCTCTGCCGACTTCCGGCATACCGATATAAAGCTCCGGATAATGTTCGGTACTGCGGTTCCAGAACATTATCCCCCTGCCCCCCATGATGGCGGTCATCAAAAACTGGGTACGCACTTCGTCAAAAGTGGGGATACGGCTGTTGAGTCTGCCCCAGTCGCCGTAATTGAATCCCTGCTGTAAATAAAACACACTCTGTTTGCGGTGTTCAGGAAGCTGGTCATTCATATTTCTGACCTGATCCATGAATGTAACGATGCGGCTGAATCCGGGGCGGACAGCGTTCTTTTCGGGATTGGGGTAGCAATGCAGACCATTTATCTCGCTGGATTCAATATAATCAAGCATACCGATGACCGTGTTGTTGGAAATCACCAGCGGGTGATACGGGTCTTCATCGCGGATGATCGCCGCCGCTTGAGCCAATGCCGAAACGGTTGCTCCGAAAACTTCCGGCTCGTCCGCAAGATACCGGGCAAAGAGTTTGTCATCTTTGCTGTTTTGAGCAATGCTCTTACGCAAAAGTTTTTCCACCTCCGGCTTGACAATATTTGTCCGTATCGCCTTATGGAGCGGGTGGGTTCTGAACATCATTGCCATATCCAGATGACGGCTGTTTGCGGAACTTTTCATATTAGATAAATTCACACCCGGCACCGGCACATTGCCCCACTCGGAAATCATAAAAAAGCGTTTGCCATTGGCTCGCCAGAAACCTTGTTTATCCCGCCACACTTCGTTGTTCTGCGGCTTGAGTTTTCTTAACGGCACCACAGTTTTGCCGCCTTTGCTTCCGGCAACGATGGTATATTTGCCGTAATCGAGCTTTTCCGTCGGGACTTCCACGATCTCACTTTTGGTAAGGGTTTTGCTGAAAACAGTTTTGCCTTTTTCATCCACAATGAATGTTTCCACCGGAAAAACGCTCTTGTCAACGGCTGAAACGGCGTAACGGACTTGGGTTGAATTCATGCTGGCAAATATGGCGTTGCGGTAATGCGGATCGAGCAATTCAATTTTGACCGGATTGAATTTGATTTCCAGCGGAAAACTCCGGCGGACATATCTTTTGCGGCTTACCGGATCAGCCAAAGTGACCGTGGCTTTGTAGCGTCCGGCCTTTTTCAGCAGCATTTCCGGCAATTTCACCGTGGTCGAAGCGTTAGCCGGCAGTGTGATATTACTTTCCACCGCGGCTATGCCATTGCCGCTTAAAGTTACATCCAATATTGCAGAGGATGCCTTCTTTGAATTATTGGCGATTTTTACAGTGGGCAAGCAGACAAATTTGCCGCCCTGCTGTCTGACAGTTATTTGCGGCGGCGTAATACGCCACTCGTACCGGGAAAAATCGTAATCGAAGCCATTGACCTCGATAAAAGCTCCGGATACATGATATTCGCCATTGGCCAAAACCGAAGAGTAGCGTTGCGGTCCACTCAAATTATGACAGAAGTTGAAGCCCCAGCTTCCGGCAACGCCATCTGCCAGATCCAATGAAAAGTAAGGCACAAAAATCTCCACGCTCCAGAAATCTTTGCCGACAAAAGTTTTGGCTGTAATATTACCGTTCCACTTGCCGTCGGCAACAAATCCGCCCTGATCGGCGTAAGCGTCGGCGATCGTACCAATGCTGTTGACTGTAAAATGTGCATAGCAATCCCTTCCTTTGGTGGGAGCGATCATAACTTCAACAGAATCATCGGTAAAAACTCTGCCATCGCGTTTGGTTATCTTTGCCCGTGGCGGTCTGCCATTTTCAAACGGCACGTGGAACCCGACATACACACCCTTGTTATCATGCAGAAGCATTGCTGTACACGGCGGGGCGGGTATTTTGGTATTATGCAGAAAAAATTGATCGAAACGCTTTGCCTCTGCCCACTCTTTTTCGTCAAGTCTGCCATCAATTTTGGGTGCGGCATTCACTGCCGGTACCAGTAAAGCCATCAGCAATAAACAGATGTATTTTTTCATAAATCGACCTCCTGATCTGAAAATTCCAATATAAATTTTCCGGGTATGAATTGCTGTAAATCAACTACTTTTTTCAGCGGTGTATTTTCAGCACAACGCACAACAGTCAAATTGTATTTTCCGTTCAGTATCATGTTACGCAAACGGTTTGCAGCGACCGGTTTGCCGTTACAGAAAATACCGCCATCGGCACCCAGTTGAACCACCGCGATCCGCATCAAATATTGTTCAGGCTTTACGACGGCAAGAGTTGTATATACCCGGCCGGTACTGTCAACTCCGCTCTTTCCCGCCAGCATCCGCTTATCCGGCAGCGGTTTCAAACCGATACAGCCGGATAAATCCAGATAATCCACACGCTTGAAATCACTGCTGATGCGGTAAGTCCAATACTCGCCGCCATAGCACCCGGCATAAAAATATTTACCGTCAAAAGCAAGCGTTTGGATCCCCTTGAAGGTGTTGAAAGCAAGTTTATGCTTTTTCAGCAATTTGAAATCTCTGCTGTATTCAAAAATCTCATTGCCGGGCAAATCAGCGGGTCTGCCACCGGTAATAAAAAAACTTTTCCCGTCAAAACTCATGGCACCCGCCCCGTATTCCAACTCCGGCACGGGATAACTTTTTATATAGTTCAAGTCCAAATCGTAAACCTGAACATAATTATGTGACGGTTTTCCGTTGAGTGCAGCATTGAACCCGCTGCCGCAATACGGCACATAGAGTTTTCGCTCCACAAGCACCGGCGAACCGCCGTGGATGCGTTTGCCCGCTTCTTTATGCAAAGGTATCTGCCTGATTAGTTGACCAGATAAATCAGTTTTAACCAGGTGTTTGGAAAAGACCCAGTAAATATACCTGTTGCAGCTTTCGATACCCTGCAAATGCTCTTTCGGGTACTCTGCGGGGCT
The DNA here is from genome assembly GCA_015061885.1 of Lentisphaerota bacterium. GTDB lineage: Bacteria > Verrucomicrobiota > Lentisphaeria > Victivallales > Victivallaceae > SIG78. The sequence goes on from SUVS01000060.1 coordinate 5,585, forward strand.
GATAATGCAACTGCCGGAAGTCAGACAAGCCAAAGCATTTTCTGCGGCAAAGGAGATATTTACACATATTGCCAGTGCCGTCACTGCCAACAACCGGAATAAATGCTTATTCATAAAAATATCTCCCCTGCCGTTTGATCTCGATACACTTCGATTTCCGCTATCTGCGTATATTTTCCGCGGATGGCAGTTACCAGTATTCTCAAAACCTTGAATTCTGTTTCAGGGAATGATACTTCCGACCAGTCGCCTTCCACATTCTCTACTTTGGCAATGGTAATAAACTTACCGTCCTTCAGGCTCTGGACTTCGTAATTTTTGAGTGCTTTCTTCACCGAACAGACTTTGACTCTGGTTGCCTTGACGGGCTTTTTGAACTCCATAGCTATCCAGTCCGGCAATTTACCGGGGGTCTTGTCTTTGAAGTAAGTCCGCTGATTATCATAAGTCGTTGCCCGGTCGCCGATCACTATACCATCGGTAACATGCCACAATGTGTTGTCCGCGGGGCGGCTGTGCGGCCAGAAATTGCTGGAGCAACTCATCTTGAGGTGTTCATGTTCAAACATCTGAAACGCCTTGTTGCCAACTTTGCGGCGTTTGGCGTTGGCTTGTGCAATAGCTTTTTCCACTTCAGCAACCGTCCGCATATTATCGGCGGCAAGATCGGTGGTGTAAATATGCACATCAAAGTTGTTGAATTTATCACTGAATCTGCCGTTTTCGGCAGTGATCTTACGCCCTTCCCGCCAGACTGTCAATTTCTGATTACCAAGTTCCGGGAAGTTGAATTCAAACTCAAATGGTTTAATTTGTGTTGATACGGCAAAAATCCAGAGCTTACCGTTATGTTTCTTTATCATGGTGCGTAGCTTACCTTGAGTCAATGCGCCCGGTTGATCGTCTTCGCACAAAACATCGTGCAGTGCGGCAAATTCTCTGCCGACTTCCGGCATACCGATATAAAGCTCCGGATAATGCTCCGTGGTGCGGTTGTAGAACATGATGCCTCTGCCGCCCATGATGACCGTCATCAAAAACTGGGTACGCACCTCATCAAAAGTCGGTATGCGGCTGTTCATGCTGGCAAAATCGCCGTAATTGAAGCCCTGCTGCAAATAAAATATGCTCTGCTTGTCATTACGCATACTGTTCATTTCGGCGGCTTGATCCATAAACGCCGCCACCCGGCCGAAACCGTCGCGTTGGCTGTGAACCTTCGGAATGGGGTACGGGTGCAGACCGTTGATCTCGCAGGCTTCAACATAATCACGCATACCGCCGATGGAATCGTTGGAAATCACCAGCGGGTGATAGGGGTCTTCGTCGCGGATGATTTCGGCAACCCGCACCAGCGAATTTACATTGGCTCCCGACACTTCCGGCTCGTCCGAGAGATAGCGGGCAAAAAGCCGGGGATTTTTCTTATTGGCTTTTACGACCTTGCGGATCGCCTTTTCATCTTTTTCGTCAATGGAACTTTTGCGGAAAAATTTGCCGAAATTCATGGTATTCATATCCAGCAGACGCGATTGTTTCTGCGATTTGCTGTTGGAGAGATTCACACCCGGCACATGCACATTTGCCCACTCGGAAATCATGAAAAAGCGTTTGCCGTTGGCACGCCAGAAACCTTGTTTATCCCGCCACACTTCATTTTCCTGCGGGGCAAGTTTGAGCAGCGGCACAGTTATCTTATCACCGGCATTGCCGGCAAAAATTTTGTATCTGCCGTAATCCAGTGCGGCAACCGGAAACTCCACTATTCCCGGCTTGTCGATTTTTTTGCTGACTGCAACTTTGCCATCTTCATCCATAATGCCGGTGGTCAGCGGAAAAACGCTATCCTCTGAAGCAGTAACATTGTAACGGATTTTTTCCAACTGCATACTCGCAAAAATGGCATTGCGGTAATGCGGGTCTATCAATTCGATTTTTATGGGATTGAATTTTACAGTTGCCGGGAAAGACCTTTTGACAAAAGTTTTCCGTTTAGCTGTGTCCATTATCGAAACGATCGCCCGGTAATCGCCGGCTTTTTTCAGCGTTACCGGCGGCAGTCTGAAGGTTTTCCCGCTCTTACCGGCTAATTCGGCATCCATATCCACAGCGGCAATACCGTTGCCGGTCAAAGTGAGATCAAGTTTCACTTTCCGGGATTTATCAGCAGTATTCACCAGTTTTATTTCAGGCGTACAGATAAATTCATTGCCCTGCCGTTTGATTTGCAATACCGGCGAACTTACTCTTATACCGTAATCCGAAAAATCGTAATCGAATCCCTTTACCGGCACAAATGCCCCCGCCACATGATACGCACCTTTGGGAAGTATTGAAGAATACTGCTTTTTGTAAGCGTTGTGGCAGAAGTTGAACGCCCAGGTATCTGATACATCCTGCGAGAGATCCATTGTGGAATACGGCACAAAAATCTCGGCACTCCAGAAATCTTTGCCGACAAAAGTCTTTACCTTGAAATTACCGTTCCACTTGGGATTGTTCAAAAAACCGCCCTGATCGGCAAAAGCATCGTAGATCGTGCCGCGGCTGTTGACGGCAAGATGTATGTAAGTATCGCGATTGCGGGTGGGTACGATCATCATTTCCACTGATTCGTCAACGGATACTCTGCCGTCACGCGTTACAGCTTTTGCCACCGGAGTTCTGCCGTCTTTGAGCAGAAGTTTGAACCCGATGTAAACACCTTTGCGGTCGTGCAGTAAAAGTGCGGTTGCCAGCTTGGTATTGTTGTTGGTGCCGATCAGGTTGAAATGGTCGAATTTCACGGCACCCTGCCACTCTTTATTGTCAAGTTTGCCGTCAATACGGGGAGCGGCAACACCTGATACAGCAAAGAAAGTCAGAACTGTAAAAAGTATATTTTTCAGACTCATTCTTCACTGATCCCTTTGACAATGCCGATAACTTCCTCCGGAGTCAGCACCTTATCGAAAAGTTTGAGATCAGCTATCGCCCCGTTGAAGTGATAAGCTGTTCCGCGTGCATAACTGCCGACAAAAAGTATATTTTTATTGGGTATGAGCGGCATTTTTTCGTTGCGGGCCACTTCAATACCGTTAAAGTAAACTATCACTTTGCCATTGTCAAACGAGAGTGCCAGATTGTGCCAGACTTCGCGCGGAACTTTGACCTTGTTGGGATTGCTCAAACAGGTAACACGCTTGTTGTTTTCCTGCCCGACAAATACCCCCAGGTGATTCCAATGCAGTAAAACGCGGAAACCGGGGCCTTTTTCCGCGGTCGTATTGCTGACCAGTTCGCAAGTGGCTTTGCGGGGCACACTTTTATCGACTTTAAAATCAAACATCAGCGTAAACGGCTTGCTGAAATCAAACTGCTTGAGCAGTTCAAGAATAGCCGATCCGCCGCCGCGGCGCTGTTTCAGCGGCGTGGTAAAATACAACGCTTTGGTGCCTTCGGTTTTACCTTCACCCCATTTGGTGTTATTCGGAAAAAGAATCCGACCGGCGATTTTTTTGCCGGAGGCTTCTTTCAAGCCGGTTCCGGTACCTTCATCCATTTTTACTTCAATTACCGGATCAACGGCAAAAAGACTAAAAACCGAACAGCAAATGATTGCAGACAACATCAATTTTTTCATAAATTCATCCCCTTGAGCTATAAGATAACAACCCGGATTTACAAACATAAATCCGTTTTTTTCAGTTAAAACGCCGCATCAAACTGCACATTGGAGGGTGCAAAGTCGATTTTGCGGACAAATTTGCACGCGTCGGCGGCACCGTATTCGCGTTCCATGCCGCAATCTTCCCACTCCACCGACAACGGGCCGGTGTAACCTATTGAGTTCAACGCCCGCATGATCTCTTCAAAGTTCACCTGACCGTGACCGGGACTGCGGAAGTTCCAGCCTCTGCCGCTTTGATTGAAATCCAGATGCGACGAAAGAATACCGCTTTTGCCGTCGAGCGTAAGAGCCGCGTCTTTGATATGCACATGATAAATGCGGTTGGGGAATTCTTCGATGAACCGCACCGGATCCACCATCTGCCAATGCAAGTGGCTGGGGTCAAAGTTGAAGCCGAACTCTTCGCGGTTGCCGATGGCATCCAACGCCCGTTTGGCGGTCACGATATCAAAAGCGATTTCGGTGGGGTGCACTTCCAAAGCAAACTTAACTCCGCACTTGCCGAATTCATCCATAATGGGGTTGAACATTTCTGCAAAGTATTTGAATCCATCTTCGATCGTCTGCGGAGCTACCGGCGGAAAGCTGTAAAGCATGTGCCAGATGGGACTGCCGGTAAAACCGTTGACCACTTTTACCCCCAGATTTTTGGCGGCTTGTGCGGCGGCTTTCATGCTTTTGACCGCCCATTCACGCTTGGCTTCGGGATTGCCGGCACATTCGGCGGGGGCAAAACCGTCGGAACGGTTGTCAAAGTTGGGGTCGCAGATAAGCTGACCGGCAAGGTGATTGCTGATCGCCCAGACCCCCAGGCCGTATTTTTCCAACAGAGCTCGCTTTTCATCGCAATAAGCGGTGCTGGCGGCGGCTTTGAATACATCAAAGTGATCGCCCCAGCAGGCAAGTTCCAAACCGTCATATCCGAAGGCACTCATTTTCCCGCAAACAGTTTCCAAAGGCATATCCGCCCACTGACCGGTAAAAATCGTAGCTTTTCTTCCCATAATCACACCTCAAACTTTATCCATTTACTTGCGGTTTTACTGCTTTTTACTACACTTTCGATAAACGCCACGCCCCGCACGCCGTCATCCACGGTGGGGTAGCTGGTGGTATATTCCACGCCGTCAGCACGGGCGGCGATGGCGTTGGCTATATCGGTATATAAATTGGCGAATGCTTCAAAGAAGCCTTCGGGGTGTCCGGCGGGCAGTCTGCTCCACGCCGCTCCGGCACCCGCCCAGTTGCGGCGCATCACCTGGCGGTCGCCGGTATTGGAACGCATAATCAATGTTTCGGGGTCTTCCTGTGCCCATTCCAGAGCATTTTTTGTACCGTAAATGCGGATACGCAAAGCGTTTTCTTCGCCGACCGCGATCTGACTGGCAAAGAGTATGCCGCGGGCACCGTTGTTGAATTTAAGCAACACCGCGCCGTCATCATCCAGCGTTCTGCCGGGTACAAAACTGGTCAAATCTGCACACAGTTCGGTGATCTGCAAGCCGGTGATAAATTCAGCGAGGTTTTCGGCATGACTGCCGATATCGCCCATACAGCAGCTTATGCCCGCCAGAGCCGGGTCGGTACGCCATTTGCCCTGTTTGTTATCGTCGGTAACAGCATCGGCAAGCCAGCCCTGCGGATACTCTACAACGATTTTGCGGATGTCGCCCAGCACACCATTTTTGACCATCTCTTTAGCCTGACGCACCATCGGGTAAGCCGTGTAGTTATGAGTAAGAGCAAAAAGTCTGCCCGTGGAGTGAACCTTGTCGGCAAGAGCTTTGGCTTGTTCCAGCGTGGTGGTCATGGGTTTATCGCAAATAACATCGAACCCGGCATCCAGTGCCGCCATAGCGACTTCAAAGTGGGCGGCGTTGGGTGTAACGATCGAAACGAGATCGATTTTATCTGCCCGCAGTGCTTCTTTTGCAAACATCGTTTTGTAGTCAGTATAGACCCGTTCCGGATCAATGAAAAGCTCGGCACCGGTGATTGCACCTTTAGCCGGATCGCGGCTGAAACAACCGGCAACCAGTTCGATTTTGCCATCCAGATTGGCGGCTCTGCGGTGTGCCGCTCCGATAAAACTGCCGGGACCGCCCCCGACCATACCCATACGGATTTTTCTTTGCATTTGTACTTTATCCTTATATTACAAGTGTTTTTTCAAGTTATGCCTTTGGCGACTTTTGAGGACTTTTGAAATTACCACATATTAATAAACTTTTTCGTGTCTTCCCCAACCGAGATTCCACTGGGTATTGGTTCCGGGGTATCTGAAATATTTGAGATTCAGCGATTCGGCATGACCGTCATAGAAACCGTAATTGGTCATCTGTTCGCCGCCATGCCGCTGGGCACCATTTATATGATCCAGATACGACACAGAATAACCGCCCTTGAGTTTAGTCGTGGAATCAAGAAAGATGATCGCTTTGGAAGGATCCACCAGCTTACTTTCCTGAATCGGCTTTACCGGATTGCCGCTTGAACCGAACGCACCTTTCCCCAAGGTTGCTTCGTCAGTAATAAAGCTGTGGCTGACCATGTGGACATTGATCGTATAATGAGTAAACAAGTATCCATCTCCGCCCCAGCCCATAGCTTCACTCGGACAGACATAAAGTTTCCACTTGCCGTCACGATACTGTTTGTCGCCCAATGTGCCTTTTACGCCCATTTTCTGCCCGAAAACATAGTCGGTTATATACAGTGTCCAGGCCGTCTGATAGTTGGTTTTCTGTGCCGCCGCATGAAGCCAGCCATCATTATCACCGGCGTACATGGCATACCCCAGCTGGATCTGCTTGAGGTTGGATAAACAGTTGCTGCTCTTTGCTGACTCCCGCGCTGCCGACAACGCCGGTAAAAGCATTGCCGCTAATATGGCTATAATAGCGATTACAACAAGAAGCTCTATCAGGGTGAAACCCTGTTTCACCCGACCATGGTCGGAACATTTGTTGGACGATCTCATAATACACAACCTTTCCGGCAGATTTTTCCACCTTTTTATTTGCAGTAGCACTGCTGTATTGGATTTTTTATATATTCGGGAACCTTTCAATATCTACTCTGACGAAAAAACGCCCCCCACTTTTTTTGATGTATATTTATTTACCCAGTAATTTCCGCAGATGTGTCAAACTTATCACGGCACTTTCGAACGGATCAATTTTGGAATAATCCTGCTCGTAAATGAGCCATTCCGCCGGAATATTTTCCGCCGCCTTTATACATCCGGCCAAATCCACATTGCCGTTGCCCAGTTCGGTAATGGAGCCATCTTCGGCCATATCTTTCATGTGCAGCTGCCAGATGCGGGAGCCTTGTTTTTTAATGTATTCCACCGGATCCTGACCGCCTTTTTTCACCCAGTACACATCCAGCTCAAAACCGACAATGGTCGGGTCGGTGCTTTTTATAACTGTATCCAGCCCGCAGGAGCCGTCGGCATAACGCTTCAGTTCCAGATCGTGATTGTGATAGGTAAAACGCAGTCCACGGCGGGATGCACCGATTCCGGCATTGCGGCAGATTTCAATACATTCAGCTTCGTGGTCGATGTAACTGTCTTTGGTGCGGTCGCCGCATACACTGGTGGTTACAAACGGTGCATTGAGAGCCGTTGCGTAATCATAAATATTGCTTTCCGGATCAGCCAGATCTGCCGCTCTGCCGTGGATTCCGCAAACTTTCAAGCCGATTTCTTTGAAAAATGCCGCCAGTTCGTTTGGTTCCATATCGCCGAAGTAAAACGCCGGTTCCACGGCGTCGCAGCCGAGTTTGACCAGCTCGCGGCAGACACCTTTGAAGTCCTGTTTGAGAGCTTCGCGGATACTGTAAAGCTGAATACCTATTTTATAATCTTTCATTTTTTCAAATACTCCAATGCCTTTTTAACTGCTTCGTCAGCAGGATATTTATTATTTTCGTATTCAATATTGATAAACCCGTCATAGCCGAGTTCTTCGAGCGTTTTGAGTGTGGCTCGGCTGTCGATCCGGCCCTCGCCGATCAATGCCGCCCGGTAATATCTGCCATCACGCATCAAACGCCAACCTTCTTCAGCATGGTCAATAATATCCCAATCTTTGAAATGCACATGTTTTACATCTGCAAAACAGCGTTTAAGACTTGCGATCTGATCTTCGCCGGTAGCGGCATTGCCGTTGTCAAAGGTCAGTTTGAGCGACGGAACCATTGCTTTTAATGCATAAAAATCGTCGGCAGTTACGACCGGACTGACAGCTCCGGGAAAGTTTTCCACGGTCATCGCCAGATTGCGTTCTTCGGCAAAAGGAGCAACATTGGCAAGAATTTCCGCCCAGCGTTTGCGGTTTTCGGCAGGGTCTTCCACCCCGGCAAACGGTACCGGCACGATCATGATTACCGGGGCGGTCAATTCGCAGGCATCGTCCATAGACCGTTCCGCAACGCTTTCGAGATCGTTCAGATCTTTTTCGCGTAAAAAGAAAGTATGAGCCGCCACAGTCAAACCGGCATCACTGCTCATCTTTTTAAGTTCTTTGGGGTCTCGTCCGTAAGTGGTGATCCAGTCAATACCCTCCATACCCAGTTCAGCGGCAACTCTTACACAGTCTTCAGGAGTGTAACAGCCCTGCCTCATCAGGGTATAAGTCATCATCGAAAATTTCATTTCTTATCTCCTTTGAGTTTCTTGAGTACATCAACTGTTGCGTTCACGAGTTCCTGACCGCCTTCGGGCGAAGCCTGATTGCAGTAAGGTGTGGCGCTGTAACCTTTGTTGGCGATCGCCCGTTCGGTGGCAAGATAACTACCCACGCCGTAATCATCGGTAACCAGTTGAACGATAAAAGTTTGTTCAAAAGGACTCCGTGCCTGAATACGGTGCATGTAGTCCATAAACAGCTCAAAGCGGTTGCTGGCAAAGGCTATGTTGCCGATTTTTACTACATGTATATCTGTTACAACTTTGGGGTTGATCGCTTGTTCTTCGTAACGCTTGACCACGCCTCCGCAACGGTGGCGGCGGCTGTTCAAGGCACTATTTTGCTGAAGCACATAGTATTTATTGCCCTGGGAAATAAACTCCTGCTTCATAAAATTTTCATGATTGGCACGCTCCTGCTCCACCAGTTCTTTGGGGAACTGGCGGCGGGAGAGTTTCAATGTTTTGACTTCGTGTTTAAGTTCCGGCTTGCAGAACTTTTCTTTGCCTGCCCAGGAAAGGACTTCGTCAAAGGCTTCGGTAATGCGCTGCGCCATATCTTCAGCACGGAGAAATTCCATGCAGTCGTAGGCGTATTGGGCGTCGTAATTTTCCTTTTTGGGGAACAAGCCTGCCGGATACTTCATGGGGTTTTCCATGTACTTTTTCAGCATTTCCGGATATTTCAGGGCAAAACGACGCTTTTCCGCTTGCAGATAGTGCAGCTGCTGGGGGCAGAGGTCGCCCGCTGCCGCACTCTGGGTGATGATGGTTATATCGCCATATTTTGCAGAGAGTTTTTCCCGCACATTGTGCCAGAAACTTGCGTGCAGATACCACGCAGTCCCCACGGTCTGGGAGGGGCAAGGCACATTGATGACTGCCCCGGTAAGTTTGCCGTTTTTATCAAATGTGTACATCAGATTGATAAAAGTATCGGTACCGGCTTCGTAGCCGTCAAACATATCATCATTGGTTCTGCCGTACATCTTGGCTCTGCCGTTCATGGCAATACCGGGACGGGCGGCTTCCCGCTTGCTGATGTCATCCAGATAAACACTGCGGCGGCTGTAACCGGTCATGGCGTGACCGTAACCGTAGGATATACTGCCGAAATCACGCTTTTCCCACGCTTCCTTGATAGCATCGGTCATCTGCCGGGCGATAAAATCCTGCATCTTACCGGCGGGAATAAAATCCACCGTGTTGGGGTAAGGTGCATCTTCCGGCCCATTGGCAGCAGGTCCGGCATGGGTGTGGGTGGCATTGATAATGATCTTGCTGCCGGGGATCTCCGGAGCTTCTTTTGCCAGATTGGCTTTGACCTTTTTCAATACCACCGGAGGCACTGACACCATATCTGCTGACACAAAGATCACCGCATCGCTGCCGTTTTCCATAACCATAGCACTGGTCAATACCGGTGAATACTGCCCCAATGCCACACGCAAATAGAATTGTCCGGTTATGGGAGCAACTCCATTTTGGGGAGCGATCGAGCGTTTTGCCCAGCCGATCTTTATAGGGCTGTTCATCTTTTCAGACACCTTTCCGATTTCAACATTGTTGCTTGCACATCCGGTCAGTAATGCGGCTGACAGTGCAATGGCAACTTTTTTCAATACTGCACACTTCATAAAGCCTGTCACCGGAGTTCTTTCAAAACTTTAACTGTTTCGTTCACAAGTTCCTGACCGCCTTCGGCAGAAACGATATTGCAGTACGGTGTGGCACTGTAACCTTTGTTGGCGATAGCCCGTTCGGTGGCAAGGTATTTGCCTACACCGTAATCATCGGTCACCAGCTGAACAATAAAGGTCTGTTCAAAAGGACTGCGGCCCTGAATACGGTGCATGTAATCCATAAACAGCTCAAAACGGTTGCTGGCAAAAGCGATATTACCGATTTTCACTACATGTATATCGGTGGTGATATAAGGCTCTTTGTTCTGGATGGCGGCACGCGTGCTCACCCCGCCGATACGGTTGCGGCGGCTGTTCAGACGCGAATTGGTGTAGAGCATCTTGTATTCATCGCCTTCGGTAACGAATTTTTCTTTCATCACCTGCTTGTGCTTGGCTTCTTCTTCGGCAACCAGTTCCTGCGGGAACATGCGGCGTGAAAGTTTGAGCGTTTTGACCCGATGTCTGATTTCCGGATTGGCCTGAACATCTTTCTTTGCCCAGGCAAGAACTTCGTCGAATGCCGCAACTATACGGTTGGCAATATCTTCGGCACGCATAAGTTCAACAACATCATATTCATACTGTTTTTTTGCGGCCTCGGGAGTCGGAATCCACATCTTCGGATATTTCATGGGATTTTTCATGTATTCGGCGATCTTATCGGCATACTTCAGGCGGTAGCGGCGTTTTTCCGCTTCCTGATAGTGCAGCTGACGGGGCGAAAGATCGCCTGCCGCGGCGGACTGACAGATTACACCGATATTGCCGTACCGGGCTTCAAGTTTCTCGCGGACATTGTTCCAGAAACTGCCGTGCAACATCCAGACGCTTTCATTGGTTTGCGACGGACACGGTACATTGATGACCGCCCCGGAAAGCTTGCCGTTTTTATCAAAAGTATAGAATATATTGATAAAAGCATCGGTACCGGCTTCGTAACCGTCGAACATATCATCTCTGGTTTTACCGTACATCTTGGCTTTGCCGTTCATGGCAATACCCGCCTGTGCCTGCTCCCGCTTGCCGATGTCATCAAGATAAGTCGTGCGGCGGCTGTGGCCGGTGGTGGCAAAGCCGTAGCCGTAAGCTATACTGCCGCCGGCACGGTTGATCCACGCTTCTTTGATGGCATCAGCGATCTGACGGGCAAGGTATTTACGCATTTCTTCCGTGGGCGTGAACTTGACCTTGTTGGGGTAAGTAACCGCAGCGGCACTGCCCGACGGCCCCGCGTGGGTATGCGTGGCATTGAGAATGATTTTTTCCACCGGAAGGTCAGCAACTTCTTTTTTCAGAATATCTTTGACTTGCTTGAGGATTTCCGTATGGACCGATACCATGTCAACAGAAACAAAGATCACTGCATCTTTGCCGTTTTCCATAGCCATTGCACTGGCAAGAACCGGCTTATATACGCCTTGTGACACCCGCAGATGAAACTGTCCGGTGATCGGCACGGGTTTATCCGAAGCGATCGAGCGTTTTCCCCAGCCGATCTTCAGGTGATCGTTGGCAGCGATTTTGCTTGAGCAATCATCTTTGCAAGCCAGAGGCGAAGCACACCCGGCACCAATAAGCATGGCTCCGGCGGCGGACAGAAGGGTCAAATTTTTCAGATAATTCATCTTTTATTTCCTTAATATATTACTTCAAATTTTTAAGCATACCCAGCGTTTCGTTGACCAGTTCCTGACCGCCTTCGGGAGAAACCTGATTGCAGTAGGGTGTGGCACTGTAACCTTTGTTGGCAACGCCCCGGATAGTGGCAAGGTAACTGCCGGTACCGTACTGGTCGCTGACCAGCTGGACGATAAAGGTCTGTTCAAAAGGACTGCGGGCCTGGATTCGGTGCATGAAGTCCATATAAAGCTCGAAACGGTTGCTGGCAAAAGCGATATTGCCGATTTTTACAGCATGGATCACGGTGGTGATGCCCGGTTCCTGCTGCTGGATCTCCGCCCGCTTGACCACACCATTGAGCCGGTTGCGACGGCTGGTAAGTTTGGAGTTGGCGATCAGCTCTTTATAGGGATCTGTGTCGGTGCTGTACTCTTGCTGCATAAGTTCATCGTACTGGCTCTTTTCGGCCTGCACCAGTTCATCGGGGAACATGCGGCGGGCGAGTTTCACAGTGCGTACATCGTGCTTGAGCTCCGGCTCGGTGAACTTTTCTTTGCCCGCCCAGGACAAAACTTCGTCAAAAGCGGCGGTTATGCGGTTGGCAATATCTTCGGCACGCATAAATTCCATCCACTCATAGGTAAAACCGGGATCATTATCGTCGGTAGGCCGTTCAAAAGGTGTGGGCATGGGGTTGCTCTTGTATTTGGCAACC
>SUVS01000094.1 GCA_015061885.1 Lentisphaerota bacterium
AACTGAAATGTTCGGCCCGGAAGTGCGTATCCGTTTGCGTCCGCACTTTTTCCCCTTTACCGAACCGAGCGTGGAGTATGACTTTTCCTGCATTATGTGCGGCGGCAAGGGCTGCCCGGTCTGCAAGCAGTCCGGCTGGCTGGAAATCGCCGGTGCAGGTATGGTTGACCCCAATGTGCTGAAAAATGTGGGATATGATTCGGAAGTGTGGAGCGGTTTTGCGTTTGGTCTGGGTATCGAACGCCTTGCCATGATGCGTTACCGTATCGGCGACATCCGCTGGCTTTATGAAAATGATGTGCGGTTCCTCGCCCAATTCTGATCTACGGAGGTTTTTGAATTATGAAAATCGGTTATAATTGGCTGAAAAGCTATGTGAATATTGACTGCAGTCTGGATGAACTTTGCGAAAAGCTCACTATGGCGGGTATCGAGGTCGAAGGCATTGAACAGGCCGCCGGGGTGCCGGATGGCGTTGTGGTTGCCAGAATTATGGAACGCAAGCCGCATCCGGACAGCGATCACATGTCGGTCTGTCAGGTTTTTGACGGCACTGAAACACTTCAGGTCGTTTGCGGTGCCCCCAACTGCGATGCGGGTAAAGTCGTGCCGCTGGCAAAAATCGGTACGGTATTCAACACGCCCGAAGGTTCGTTCAAGATCAAACGCTCCAAACTCCGCGGCGTGGAATCCTGCGGCATGATGTGTGCCGCTGACGAAATCGGCGTGCCCGGCGGTCATGACGGCTTGCTGGAGCTGGATGAAACTCTTACTCTGGGCTCGCCGGTAAAAGATCTTTTCCCCGGCGATGCCACGCTGGAAGTTGAGTTGACCCCCAACCGCCCTGACTGGCTTTCGCATGTAGGGATTGCCCGCGATGTGGCGTGTCTGCTCAAAAGCAAACTTGTGATGCCGGAAATCACTCTGCCGGCGGTGGAAAATCCTGAAAAACATGATGATCTTGTTACGGTCGATGCTCCGGATCTGTGCAAATGCTACGGTGCAAGAATCATCCGCAATGTCAAAATTCAGCCCAGCCCGGACTGGATGCAGGAACGGTTGATTTCCGCCGGTTTGCGGCCGATAAATAATGTGGTCGATGTTACTAATTATGTGATGATGGAACTCGGTCAGCCGCTGCACGCTTTTGACCTTGACAAATTGGAAGGCAAACGCATCGTTGTCCGCCGTGCCACTGCCGGCGAAGTCATCAAAACTCTTGACGGCATTGACCGCAAACTTGATGAACGTGCTCTGGTCATTTGCGATGCAGTCAAACCCATGGCGATCGCCGGGGTAATGGGCGGCGAAGATTCGGGCGTAAGCGAAAACACCACCGATCTTTTGATCGAAAGTGCGATTTTTGATGCTTCCAATATCCGTGCCACCAGCCGCCGTATCGGTCTTTCCACCGATGCCAGTTACCGCTATGAACGCGGTGTGGACTTCGACGGCTGTGACCGTGCCGCCGACCGCTGTGCCCAGCTTATATTGGAAACTGCGGGCGGTTACATTGCCACTGATTTGGTGAAAGTCAGCGGTATGCGTCCGGAAGAACCGGTGGTCAAGTGCCGTTTTGACCGCATCCGTTCGCTGGTCGGTGCGGAACTCTCCAACGCCGGGATCGTGGATATTCTGGAGCGTTTGGAGCTTAAAGTTGACAATGTCAATGACAGCGAATGTACCGTGACCGCTCCGTTGTTCCGTCTGGATCTGGTGCGTGAAGCCGACCTGGCTGAAGAAGTTGCCCGTATCAACGGCTTGGACAACATTCCTGAAGTGCGTGTGCGTTCCACCGTGGTCGATACCATCCGCAACGATACCTATTTCCGGATTCAGGAACTGCGTGAAGAACTCCTCCGGCTTGGCATGTTTGAATGTATGCATTACAGCATGGTCAAGGAGTCCAGTGCATTGAGCGATCCGCGTTTCACATCTGACGATCTTATGAAGATCGGCAACCCCATGAGCCTGGATCTGGCGGTCTTGCGTCCGTCTTTGCTGGGCGAAATGCTCGAAAGCGTGGAACGCAATATTGCCCGCAGAAATCTCTCGCTGCGGTTGTTTGAAATCGGCAGAAGTTTCTGCAAAAACCCCGCGTTGTTCCCCGAAGAACGCCAGAGCGTGGCAATGGTGCTGACCGGCAGTTGCCACCCCGAACGCTACTCGGCTGAACTGACCCAGTGCTACGATTTCTACGATCTCAAAGGTCTGGTCGAAAGCCTTTGCGAAATGCGTCGCATTGCCGATTGGCACTTTGAAAATGTCGAAGATGCCCGCTTTGCCGGTAAAAAAGGTCTTGCCCTTTACATCGACGGCAAACTTGCCGGGGCTCTGGGCGAACTTGCCAAAAATTATACCGCCAAATGGCGTACTTCCAACGCGGTGTACTATGCCGAAATCGAAGTCGAAAGTCTGCTCAATGCCAAACCGTTGCCGGAATTTCTGATCCCGGTATCGACTTTCCCGGCGACCACCCGCGACGTGGCGTTTATCAAACCGGCAAGTCTGACCCATGCGGATGTTGTCAAATTTGTCAACTCCATACGGCTCAAGAATCTGGAAAAGATCGAACTCTTTGACCTCTTTGCCGATGCCAATACCCTCGGCGAAGGCAAA
This sequence comes from Lentisphaerota bacterium, assembly GCA_015061885.1. GTDB lineage: Bacteria > Verrucomicrobiota > Lentisphaeria > Victivallales > Victivallaceae > SIG78. The sequence continues at coordinate 2,620 of SUVS01000094.1, forward strand.
GAAAGTGCCGCATACCGCCTGACTTTCCGTGCCGCCGACCGTACTTTGACCGACGACGAAGTCAACAAAGCATACAATAAACTCCGCGACCGACTCGCCGCCGATCTCAAAGTAGAACTGCGGTAAGCTGTTGTAAAACTGTTTTGTGGGGAAAAAACCTTTTTGAAAAAAGGTTCTTTTCCCCACACCCCATTTTCCAAAAACTTTCGCAGGGGCTGTTGCAAAACTCCAAAGCGTAGCAATAGCCTTTGTTTTATTTTTTCCGTTCAATTCTATAAAAAATCATCATTTCTTTATCCACACTCAAGCATATATTGTTTTTTCTCAAACAGGATGTTTGAGCAATAACTTCCACAATGTTGTTTTTGTGCGGCTTAACTTATCAACTTATTCGATGTGATAGACCTTGCACATCCCAAGGGGGCATTGCATTGTCCCCTTGGAACCCCTTGCTCGGTCGGCAGCAATATCCAGTGCGAGTTACCTGGCGATTTTTAATTAGAGCG
>SUVS01000004.1 GCA_015061885.1 Lentisphaerota bacterium
TTTGCCTGCCCGCCATAAAAAATTCGGCAGTTTCAATGTCGTGTTACTCTCCCTTTAGAGTGAGTGCCCGGTCTGTCGCTTCGCGCCAGCCACGGGCTAACCGCCTTCGGCGGTTTGTGGGAGAGGGGGTAGGTTAGCGTGCTTTTGGCGTTTCGCTTTTTTGCTGTTTGAAACATGCCTGCGATCAGGCTTTGCCTGCCCGCCATAAAAAATCCGGCAGTTTCAATGTCGTGTTACTCTCCTTTTAGAGTGAGTGCCCGGGTTCCGCTGTCGCTCCACCTCGGGCTAACCGCCCGCTTTGCGGGACGGTTTGCTTGTCGCGGCGTAGTGTAACGAAGCCGGATGGGAGAGTAGCACGCTCGGGAGAAATTTTATTTAGAACCCTTGATTGTTACCGCAGTCGGAGGTTTTTTTTATTTTGCGGTTCTCGCGGTGCATTTTATGCCTTGCTGCGATGCTCGCTCGGCGTGTCCTCCGTAGCCTTGGCGAAGGAGGATGGGAGAGTAGCAGTCGGTTCGCCGGGGGGACTGTTTAACGGTAAGTAACGGTAATTAACGGGGCAGAATGTGGTGGGCAATGTTGTATAGCACGGCGGACGGCGTTGGGTCGGACGGCGGCAGGAGTATTCCGCCGCTCTTTAGAAAAGAGCAGATGCTTGGTGGTATCTTGTTTGTCAGCGGAATGTGTTTTGCATTTTGTTGTGTTATTTACGGCTGAATATTGGTAAGAGCAAGTCGTATATTGTTGTAAATATTTCTTGAAGAAGACATGGGCTGTTGCAATTTCAATATTGTAACAGCCCATGCTAAAGGGAGTCAGCTTTTACTCAATATTCAGAAATCATACTTTTGCTGCAATATATACAGTAATAAATTCCAGACATTTTTAGTTTGAATTTCATTTATGCGTTCTATTGCCGTTTCATTTGCGAAAAATTGAGATTTCAAACTGAAATATTTGCGTACAGTACCAATCTGGATAATGTCATGCGTATCTTGGGCAAAATTAAACAGATAGTCAACTCCGCTGCCTTTGGTTCTGGTGGTTTGGATAAAAATATCGGCCCCAATCTCAACAGCAGCAGTACAATTATTTTGAACTTGTTCGAGTGTGTCGCCATCTTTGCCCAATGCAACGGTCAATTCTAAATCAGTCAATTTTACAATCTCAATATTATTGTCTTTGTATTGCTGACGCACAACAGTATGTTTACGCTGTTGTGCTTCGGAAGAGAGAATATCGCCCAACTTTTTTACAGTAGTCGTTTTTCCTTCGTTGGCATGACCGCTTACGGCAATAATTTGCATTTCACGGCTTCTCCTGTTATGTCGTTAGAAATCCAATTGTTGCATTTCTTTTTGTTTTTTCTTTTGTTCACCTTGCTTATTGTATTCTTTTATCGCATTTCTGAACTCACTATCCAGTTGTTTTCGATATTTCACGAGTTTTGCATCTTTTATTGTCACGGTAATATAATCACCAGATTTTATAAACACGATTAAAATATTATCATTATAAAGTTTAAGTTCCGGTTTTTTGGCTGTAGAAGCTTGCAAGGATAAAGTTTGAGTTTTATATACTAATTCTCGATGCAGATTGAAAATCTCCAATTTTACAGCCTCAACTTCCTTTTGGGAAAGCTTGTAGATATTAGGAGGTAAAAGTTTATTTTTCAAAGTATTCAGTTTTTGATATATATCTGCTATTTGCTTTTCTATCTTTTCTGATTTATCATTTGAACTTTTTTGGGGGTGAAGTGTTCCTTGCTGTTTCAAGTCAGGATAGTCCTTTTTGAATTTGTCAATGAATGATTGAATTGTAACATTTTGTGTTTCATAAAATTTAAATTCAACTCCAATTAAAAAAGCATATTCGTTATAGTTAACATAACCCTTAGCAATGCGTCCATCAAAATCATGTTCTATATCGCTGCGATATTTAATATTTACTTTTTTCAGTTGCTTGGAGGGTGATAACGCTACATACTTCCTGTCTATATGTCCTTTAGGCAACTCTGTCACGGAAAAATCTTTATAGCGAACAGTAAAAAAAGAATCTTCCCACAATGGGGTAATTTTATTGTCATTCTCTTGATTTAGTTTTGCTTTATAAAAATATTTTCTTGATACTCCAGAATAAATATTTTTATACAGCCTCATTGGTGTATATCCAGTAGTTTTTAATGGGTATTTTGCTTTTTCTTCAGCGATACGCTTTTCTTCAGCTTTGCGTTTTTCTTCAGCGATACGCTTTTCTTCAGCCTTGCGTTTTTCTTCCTGAAATCTGCGTTTTTCTTCAGCGATACGTTTTTCTTCAGCCTTGCGTTTTTTTTCCTGAAATCTGCGTTTTTCTTCGGCGATACGTTTTTCTTCCGCTTTTTCAAATGCAGTTTTGTATGATTTTATTTTTTGAGCGTATCTTCTGATATAGCGACTGCGCAGCGGACATTTACCCACATTTTTCAATGCATATTGTTTTACTGCAAATGCAGATGCGTTATATCCATTTGCGTCAAGATAAAGTATATATTTGATAATGTATTCCGGAAAATCTGCCATTATTTCGAGTTTTTCAGGTGCACTATATACTTTTTTTTCGAAGAGAATATCGTAAGCCTCCATCAATAACTTTGCCTGATCTCCTCGACTATTGTGCTGAATATCTTTAATAACATGACATGCGGCAGACTGATTTTTAGCTTTAAATGCAGCAGTCATGTATTTTTCTGCGGCATTGTGATCAACTTCAGTACCATCACCATTCATAAGCATTACGGCTGCTTTGTACTGCATATCAGCATTTCCAGCATCAGCCTGCTGTTTTATATCCTCAAACGAAGTGCATCCAGTCAATGCTAATAAGCAGACTGTTGCTAATATCCACAAATTTTTCTTCATAAAACCAACCTCATTCTATATAAAAATGTATTTTTTAACAATCACCATAAAAAACTTAACTGAAGGGCACCCCATTGGCATCTTTCTTTACAGTACATACCTCAACAATATTCCAAATTGTAATAATAAACAAAGGAAAAATGAGCCAACCAAGTAGTAACGTTATCAGTATTTGCGTAACCCCTTTGCCTGAATAACCTGCATAAAAATTATGTATCCCCAACCATCCAAGAAAAAGTCCCAATAAAACATATACTGTTCGTTCTTTGGATTGTACTGTTGTTAATGCAATGTTGTTTACCGTTGGTTGCGGCTCACTCTTAGCAACAATATTTACCTTTACACCTGAATTATTATCGGGTTTCAAATCGGTAACAAGGCGTAATGCCGGATCGATTATTTCACCGCAGTAACGACATTTTTTAGCCAATGCATTAATTTTTTCTGCACAAAATGGACATCGAGTCAAAGTTATATTTTCATCGTTTTCCATAACCATAATTACTTTCCATATTTTTTATCAAAATCCAGAATGTCCCCTCAAATACAGATGTATTCGAGGGGACACCTATACTGTAAAACACTAAATTACAGCAGTTATTTTTGACACATTAACTTCTCTTGCATCATTGCAGACCTTAAACCAGCGTACTATCGGATATATCCCCAATGTTATCCAGTCAAGCAATAAAATCTGGAGAATTCCGGCTCCTATTTTGCCAAGATAAAATTGATCAAAACCTGGCAGGAAAAATGCCAGAATAAAAGCAACCGCTGGAGATTTAAATTTCTGTGTGGTTGCTGCTCGGTAGCTCGTATCACTCATACGTTCCAGCGAGGTAACAACCAACCCCGCTTTTGCTGTTGGGAAAAGTCTTGCATTTGCATTAACCCATTGTTTTGCTTCGATAGAGTTCATTTTTCTATCCTATCCTTTCCTTTGTTTTTTTTCTGCTCATAGTAAACAACAAAGAAACTCACAGGACAGTACGGGTCTTCAGTGAATAGCGTGTAATAAAGAGGTAAATCAGGCAACAAAAAAGCCGAACACCCCAGAATTGCACTACGTCCAAGGCCCGACCAAGAGCCCACTACACCCAATGCAAATAGGAGTATCCGGCAAGATCATGCAAAATAGACACAATCTCACTGGACACAGTTTACCTGTGGGTGTAGTAGACAAAACGTTTTTTACTTGGTCGGTTTTGGACGTATTTGTCGTAAAATGCGAACAGTTTTAATTAGCCACAGCCTTTCTGACTGCACCCTTAATATATATGGTATTAATTATAAATGCAAATTAAAAATCGTTAAATATTTATTTTACAGACTCTTTAATACTTCATATTTGCTGTGTGCCGGCTGCTGTTAGCGGGGGAAGGTCTGTTATTGTGTAATAAAAAGCTCTTATGTTGTTTTGTTGGGTTAAATTCTGTTATTTCTGTAAAATTCCGTCAGGCAACAGCAACTTTTTCTGCCGGATTTACCGCCGGTAAGGCGTGAATTGCTCGTTTATTTGCTTGACATATTATTGCTTATGTTGTATATTATACCTTTCAACGTGAAATCATATTCAAAAACAAAGGACTTTTTGCATGATGAAAAAACTTTTATTGACCGCATTTTTTACCGCTTGTGCGGTTTTTCTTACTGCTTCGGAATACAGCTTTATGGCTTTAGGGGATATTCATTTTGATGGCGAAGCATATCACTCCACTGTTCCCCAGCAAGCCCATCGCCGCAAAGAGCGTAAGCGTAATCTTGATATGTGGAAAAACGGTAAATCCGACCAGGTTCTTGCCGCTGCCGCCAAACAACTTACACCTGATATGCCGTTTGTAGTGCAGATCGGCGATTTTACTCAAGGCGATTGCGATGGCGAAGCTCTTCAGGAAAAGATGTTTGCCGATGCTTTTGCGGCGGTCAAAAAGTATTTTCCCCAACATAAATTGCTTGCGGTAAAGGGTAATCACGATGTCCGTACTGTTGGTGTTAAAGGTGCGTGCAATACTCCGGCGGTCAAAAGTTTTCTGCCTTTGATCGCCAAAGAGTTGGGGCGGGAAAAAATAACTGGAAATTATGCGGTCGTACAAGGCAAAGATCTTTTTATTTTTATTGATTCATTTGTCGGAAAAGATACACTTTTCAACTTTATTGACAAAACTTTGAAGCGTTATCCGGAAAGTCGCTACACCTTTTTGATTTCTCATCTGCCGTTACTGCCTTGCTCGCCGGGATACCCCGTATGGCTGATACCGCAGTATGATAAACTTATTCCGATTCTGGCAAAACGCAATGCTGTTATATTAAGTGCCCATACCCATATACCATCCTGCGTTTCAATCAAGACTCCGGAAGGCAGTCTTGCTCAAATCGTGGTCAGCAGTATCGGCTGTGATTGGAAACGCAACGAAAAAATGGCGATAAGAGCGGCAAACTTTGAGGATTTTTGCAAGTTGATCTCTGCCCGGAAAATGAAGGATAAAAAAGTTGTAAGTATTCTTGATTATATGAAAAAACAGCAGATAAAAATGTACGAGCTTTACCATGTTACATCCGGTTTTGCTGTAATAAAAGTAAAGAACGATTCGGTTGTTGCTGAATTTTACAATGATGAATCCGGCAAACCCAAGCAAATCAAAACGCTGTTCAGTACTGCTGAATAAGATTTGTTCCGAGTTGATTTCAATATAAAAAAACATGGTGTTGCATCGTTTTTCAGCATTACAACACCATGTTTTTTATTGTCGGTATATTTTACCGTTTATGCCAACATCTGCAAGGCTTTATCCATGCGGTTGAGCGATTCAGCTTTACCCAGTACGGTCATGATTTCGCCGGGACCGCCGGGGGTTACAGCGGTGCCGGAAACAGCAATACGCAATGCCCACATCGGCAGACCGAGTTTCATCTCTTTATTTTGAGCGTAGCCGGTCACTAATTCAGTGATTGCTTCGCTGTTCCAGTTTTCCAGAGCTTCGTACATGCTTCTCAGATCCTGCAATATACTCAATGCGATTTCCGGATTGCATTTGCTCTTTTTGTTGTTGAACAAACTTGTATCATAGTTTGGAAGTTCCAGCAGGAAAGCGATTTTTTCGCGTATTTCCGAAAGTTTTTCGGTTCGCGGTTGAAGCAATCCGGCAAGCATCTCCCAGTGCGGTTCGGCAATGGTTCCGGCGATTTGAGCAAATTCTTTGGAGTACGCGGCAAACTCTTCCGGCGGCATGGCTTTGATATATTCGGCATTCATCCACTTGAGTTTATCGTAGTCAAAGACGGCGGCTGATTTGTTAAGTCCGCTGACTTTGAACATGCTTACGAGTTCTTCAAAGCTGAAGATTTCACGGTCGTTTTTGGGCGACCAGCCAAGCAATGCTATGTAATTGACAATAGCTGCGGGCAGATAACCTTCAGCCGCCAAACTTTCAAAACTCACCGAGCCGTGGCGTTTGGAGAGCTTGGCGATGGTTCCGTCTTCGTTGCGGCCCATGATCATCGGCAGATGCACATATTCCGGCGGCTGCCAGCCGAATGCCGCATACAGAAGGTTGTATTTGGGGGTACTGGGCAGATATTCACTGCCGCGTACAACATGAGTTATGTTCATGGTGTGATCGTCAATAACATTGGCAAAGTTGTAAGTGGGCATACCGTCGCGTTTGAGCAAGATCTGGTCATCCAGGACATTGTTTTCGATAGTGATTTCGCCGAAAACCGCATCGGTGTAGGTCGATGTTCCGGTTCGGTCGATCTTCTGGCGGATGGCAAAAGGCTCGCCGGCAGCAACTCTGGCTTTGGCGACTGCGGGGTCCAGATTGCGGCAATTACATTCCTGCTCCGGATTTTCTGAAATATCTTCGCCATTGCTGTCATGTTCGGTTTTGTCACAGAAGCAATAATACGCCGCACCGGATTCAACAAGCTGTTCAGCATACGGTTTATACATATTTTTGCGTTCGCTCTGGATATATGGACCGTAGTCGCCGCCGACATCGGGACCTTCGTCGTGAAGCAGTCCGGTAGCGGCAAGGGTGCGGTAAATAACATCGACAGCTCCTTCAACATAGCGGTTCTGGTCGGTATCTTCAATACGCAGGATGAATTTACCGCCCTGACTTTTGGCGATCAAATAGGCATAAAGAGCGGTACGCAGATTCCCCACATGCATAAAGCCGGTGGGACTGGGGGCAAAACGGGTACGGATTTCATTGGCACTCATAAAAAATATCTTCCTTATATTTGAGCTTATTTCTTGAAATTGCCATATAAAATACACTCAACGGGGCTTTCTTGCAAATTCACCGCAGTTTTTTACTGATTTTTTTACAAAATAGACTTGACAAGTACATTTTTTTCTGGTATCTTTATCTCAATATAATTTTTTAGTTGTGTTGTTGAAAACGATTAAATCAGGAGTTTTTCATGAAAATAGCTTGTCCGCAGTGCGGTCAGCACTATGAGGTTGAGGCTGGAGCTCTTGACCGTTATTTCCGCTGTACCGAGTGCCAGATGCTTTTCCGCGGCTTGAATGCCAAGCCGGTCAAGGAACGCAAGATCAGACGCAAAAATAAAACTGCGGATGAAAAAAATGAAGCTGCCTCCACTGTTCCGGAAAATGCTGTGGAAAATAATCCGGCGGCCACCACCGCTGCCATAGCTGTGGAAAATATGGAAAAAGAAGCTGTGGAAGCAGAAGCCCGTTTCTGGGAAAAAAGTCTGGAAGAAGATGTTTTGGCAGAAAAAGCGGTCAAATACAGAAAAACATCTGTCAACTGGCAGTTGATCGTGTTGGCTCTTGGTATTGTGCTGTTGGCAGTAGCTTTTGTAATCGCACTGGTAGCCAATGCCAAGGTGAATGACCTGATTGCAGAACATAAAGGGTTGAACGGTAAAGAAATCGCTTATAAAGGACGCATTGAGAAACTCGAACAGCGACTGGAGGCGGTTCAGACTTCATTGCAAAATATTTCTGCTGCTGACGGAAAAATGAAGCAGCTTTTCGATCATATCAACACCAAAGTAAACGATCAAACCCTTGCCCGCAAGGTCGATGAACTGTCCAAGTCTTTGGAAAAGCATTATAAAGATACCGAAGAACTCAAGAATTCCATCAGCAAATACCGGGAAGATTGGGAAAAATTTACTGAAGCGGATAAAGCGACCGCTAAACAGCGTAAAACACGCCGCTGATCTGAAAAATCAGCAAAATATGTAAAAATGGGGCTGTTGCACATCAAAACTCTTGAGATTGGCAACAGCCTTTTTTCTGTTTTTTCCGTTCAATCCTATAAAAAATCATCATTTATTTATCAACACTCAAGCATATATGGGCTTCTTCTCAAATTGGATGTTTGAGCTGAAAAACTGTATCCGGCAGCTGTTTCGGCAATGATGGAACTGGTGATGGCTCAAATCAAAAAGCCGATACACCGTCTGATCCCGTTTGATTTGGTATTCCCTCATGGTCTGCCGCCATATAACAAAAATTGACAGGTTCAACAGTTGAAAATATGCCGCCGGGTATTTGCTTATACGAAACGGCATACTTTGGGACTGTCGCATCTTAATGCAAATACTCTGAAAAAAATTTGAAAGTCTGTTTTTATTGATTTGAAAAATTTATAAACAGTGTTACTTTATACTCTGAAAGGTACTGTTGTTATTATAGTACAATAAAATCAACCATAGTTATACGAGGACAGAACTATGAAAAAAAACAGATATGTCGGTGATTATCCGGTGATCGGTATCCGCCCCTGTATTGACGGCCGCCGCGGCCCCATGATGCTGCGTGAATCTTTGGAACCTACTGTGTGGGCAATGGCAAATGCCGCCAAAAAAATTCTGGAAGATAATTTATTTTATTCCAACGGCGAACCGGTAAAGGTCGTGATGGCTGACAGTTGTATCGGCCGGGTGCCGGAAGCGGCTGCGTGTGCTGATAAGTTCCGCAAAGAAGGTGTGGCGATCACCCTTTCGGTAACTTCCTGCTGGTGCTATGGCTCTGAAACTATGGATATGGACCCCATGACCATCAAAGGCGTGTGGGGCTTTAACGGTACTGAACGCCCCGGTGCGGTTTATCTGGCGGCGGTGCTGGCCGGTCATGCCCAGAAGGGCTTGCCCGCATTCGGTATTTACGGTCATGAAGTGCAGGATCTTGATCAGGTCGATCAGGTTCCGGAAGATGTCAAAGAAAAGATCCTGCGTTTCGGCAGAGCGGCGATCGCGGTTGCCACCATGCGGGGCAAATCCTATTTGCAGATCGGGTCGCAGTGCATGGGTATTGCCGGTTCGATCGTCGATCAGGATATGATGGAAAATTACTTCGGTATGCGGGTGGAGTCTGTTGACGAAGTCGAAGTCATCCGCCGTATGGAAGAAGGCATTTACTGCGAAGAAGAATTCCAGAAAGCTCTGGCATGGACTAAAGAACACTGCAAAGAAGGTTGGGACCCGAACCCCGACAAAGTTTCTTTTATGGGCGAAGATTACAAGATCAAATTCACCCGCGAAGAAAAGGATAAGCAGTGGGAATTTACCGTCAAGATGTACTGCATCATCAAGGATTTGATGGCAGGTAATCCCAATCTGCCCGATAAGTTTGTGGAAGAAAAAGCCGGTCATAACGCCATTGCCGGCGGTTTCCAGGGCCAGCGTCAGTGGACTGACCATTGGCCCAGCTGTGATTACCCCGAAGCATTGTTGAGCAGTACTTTTGACTACGAAGGTGCCCGCGAACCCTTTACCCTTGCTACCGAAAACGATGTACTCAACGGTATGGGTATGCTTATGATGCGTCTTTTGACTCACCGGGCACAGATTTTTGCCGATGTGCGTACCTACTGGTCGGGCGAAGCTACTGAACGCGTTACCGGTTACAAATTCAGCGGCAAAGCGGCTGAATCCAACGGTATTATCCACCTTATCAACTCCGGTGCGGCGTGTCTGGATGCCTCCGGTGTCTGCACCGATGAAAACGGCAACGCCATAATGAAGAAGTGGTGGGAAGTTACCGATGAAGACATCAAAAAGATGACCGATGCCACTGTCTGGTGCGAATCTACCTTTGACAACATGCGTGGCGGCGGTTTCTCCAGTCACTTCGATACCTTTGCCGAAATGCCCTGTACCATGATCCGCTTGAACATCATCAAAGGTCTTGGACCGGTGTTGCAGATCGCTGAAGGCTGGACAGTCAATCTGCCCAAAGATGTCAACGACAAACTCATGGACCGCACCAATCCCACCTGGCCCTGCACCTGGTTTGCTCCGCGTTGCGACGGCAAAGATGGTTCGCCGTTCAAGAGTGCCTACGAAGTGATGATGAACTGGGGTGCCAACCACGGTGCGATCTCTTACGGGCATGTCGGTGCTGATTTGATCACGATGTGTTCAATGCTGCGGATACCCGTGTGCATGCACAATGTACCGGAAGAAGACATCTACCGTCCGGCGTGCTGGAACGCCTTCGGTATGGATAAGGAAGGTCAGGACTACCGTGCCTGCCAGACCTACGGGCCGATGTATAAGACCAATTTCTGATAATACCGGAGTAATACATCTGAACTCTGCTGTAAAAAGTGGAGTTCAGATGTTTTTTATTTGGGCGGAAAAACCGGTTGAAAATATAGTCATAAAAGCAGTGTAAAACAAAGTTTCAACTTGAAAAACACGCCCCCATGTATTATATTACCACGAATATGTGTCAATTATTCATAGTCTGGCAGATAGCGTGACTATGAATAACAAGCACAACTCAATACAAATGTCGCTGATGATTCAGAAATAAGCTATGACAAAACTATCCATAAGATTTTTCAATGACCGGGAAGTGCGGGCTGTTTGGGATGAAGAACATTCCAAATGGTTCTTTGCAGCTGTGGATATTGTCGCTGTACTCGGCGAAAGTGCCGATCCCCGCAATTATTGGTATGTTTTGAAAAACCGCCTCAAAAAGACAAACAGTCAAATCCTTACAAATTGTAAGGGGTTGAAAATGACTGCTCCTGATGGCAAAATGCGTTTGACCGACTGCTTTGACAGCAATGGTATTGTGGAGCTGGCAAAGAATTTTCCCAACCACAAAGCTGCCAGGTTTCTTGACTGGTTTCTTTACAGCGAAAATACTGTCGATGGGCAAAGCAAGAAAAAGGCTTACGCACTCTTTGAAAGCGGTTTGCTTACCACTCTTCAGCCCGGTACGGTCAAGAGTCTGCAGCAGATACATGCTTATATTTTCGGTGGTCTTTATGAGTTTGCAGGGCAGATCCGCTCCAAAAATATCAGCAAAGGCGGTTTTACTTTTGCCAATGCCCTTTATTTCAACACTATTTTGCCAGATATTGAGAATATGCCTCAAGCCACCTTTGAGGAAATCATAAATAAATATGTGGAAATGAATGTGGCTCATCCTTTTATGGAAGGTAACGGTCGCAGTACCCGTATCTGGCTGGATTTGATGTTGAAGCACTCTTTATCCAAGTGTATTGATTGGAGTGCTGTCAACAAAAATGCTTACCTCGAAGCTATGCGTGAAAGCGTCGTTAACAGTTCCTGTCTGAAATCCCTGCTTGAGCCGGCTCTCACCGATAAGATCAATGAGCGTGAAATGTTCATGAAGGGCATCGACTATTCCTATTATTATGAAGAGGATTCTACTGACATATCAGAAGAAGATTCATTATGAGCCAATACGGCGGATACCCGTGTGTGTGTACAATGTGCCGGAAGAAGACATCTACCGTCCGGCGTGCTGGAACGCCTTCGGTATGGATAAGGAAGGTCAGGACTACCGTGCCTGCCAGACCTACGGGCCGATGTATAAGACCAATTGCTGAACATCTTCAGGTATTGGGGGAAAACTCAAAACCGCCGGAGCTTTCCGGCGGTTTTTTTACGCTGAAGCAATAAAAAAAGAGCAGCTTGCATTCCGCTTGCCGCCCTGTTTTTTGTGGTTGTTTATTTTACCACATTGAATGTTTTTGTTGTTTTCACACCGCTGGCACAGTGGGTTATGACCGCTTGCCATTTGCCGGTTTCGGCGTTGAACGGAATCTGGAACTCAAACTTGCCGTCAGGCGTGGCAAAACAGCTGTTCAGGCTGTATTCAGCGGCTGTTTTGCCGTTGGGTTTGATTACTTCCAGACGGTACACGGTGCGGCTTTTTGCCCCGGAAGCATTGCAGGTGATATTGACCATGCTGCCGGCTTTTACGGTGGCGGGCACACTGGCTTTGACCGCGGTTACTTCGGCGGGCAATATGGCAAAGAGCTGACCGTAACCGACGGCGGCTTTAATTTTGAATGCATTGCCGTCGGCGATCTTTTTGCCCTGCCGCACATCGTAGATCACGCCGGAAACCGGCAGTTTTACATCAAGTACCGGTGTGCCGGGAGCATTGTTGTCGATTTTGCCGACTTTCATGAAATCGCTGTGGCGGACAATGGCAAAGTAGTAGTTGTCGCCCGATTTTTTGAGAATACTCTGGCTGGGCATCTGCATTTTGTTTTTGTCGGTAACTACGGCATGGCTTTGTGCCCCGCTTTCGCCGGTGATTTTGGAAACCAGTTTACGCATGGCAATACAATATGCCTGACTGCCGCTTGCCGCAGTGGCAGTTTCGCCGCCCACGCCGCCGATAGCCAGTGATTGATAGCTGTTGAGCATAACATTGAACAGCACGCCGCGGCCTTTGCCGCATTTGGTGATCCTGATGGTGCCGAGCTGTGGTTCAGCAACCTTGAAACGGCCTTTGAGGATCTCTTCTTTGAGATCTTGCATCTGCGGAGCCAGTTTGCCGGAATTACCGGGGAAGAGCTTATCCAGAACCGTACCATTGATGCGTTTGCCGTGATGATCGTATCTGCCGGGGAAGGCATCGGCGATGACCGTACCGCCGTTTTCGGCAAACTTCACGAGGTTCTGCCGTTCTGCTTCGGAAAGGGCAAAGGTCAGCGGCAGAATGATGACTTTGAACCGGCTCAAATCAAACTTGCTGTCGGCAAGGTTTTCGTAAGTTATGTAACGGGTGGTGAGCTTGAGGTCGAGCAGCAATTCTTCCCAGCCGGTCTGGGTGTTCTGCCACTCTGCTATACCAATGCCGCCAGCCATGGCGGTAAATACCGACGGCTGGCTGTAAAGCACTGCCACTTTGGCATCGTCTTTATCGGCAGTCAGCAGCAGTTTGCCGATACCTTTTTTGATGAGGTTGAATTCTTCGCAATAGCTCTTGAGGTTGATGGTGGGCGAGCCGTCGCCGTTGTACGCCGAACCGTGCCAGTTCCAGGTCATGTTGGCACCTTTGATAAGGTTGCTCCACTGGTAGGAACGCTGGTATATATCGTAGAGTTTTTCCGGCGAAACATAGCCGCCGCCCCACTGACCGGAGAGCGAACCCTCCGGCTGCCACTGATTTACCAGTGTGGTCTGCACGCCGTTGTAATACGCTGTGCATGAAAGGTGTTTCATCAGCTGTGCCCAGTCATAACCATAGCCGGGAACCTGTGTACCGGACATGCCGATTTTGGCACCGGGAACGCCCTGCTGAATGATTTCCACGCGTTTACCAATATAATTGTGGCTCCATACATTGATCATAAACATCTTGTGGTCAAGCCACGGAGCGAGGTTGCCGGAGCCTTCCACCGCTTTACGCTGAACGGGTACGACATCGTCGAAACTTGCAAAATTGCTGCCCCATGTTTTGTTGAGGTTGGCAATAGTTTTGTAATCTTTTTTCAGATATTCGCGGAATCCTTTCAGACAGTGTTCGCTGTAACAGACGGTGGAACCGAGGAACATTTCGTCGCCGAGCATGTGATATATGCCGGAGTAGTAGTTGAACTTATTGTTTTTGATAAGTTTGGCAAACCCCGCTTCGGCGGCGGCGGTCACTGCCGGATCGCTGTAACAGGGATTACGCACCGGATCGCTGGCAATATCAGCACGGTAGGCATGATTGAGTTTGGTATCGTTGGCAACCCAGCAAAGGTTGAGGATGAGCGGGTAGCAGTTCAGATTGGTGATATTGCGGAGAGTACCTTCTTGGATATTATCGCGTCTGCCGTCAACGGAAAGCAGGTCAAAGCCGATCTGCCGGAGCATATCGCCCAGAATCAGTCTGCCGCCCCACAGTCCGGCATGGAATTCAGTGTGGTCAAGCGGTCTGCCGTTCATGGCAAATTCGTTCATACTGCGGGCAATCACATTGCCGTTACGCACGACTTTGGCGAATACACGGTAGAGCAGGCTGTAAGGAGCTTGCATTTTGAGCGAAAAATCAGCATTTTTTGCATCTTTTTCGGCGGTGTAAACTGTGCGGAAATTGGTGTCTTCGATACTGACAAGCAGTTTGTCGCCGGCTTTTACATTATTTACTGCAACATTGAATTTGACTTCGCTGTCGAATTTGAAAGCATTGTCAGCGTTGGCGAATTTGATTTCAGCTGCGGCAGTTACCGGCGTATCAAACCGCACTGCGGCGGCATCGAGGACTTTATCCTGTGCATCAAGCAGTTTTATATGGGCAATGTGCAAACCGCCGGGCAGTGCGGGCAGGGCGATGACTGCATTCTGATTACCGGCTTTGAGGTTTATATTCTGCAAACTTGTGCCGTCCAGTTCGCGGTTGAAACTTTTGTATTCAACGGCGATTTTTGCCGCCATGGCGGCGGGGGAATTTATCTTGAGAGTCAGATTTTTGCTGTCAGCCGAATTGCCGGTGATCGCAGGCGTTTTGATTCCGCCGGCGGCACGCACCGCTTTGGCAAGCGGCAGATAACGGTATTCCCAATAAGGGAAATCCCGGCTCACATAAGCCGGAGAACGCATCCCCCGCAGTTCTTTCGGAGTGCTGGGCATGTTATCAAGCTGGGTGTAATGAGGGTCGCCGAACATGAAAAAATCAGCTTTTTCATATTTACGCATGTGGTTGTTCAAAGAACCTTTCTGCATAGAAGGTATTTGAGTCCATTCTGCGGGCATGGCAACACGTTTGCCCAACAGTTCATCAGGTACATTAAGACAGTCCAGAAAGATGACTCTGGTGCCTTTGCTCTGAAGTTTGGCAATTTCCGCAGTCAGCGTTTTCGGGGCGTCAAACAGTTTGAAGTTCACGCCCTGAATGATCGCAATTTTCGGAGCTTGTTTTATGGCACGCAGACGTTCAAGCGTGTAGTCGGTCATCTGTTTGCCATGACCGATACTGTGTACGCCGTAAATACCTTTACCGCCGATATTATCAATCGTCGGCAAAAGCGGAATAAACTCATAGTTGAGATCAAGCCGCTGACTCAACTCCACGATTTCGCGGCGGCTGGCATCTTCGTTGGTTTTGATGATCGAACAGCAGTAGAGCAGAGCGGGCAGTTTGAATGCCGCCGGTTTGAACCACTTTTCGTGCGGAGTAACATAATCGTGCGAGATTTTTTCGAGTATTGCCAGCGGAGCATAGCCGCTGTAAATGGCATTTTCGCGGGCGGTTTCCAAAACCGGTTTGGCTTTGAACGAAAAATCATCGGCAGTTACCGAAATATTATCTATCCACAAAACGTTTTCTTTACCGGCTTCAGAAAGCTGGAACACCAGCCGCAGAGCCGCCGCATTTTTCGGAACGCTGAAAGTTTTGCTGATGCGTTTCCAGTCGTGCGAAGCGTAAGTTGAGTAGAAAATCAGCTTGCTTTTGGCGATGGGTTTGCCGTTTTCGTCAAAGCAATCAACATAGGCAATAGCGTATTTTTTATCGGGATTTTCGCATTTTACATCGGCTGAAACGGTATATTTGCGGTCGGTTTCGGGCAGGAAATAGCTGCTGTAAGCCGCAGTACCGACTTTACCTTCTTTTTTGATGCGAACACAGTAGGAGCCATCTTTGCCGGATTTTTCCCAGAAAGTAAGTTTGCGGTCTTTGGTGATTTCGTAATAGAAGTTGCCATCGGCAAATTTATTGCTTTTAGCGGGCTTTTCAAAACCGCCGTTCCAGAAAAGTTCGGGTTTATCGGTATTGAGTACCGGAGGTTCCGCCGGGGCGTCGAGTGCAATACGCACGGTCAGAGCTTTTTCGCCCAGCAGATAGAAATTTTGGGCAGAAATCCTGTCGTAGAACTTGCCATTGATTTCTTTGCTGTAAAAATAGCCTTTGGGGGCAACGCCGGGTACGGCAAAGAGCAGACGCTTGCTGCCGTCGGGCAGATTGACAAGTTTGCTTGCCAGCGGACGGTCGAGGTCGATGGATTTGTTGCGTACAATATACGCGGCGGCACAGTTGATTTTTTCATCGGCGGGTATGGTTATTGCCCGGATGGAGTCAAAATACTGCCGGTTCACAGTTACATCCACATATCTCTGCGGCAGAGCAATGTTGGGATTACGCGGCTGATTGTGCGAAACTTTGCTCAAATCCACCGGCGTCGGAGTGGTGAGCTTGTATTCCGGCTGTTTGAGCAAACCTTTTATGTAATAGCGTACATTGCTGTATGTCCGGCTGGTAACAGTAAAAGTTGCTTCAGCTCCGGGAGCCAGCTCAAATTCCCGGGTCAGCAGTTCGGTAGTGTTCACCGGTTTATTCTGCATACTGCCGCACCAGCTGTAAGTACCGGCAAAAGCATTGGCGGGTGATACCGAAACGATCACGCCGTAAGGCGAATCCTTGCCGGCAATACCATATACCGCCGCACTGGGAGTCATGCACCATTCATCACTTTTGGCAGAACCCGGATGGGTGATTTCGACGATTTTGCCATCTTTGCTCTGAAAAAGCGTGGCACCTTCGCCCGTATTCAGAAAAGTCTGCAGCCAGATACCGGCTTTGTGCGGTTTGCTGTCGGTATTTTTCAGCGTGTATTTAATGGTGAAATAGTTTTTATTCCATTCAAAAGTATATTTTTTGCTGATCCGCAGCCAGTCAAAAGCTGATACCCCTTTGGCAGTAAAGGTTATATCCGCAGATTTGCGGTGCTTATAGTTGGAGCTTTCCACGCTGTAATTGTGATCGGCAAATTTTTCGAGCGTCATCACGCCGTTATCCACTGAAAAAACGCGTTCCGTGTAGCTGGCAAGCCCCGGATGCAGCAGCGGTTTTTTTGAATTGTTGCTCAATTCTGTTACAGCGGCACCTTTCAGGTCGATACCTACGGCAAACTGCCCGTTGTCGGTTGTGTAATCAGCCGCATTCAGCATAAAAGCTGATGCCGCCAATACCGAAGCGGTAAGCAAATGTTTCATGATGCTTTTCCTTTCTCTGGTTTATTTGGTGTTGTTTATATACTTTGCAAATACTCTATTTTATACGGGATCAAGCGGTGAACCTTCGGAGCTTCCGGCGACCGCATCCTCTCCAACAGTAAAGTAAACGCTCCCCGCATTAAATCAGTCGTGCTGGCATTGGCAAAAACGATATTGCCGGGGGGGAACTGCCCGGATTTCTGACTTCCCACATGCATGATACGCATACTTATCGGATAACCGGGCACGGCTTCTTTATACATATCAATGCGTTGCTGATTGTAGCCTCCGTAATGGATCATTACTTCGGGTTTTTCCGGCATGGCGGCAATGTGGCGGAGATATTTTACTGCATTGCCGCACCAATCCAGATCGTCCTGATGGCAGATGCGGTCGCAGCTCAATATTTCCAGGTCCAGCTTGCGTTTGATTTTTTTCCACATTTTGTTCAAAAGCTGATTGTATCCTTCGGTCTGACTGATGAAAAGCAGTGCGATCTTGCGGTATCCGGCGTTTTTCAGGTCGCTTGCCAGTTGCATGACAGCTTTTTCGGTATCAAAATTTATATAATCCATATCGCTGTAAAACGGCAGTCTTGAGGTCGATACAAATGGTATCTGCCGCTCTGAAAGTTTTTCCGCCAGCGTTTCCGTAAGGGCGTTCCCGGTAAAGATAAGTCCGGCAAAGTTGGAGAGTTCCAACTGATTGAGAAACTCCATCGAAGACGAAAGCACCCGCATTACAACAAAATGATAACCGCTTTGTTCAAATTCAGCGATCAACGGCTGCATATGGTTGTAATTTTCCTGAAAATGCTCATCATTCCATCTGCCGATAATAGCTATTACACCGGATTTGAGGTTTTGCCGCAGTATCTGCATACCGGCTCTGCCGTGATGTTCAATGATATTATGCGACCGCAAAAGCTGTAAAGCGTTGGTCATAGTCTGTTTGGCAACATTGAACCGTTGGGCAAGTATCTGGATATTGTCCAGCTTATCAGTATATTCACCCAGGCGGATCGCCATTTCCAAATCCGCAGCAATTCTTCTGTATTCAGCTTTTCCGGAGGCTTTACGCATGATCAATAACGGACGGCTGGAAGTCCGGAGGTATTGTCATGACGGAAAAATGCTCCGTAATATGCTCCGGAACCATGTTTAACTTTCCGGGGAAATGCCTCTTTGTTCCAGAACTCCACATGCCAGTCAGCATGCAGGGCATTGCTGCCCTGATGGCGGAATCCCAAATCTTCTTCGGTTGTTTCCCAGTGGATCGAATAGGTTGCATCGGTAGAAATTTCAGAAATAACCATCAATGCATGAGGAAAGTTGCACTGCGATATATTGACCGGGGCGGGAAATCCGTTCACTTTTTTCCCGGAACCCTGGGTAATGTAGTAATTTTGGACATAACGGTAGCCGTATGTACCGCCGGCATACGGTTCAGCCGAAGGACACATAAATTTACTGGTGTGTGTCTGTTTGCCGGTTTTGTGACTGTATCCGCCGATACATATCTGACCGGTATCGGATTTATTGCCATCCACCGGCAGATAAATGCCCAGACAGCCGCCGTTATATTCCGCATTACCCCAGAGCGGATTGGCTGGTTTATTATCAAACGAAGAGGCTGTATTAAAACAAAAGAAGCCCTCGTTATCATTTTGATACATGCCGTAAGCCACTCCCAGTTGTTTCAGGTTGCTGATGCAGGAAGCCTGCCGACCGCGTTCGCGGGCCGCCGAAAGTGCGGGCAGAAGCATTGCCGCCAGAATCGCGATGATAGCAATGACCACCAGAAGTTCGATCAAAGTAAAGCCGAAGCCCATGGGCTTCCTGTGGGGACTCCCACAGGAAATAATTCTTTCGTCGTGTCGCATTTTTTCTCTCCTTGACATTTTATGATAAAACATTTGTGGGATAATATATAAAAAACCTTTGATGGTACAATGTACATGAAAACTTCATTGTCTGCAACCTTTTAAACAAGTTTTTCTCTCAAAAAAACATGGCAAGGTCAGGACATAAATCAACAATACACCGAAAAAAACATCATCAACCGGCAAATACAGCCCGCAAATGCGGGGGGATACATGTGATATGGTTGTGCGATAGAAGTGGGAATTTTTGAGAGGCTTTGAGAAAGTTTGAGAAGTATTGGGAGTATAGCCGGTAAGCACACACTATCGCCAGCGAATGCGGCGGAGGGGGGCAAAAAATAAAATTTATTATTACAGCTGCTATCGCCATTGATCGACTCTTTTACGAGGCAACAGGAAATATTGTGATTTTTTTGCAATCAAATATTGAAAAATACAATAGCCATGCTATTTTATAGAGTTGCCCCGGTAGCTCAGAGGATAGAGCAGCTGCCTTCTAAGCAGTTGGTCACAGGTTCGATTCCTGTCCGGGGTACCAAAATAAACTTGCGTTTCTTTTGTTACTCCCATACCTCCCATATTTTCCCATAAAAAAACTCCGGCTTTTTCCACCGGAGTTTTTTTGTCTGTCTGATTTACTTTTCGTTTTTCATGTAATCAGGTTTTTCGAGCTTGAATACCTTATATTTCACATATTCACGCATTCTCTGACATGCCGCGTACAATGCCGGGGTGAAGATGATCCCCACCACTGTTGCCAGCAACATACCTGAAAATGTGGTTATCCCGATCGCCTGACGGCTGGCTGCCCCCGCACCACTGGCGATCACCAGCGGGAACACCCCGAAAAGGAAGCTCCAGGCGGTCATCAGCACTGCCCGGTAACGCAAGTTGCCGCCCCGCATTGCTGCTTCAATGATCGGTACGCCGCTTTCGCGTTCCTGTTTGGAAAATTCCACCATCAGAATTGCGTTCTTGGCGGTCAACCCGATGAGCATGACCATCCCCAGCTGGGCGTAGATACTCATGGTTTCGCCGGTGATCCACAATCCGAGCAATGCCCCCAGACTGGCGAATGCTACCGACATCATTACCGGCACGGGAATACTCCACGATTCATACTGGGCAACCAGGAAGAGATAGGCAAAGATGATCGCCAGCATCATGAGTTTGCCCAGCTGACCTTCGTTTTCTTTTTCCTGAAAACTCATGCCCGTCCATTCCACATGGTAGTTATCGGGCATCTTGATTTCTTCGATGATCTTGATAAGGTCGCCGGTGGAGGTTCCGGGTTTGCCCTGTACGTTCATTTCCGCCGAAGTGAGCTTGTTGAAACGCTGGATGCGGCGCGGACCTACCATAAAGCTGAATTCCCCGATGGAACTTAACGGAACCATTTCGCCGTAAGTGTTTCGCAACTGAACATTCTTTATGTCGTCAATAGTTGAGCGGTTGTCTTTACTGCTCTGGATCTTGACATAAAAACTGTTGCCGAGGATGTTGAAGTCGTTGACATAGAAACTTGCCAGCTGACTTTGCAAGGTCGAATAAATCGTTTTGGCAGTCAAGCCGAGCGTTTCGGCTTTTTCGCGGTCAATATGCAAATACAACTGCGGTGTGTTGGCATCGTAAGTGGTAATGGCATAAAGCGTTTTGGGGTTGGCGGAGATCTTGCCGGCTACATCCATAGCGTTGTTGAAAAGGTTTTTCGGCTGGATCTCGCCTTCGCCGGAGAGCATGAAGGTAGCCCCGCCGGTGGCACCCAGACCCATGATCGCCGGCGGTGTAAAGCAGAGGATATTTGCCGAAGCCACTGTGCGGGCCACACCCTGAATTTTCATATTCATCTGGGCAAGCTGCTTATCGGGAGTTTTGCGTTTGTCCCAATGATCAAGGTCAACAATGGCAATACCGCCGTTTTCGGTTCTGCCGGAAAGAATACTGAACCCGGAAGCGATCAGCACACTGCGTACACCATCGACTTTAAGCACCTTGTCGCGGAATTCAAACAATGCCTGTTCGGTACGGGCAAGTGTTGCCCCCGGCGGCAGTTCGATATTCACAAGGATCGCCCCTTTATCTTCGGTGGGCAGGAAGCTGCTCAAAAGCTGTTTGTTGACCAGCCAGATACCGCCCAGCACAATGCCGAAGATGATAAAAGTCAGCAATGCACGGCAAACCAGCAGTTTTACTCCGAAGAGATATATACTGCGGGAGCCATCGAGTATAAAGTTGATCGGAGCATAAAATTTAGCCGGTTTTTCTGCCGGAGGACGCAGGAGCAAAGCACAAAGTGCCGGACTCAAGGTCATAGCCACAATGGTTGAGAAGCAAAGCGATATACACATCGTTACCGCAAACTGCATGTAGATAGTACCTACCATACCGCCGTAGAACGCCAGCGGAGCGTAACACGCTACCGTAACCAGCGTGGTGGCGATGATCGCTCCGGTGATCTGCTGCATACTCTTTAAGGCGGCATCTTTGGCGGAGAGTTTTTCACGCACCATAAGTGCCTGACAGTTTTCCACTACCACGATAGCGTCGTCGCACAAACTGCCTACCACCAGGATCAAACCGAACATGGTAAGTACATTGATACTGTAACCCAATGCCAGCATCACGGGGAAGGTCGCCATCAATGATACCGGGATCGCCAGCGACGGGATCAATGTCGCCCGCCAATCCTGCAAAAATACCCAGGTAATGACCACCACCAGCAAGAGCGCAACTACCAGCGTGGTAACGATTTCTTTCAGCGAGATTACAATAAATTCGGTCGGGTCATACGCTGTAGTGTAGCTCACACCCTGCGGAAAACGCTTGGAAAGGCGTTCGAGTTCGGCTTTAACATCTTCCACAGTGCGGAGTGCGTTGGCGTCGCTGGAACGGTAGATCATCATCCCCACTGCTTCGCCGTTGTTGTACCAGCCTTTACCGGCATAATCTTTGGCACCGAGTTCAACTTTGGCAATATCCTTCAGGCGGATAAGATTTCCGTTGCCATCGTTGCGGACAATGATATTGCTGAACTCTTCGGCGGTTTTCAAACGGCCCTGCACATTGAGTTTGTATTCAATGTAATCGCTGGAGTTTTCCGAACCGATGGTACCGGCGGCGGCCTGAATGTTCTGCGACTGCACTGCCGCAACGATTTCATCGGTGGAAACGCTCAAACCCGCCATGCGGATCGGATCGAGCCATATACGCATACTGAACACCTGGGCGGACATGACTTCAGCCGCCGCCACCCCGTCAATACGCGAAATGGGGTCTTTAATGGTGGTGTTCACATAGTTGTTGAGTTCAATGACCGACATTTTACTTTTGTCGGTGGTAAATACAAACACCGCCAGCATGTCGCTGGTACGCTTATCTACATTCACCCCCACGCGTTTCACATCATCGGGCAGTTTGGGTTCGGCACGCTTGAGTGCGTTCTGCACATTGACCATTGCCATATCCTGATCGGTACCGCTTTTGAAAGTTACCGAGCAGCTGTAATTACCCAGATTATCGCAAGTGCTGGAAAAGTACAAAAGATCATCCACCCCGTTGAGTTCATCTTCAATTGGAATAGCCACGGTATCTGCCACCACTCCGGCACTGGCACCGGCATAGTTGGTCGTTACCGAAATCTGCGGCGGAGCGATTTCAGGATATTCTGCAATCGGCAGTTGGGTTACCGCCATGATACCCATAAGCACAAATATAATGCTTATGACCATGGCAAAACGCGGTCGTTCAATAAATATCTTGGAAAACATCTTGCTTGGCTCCTCAAAACATTATTTGGCAATTTCCACTGTCGCACCGGGGCGGACTTTGTGGGTGCCGTCAACAATGATCGTTTCGCCGATGTTCAGACCTTTTTCCACGATCACATATTTGCCGCGGGTGTTGCCGACTGTTACATTGCGGCGGCTGACTTTGTTATCTTTGTCAAGCACATAAACATAAGAAGCATTATTGTCGTACATCACAGCCGAAGGGGTGATCGCCGGACAGTTTCTGGCAATTTCGCGATCCATAAGAACCGAAACGGTGGAGCCTGGAATGAGTTTCTGCAATTTGTTGGGGAATTCAGCATAAATCTGAATGGTATCGGTGCGGCGGTTGGCGGCATTATCCACAAACGCCACTTTGCCGATTTCTTCAAAAGTGCTGTCGTCAGCCAGTTTCAGGGCTATCCGGGCTTCTTTTTTCAGAGCATCAAGCGTGCCGAACATTTGCAGAAAGTCGCGGTTGCTCATGGCAAACTGCACCCGTATGGGGCTGACCTGATTGATGGTGGCAAGTACGCCGGCAGAGGGGGTTATGTAGTTGCCTTCGGTATAATTAGTTACGCCGATGACTCCGTCCATGGGGGCGGTGATCACGGTATTATCCAAATCGTCTTTGGCGGTGATAAGGGCCGCTTCGGCAGCGAGCAAACTGGATTTGTAGGCTTCCAGGCTGCTCAAAGTGTTTTCCAGCGAGTCTTTACTGGCGGCATTTTTGCCGTAAAGACTGTTGGCACGGTTGTAGCTGTTCTGGGCGTATTCCAAATGGGCTTTACACTCGGCGATCTTGGCTTCGGCACTTTTAACTGCCGCTTCGTAGCGGATACGGTCAAAGGTGTAAAGCATCTGACCTTTGCGGACGAAATCGCCGTTTTTAAAACCGACTTTCAGGAGTTCGCCCGATACCCGCGGTACCAGCTGAACCACGGCGGGGGCGGATACCAATCCGGCATAACGGCGGTGTTCCACATTGTCTTGAGCGGTAACTTTACCGGCAATTACAATGGGTTTGGGCATTGCCGGCGGGGCGGCATTTACAGCGGCAGCAAGCGTGGCAGTGCAAGCTGCAATAAGCAGAGTTTTTTTCATTTTTGTTTCTCCTAATACAGTATTATAGATTTATTTATCGTTTGAATTTTGCAAAAGATTCATTTGTTCCAGCAGATGATCCAATACCCGGGTGAACGCGGTAATATCTTCTTTGCTGACATCTTTGCAAATGGTCTGCATTACATTATCCACATGTTGTGTATGCTGTTCTTTGAGCTGTAATCCGATGGCGGTGGGTTTCAGGAGTATGGCACGGCGGTCGGAGGGACTTACTGTGCGTTCCACAATATTTTCCTTTACCAGCACATCTACGGTCTGCGAGATCGCACCCGGTGTAAGGTTCAGCTCATCGGCGATCTCTTTGAGCATTATACCGTGCGGATGATGGTCGTAGATGACTCCCACCACCCGCAGTTGCGGCAGCGGAAGGCGGTTGGGCAGATCGCACACGGTAACGCCGGAGCTGCTCAAGCGGTCCGCCAGACGCAGCAGATTACGCCACAGATGTTCACTTTTTATGTTTGCATTATCCAAAATGATGTACCCTTCAAAAAATTAACTTGATAAATAGTTTACTATTTAAAGTAATGCAGGAATGGCTTTTTTGCAAATTTTGCGGTGGTTTATTTTATAAGCAGTGGATTATTTGTATATTTTCCAACTGAAATATTGCTTTTTGCCATTAAGGGTGTATTTGTATAGGAAATAATGTTTTTTGTACTGAAAAAATATCAGCAGGAGGATTTTTATGCAGCTTGATTTCAGAATAGATTGGGGCTACCAGTATTTGTATTCCCGGCGTCATTATCACCCGTTTTTTGAATGGGACGGCCATTTGGAATGTCAGAACGGTAAAATCGAAAAGATGTTCAAACTCGATTATCCGGTGATCTGGTACGGGCCGGGGCACTGTGCCCACGAAACCGAGCTGGAAGGTACATCGTTTGTCAGCCGCACCCGCCGTGGTATTTCCGGGATCCGGGTCGTGGCTGAAGTTGATGAAAACAGCGTGTTCAAACTGGTCACCAAAAGCGGCACATGGGAGTTTTCGGCACAGCAGATTATCGAAGATGGCCGCATCGTTTTTCCGGTCGGCTATAAGTATTTGAACTGCAATGTAATTGTTACCCGTACCGGATATATCTGGTTCCGTCCTGCCGCAAGAGATAATGAAATCACTTATGAAGCCGCCGAAATCGCTCAAGCCAACAACCTTGAACTGCACGCCTGGGCACGTATGACTTCGGCATGGGTTGCTCCGGGCGGAAAATTTTCCATGCCGCTGAAAGTCGAAGCCGATGTGCATGATTTTAATGAAACGCTTATCCACATGCAGGCAATGGTGGCTCCGCCGAGCGGTTATACGCCGGAAAATGAACCGCAGTATCATGATGATTTTACCATCAATATCTATCTGGATGGCGAAAAAGTCGGTGCCAAGAGCCACTTTTTCCGTGAACATGACGGCTTTATGCAGATACTCGAAGATGTATGGTACCGTATTCCGGCATCTCCGGGCGAACATGTTGTAACCTTTGAAAATACTCATCCGGAGGCTTATTTGCTTTTCAACCGGTTGATTTTCCGCCGTTGCGGATACGATCATTTGCAGTTGAGTCTGCCGGCGTGGGCGTTGGTCGGCGAAAAAATCATCGGCAGATTTTTTGCGGTAAAAAATGATACCGTTACACTCGAATACCCCACCGGCAGTCAGACCGTCGAAGCCGTACCCGGCTGGAATGAGTTTGAGTTTACTTTGGATGCCCCCGGCAGAGATGTTATCGTAAAAGCCAACGGCAAAGCCGGTATCCTGCCCGAAGTTTACGATCTGCCCGGCGAAGAATTCCCGGTAACAGTCGGTTACGATATGACCGTTGTGCCGCACGATAACAACGGTTTTATGGATTGGCTGCTTGACTACACCTGGCGTACTCAACTGGGGAATCTGGTAGTCTTCCGCAGTTTCCTTTACGGCAAAGGCAACCGCAAGTACCGTCCCGCCGATACTGATCTGCTCTATAAATGGGCGGATTTCTGCCGCAAGCATGGTATTTATGTGGAGGCGGCAACTGACTTTGATGACGGCAAACTTATCAAAGGTGCCGGCGATCACATCCACTCGGTCGGCCGCCACGAATACCCGGGGGCTGTCTATGCCCGCGACCCCAAAGAGCCTTATGCTTCAAATGACATGAAAGAAGCCAGCGAAAAGTTTCAGGAATATCTGAAAATCGAAATCGACCGATCTCACAATGCCGGCGGCAAATGTGCCTTCGGCGATGCTTCCGGAGGGCACCGCTACTGCTATCTGGCTGGAGCTGACTTTATGCGTACTGAAACCATGGTGCCGCACACCATGCATTTGTGCAGTCAGGCCCGTCCGGCGGCAGAAGCCCTCGGCTCCGGCGAATGGGGCGTACACATTGCCATACACCACCCGATGCAGCCGTTTTACGAAAGCCATCTGGGACAGTATTATTTGAGCATCTTCCAGCCGTGGATCATGGGGGCAAATATGATCTACGAAGAAGACAGTCTTTTTGTGCTGTTCAAAGAAGAACGCCAGTGCTGGGATGACCTGCTGACCAAGGGCAAACGCGATATGACCCGCGATTTCTTCAAGTTTGTAAAGACCCATCCCCGCAGCGGTAAATGTGTGCGTAATATTGCTTTCCTTGAAGGCAGATACGCCGCTCCGTTCAACGGGTTTATCTGCGATGTGGAACAGACCCCCGATTACTCCGTGTGGGGGTACTTCGGCAACGATGCACCCGAATGGGGCCACAAACAGCCGGAAAAATGCCGTCAGGTATTGGATGTATTGATGCCGGGCGTGAACACCCAGCCGTTACGCCAGAAGTACGACAAACGCCGTTTCTTCTTTTCCGGTAACCCCTACGGCGACTTTGACGAAGTGCCGGTGGAAGCAAAAAGTGAATACTTCAACCAGTACAAACTGCTGCTCAATCTGGGCTGGAACACCGCCATTGCCGAAGATATGGAAAAACTCGCAAACTATGTGAAAAACGGCGGCATCCTTCTGACCGGTATCCCGCAGTTCAGCACCCATGTCAAGCGTGATTTCCTGCGCGATTTCAATGATCTGGCATTGTGGAACAACGGCGATTTGAGCGAAATAGCCGGTATCAGAGTCAAGGGCAGGGGCGAAAAGTTCTCCGGTCAGTGGAACTGTGCATGGCGTGAAACGCTGCCGGTGGTGGAACTCTCTGCCGCTCCCAATGATGATGTAAATGAAGATGACATGGGCTTTACGGCAGATATTGAACTTGCCGGAGCCGAAGTGGTCATCATTGATGCTTCCACCGCCAAGCCGCTGCTGGTGCGTTACAAGCTCGGTAAAGGCTGGGTCTATACATTGACCATCTGGGCGTACCCCGGTCATGAAAAATTCCAGCAGTTCAGTGCGGTCGTTACGGCGGCACTTGCTCAAGATGTCCTCGGCGATTACTTTGTGGAAGATGCTTCCAAAGAGATATTCTGGACGCACTGGCAGGGGGCTGACGACGGTTCTGACGCACTGCTGATGCTGCTCAATACCGACTGGACAAGCAAAAACAATGTCAAGACCGCCACGATCCACACGCCTGACTGGGCGTTTGAAATCGACATTCCTGAACGCGATATGCGGTTTGTCCGTATTTACGGCGATAAGGCGATCGTATCTGATACATCGCTTTACATCCGCAAAAATGCTGACGGCAGACTTATGGCATACGGTTCAGGCACAGTAACTTGTCTGGTCTATGCCGGAAGCGAAGTCGAAGAACGCGTTCTGGACTTCGACTGCAATACCGAAATGGAAATAACTCTTTAAACAGTATTGGAACAGATATTATGCAAGGTTACTGGATAGAATTATTCAAACCCCGTGCCCAGGCCGATATTAAAGGTTTTCTGCCGGAAAATGTGGAATTTGTGGAAAATCCTGCAGCAGAGAAATTGCAGGAACTTTTGGCTCTTGCCCGCGGCGGCAAAGCCAGAGTTATGCTGGAATGTCCGGTGGAATATCCGGGATTGGAATTTGGTGACGAGATCTACGCCGACAGTTTCAAGGCCCGCTCGGTGGTTGCCGATGAGTGGTTCGGTCTGCCGGTCTGCCGCATCCTGACCCAGCACAATTTTGTTTTGCGGGAGGTCAAAACTCCGGTCAAAGCTCATCTGGTGGCGGCACGCGTAGCCGGTTACCGCGATGCGTGTTTCGGGTTGGATGACGCTCAAAAACTGCCGCTGCTCTTTGAAGCCCCCGACTGCGGTAATATCCTTATAAGCGTTACGCCGCTTGCCAGCTTTATTCAGAGCCGTTTTGCTCCGGCTTGCGACTGGAAAACCGTTATCGGCAAACTGCTGGCATTTTTGAGCGGTTCAGAAGCCAGTGTGCCGGTGGATTACACTCTTTCGGTGCGTCCGGCTTATCAGGCAGAAGAGTGCTTGCCGGATGATGTTGAAAAACGGGCCTTCAAACGCAATGCCGAATGGTTTTACCGGGAAATGATTTACAATCATCACGGCAATATGGGGGTGTTTGAAGGTTTTACCTCGGTCATTGATGTAACCGGCAGACAGTGGGTGATGCCCGCTTTACGCGGGGATTGTCTGGGTGAATGTGCCGCCGTGGGGGCGTTGGATTACATCATCAACGGCGAAAGAGCCGGGCGTGAAATGGCAGAAGGTCTGGTCAAGACCATGCTCGATACGCCTAAAGTAAGAGATTGCTGTACTGCCAGTCAGACCTTCGGTTCGCTTTTCTTTGACGACAGCAACCGTTCAGTATATGGCGATGATAACTCCCGTGCCGCACTGGGGGCGATCCTTTCCGAAGATCTGTTGGATAACCCGAAACATGCCAAAAAACTTCTTCAGCTGGGCTATTCGCTTTTGCGTACCACCGGGCCTAACGGATTGCGGACTCCGAGTCTGATCCAGCCGGAACATTTTCAAAACAACAAAACCTGGAAGTATTACCGGGAAAATAATTACGAAAAATGTCATCCGCACTATCAGGCGTGGCATTGGGCGTTGAATTGTCAGCTCTACAAACTTACCGGCGATCATGATTTTCTGGAAAGTGCCATCGCCGCCATGAGCGAAGCCAATAAAGTTTTCCCCGATTTCTACTGGCAGAACGGAGCCACCGGCGACTGGTGCCGCATACTGCTGCCCTACGCCATGCTCGTGGAAGTCGATGATACCCCTGAGCACCGCGAATGGCTGGAAAAGGTTGCCGATTTCTTTGTGGATAAACTCAATGAATACGGTACCGTCGCCGAAGTTATGGGCAAACGCGAACTCGGTCATTACCCGTCGCCGACATGCAATGCCGACCACGGCAAAGGCGAATGTGCGTTGGTGCAGTTCAACGGTGATCCGGCTTGCGATTTGCTCTATTCGGTAAACTACGCCCTCATGGGATTGCACGAAGCATACATGGCGATCGGCAAAGCCAGTTACAAAGCCGCCGCCGACCGTATGGCAGAATTCTTCTGCCGTATTCAGGCTCTTTCGCAGGAGCAGCGTTATCTCGATGGAGCGTGGCTGCGCGGTTTTGACTATAACTTGTGGGAATTTTTCGGCAGTGCCGCCGACTCCGGCTGGGGGCCGTGGTGTGTGGAAACCGGCTGGACAAACTCGTGGATAGCATCCGCTCTGGCATTGCGTCAGCTCAACCGGCCGCTTTTGAGTGAAAAGGCTTCCGAACTTTATAAAGAGCTTGCTCCGGAAGTAAAAGCTATGATGTTCACGCCGCTGATGCCTTCAACCACCAGCCGCGGCACCCACACCATAATCAACACCGCCTTCACCGGAGGCTTCGCCGAAGGTTGATTTAGGGGGTGGAAAATTGCAAAGCCCTCAAAAGTCGGCAAGGACATAACCTTCGCACAGCGGGGGGAGCATTTCGGACGGTTACCTTACAGGTAGCCGCCCGAAACTACCGCCCCACTGTACTGTGGTTCTGCACCTTGCCTTTGTTTTGATGACTTTACAACTCCCCACCGGAAAACCTATACTCCCCGGTATTTATTATAGGTGCAGGCATAACCTTTGCCCTGTGGAGGTGAACATTTCAGGCGGTTACCTTACAGGTAGCCGCCCGAAACTACCGCCCCACTGTACTGTGGTTCTGCACCTTGCCTTTGTTTTGATGACTTTACAACTCCCCACCGGAAAACCTATACTCCCCGTTATTTATTATAGGTGCAGGCATAACCTTTGCCCCGCGAGGGGAGCATTTCAGGCGGTTACCTTACAGGTAGCCATCCGAAACTACCGCCCCACTGTACTGTGGTTCTGCACCTTGCCTTTGTTTTGATGACTTTACAACTCCCCACCGGAAAACCTATACTCCCCGTTATTTATTATAGGTGCAGGCATAACCTTTGCCCTGTGGAGGTGAACATTTCAGGCGGTTACCTTACAGGTGGCCGTCCGAAACTACCGCCCCACTGTACTGTGGTTCTGCACCTTGCCTTTGTTTTGATGACTTTACAATTCCCCACCGGAAAACCTATACTCCCCGGTATTTATTATAGGTGCAGGCATAACCTTCGCACAGCTGGGGGGATGGCATGCAGTATGGTGTCGCAGGGCGAACACCAGTGTTCCGCTCGATAGATATGAGATGGTATGGGAGTGTATGGGAAAGTATGGGAGTGTATGGGAAAGTATGGGATGGTGGGCCAAGCCCGCCACAGCCGGTTGACGCACTGCTTCCGTTGCACTCCGGCGTGACAAGCCGGCAAGCAATACTCTGTGTACAGCCCGCCCACAGTATCAGGCGGCAGCCGCCGCCCACGCATAATATTGCTTGCATAGGCGGCAAGGCATTCCCATACCCTCCCATATTTTCTCATATTCTCCCATGCTCTCTCATAAAAAGCCGCCACGCACAATATCGCCCGCCTGCCGGGTATATGGCGAAAGACCGGGGCATCTGGCATATTTGCACCGGTTCTGGTTCGCCGATAAGTTTATTGCGTATGCCTGCCGGGAGGACGCTATGCCGATGGATCAGCATCAGCTTATGGCATTGGTCGCACCGCGAACACTTTATGTTGCCAGCAGCAGTGAAGATTTTGGAGCCGATCCCTATGGCGAATTTCTGGCGGCAAAAGAGGCGGCAGAAGTGTGGCGTTTATATGGAATGGAGAATACGCTTCCAACTGAATTTCCGGCGTTGGAGCAATCCGTCGGCAATATGGTAAAATACCATTGCAAAGTCGGTAAATACTCCATAACCGCCGCCGATTGGAAGTATTATTACGATTGTGCCGATAAGTTATTTAAAACTGTATAAATCATGCCGATAAAGCGTTATTGCTTATATCGGGTGATAAAAGGTGCGTTTTTCTTGAAAAAAACGTGCCTTTTGCTGTTTTAAGATTTGCAAAAAATCCAATTCAATAGTATCTTTCTGTGATTCATAATTTTTTGAGGCAGTTTCAAAAGTCCTCAAAAGCCGCCAAAGGCACAACCTTCGCCCGGCAAAAGGGGCGTTTGCAGTGGTTACTTTACAAGTAGCCAACGCAAAACTGCCGTTCACCGGACTGGAGGCTCTGCTCTTTGTCTTTGTTTTGAATGACTTTTGAAATTACCTCTTTTATAAAAATTTATTGAGAAAAAATCAAAAGTAATAACGGCGTTTGATGCCGCACAGTTATAGTGTTCAGTTGCCGTTCTGGAAAGTATTTTTGATAAAATCTCTATTACAGCAAGGAGTGTTGTTTTGGCCAGAGATAATAATTATGTGCTTGAGCTTATCAAGCAAGCGGGGATGGTATCGCCTGAACAGCTGGAATCTGCTCAACAATTTGTAGATGAATTTCCCAGCAAGATAAGCCTTGTAGATGCTCTCATCAGCAAAAAAGTCATTACTGAAGCTGAAATCGTTCAGCTTCTGGCAATGGAGTACGGGCTGGAAGTTGTGGATCTGCACAATTATGTTGTTCCGCCGGAAGTGGTGGATGCTCTGCCGGGGGATTTGGCTGTATCTTACAATGTAGTGCCGGTGGCAAAGCATGATGATTTGCTGACCGTGGCAATGTCCGATCCCGCCGCAATGGATGTGATCGACGCTTTGCGTTACCGGTTGGGCTGTGATGTGGAAGCCGTGGTCGCAACGCAGGATCAGATCGACCAGATACTTGATGCCAATTACCGGACAACTGCCAGTGCCATGGAAGGCTTGCTGGGGCAGTTGGGCGAAGAAGCCGGTATGATGGAAAAAGTCGATTCCATCGAAGCTGATGAAATGACGGATGACGATGCTCCGATCATCAAGCTGGTATCCGGTCTGATAATTGATGCCTACCGTTTCGGAGCGAGCGATATTCACATGGAACCGATGGAAAAGCATTACCGTGTCCGGTACCGGATCGACGGTGTTTTGCGGGAAGTTGATGCTCCGCCGAAGTTTTTGCAGGCCAATCTTACCAGCCGTCTCAAGATCATGGCAAGGTTGGATATTACCGAAAAGCGTATCCCGCAGGACGGCCGTATCAAGATGAGTGTGGGGCCTAAAGATATCGACCTTCGTGTATCAAGCATCCCCACGACTCACGGCGAAAGTATAGTAATGCGTATTCTGGATAAATCCAGTATTCAGCTTGATGTGCCGAAACTGGGTTTTTATGCTGACGATATGGTACTGGTAAACCGCATATTGAGTATGCCTGACGGTATCTTTCTGGTAACCGGCCCGACCGGTTCGGGCAAAACGACTTCGCTTTATGCGTTTTTGAATACGATCAATACAGTTTCCCGCAAGATCATTACTGTGGAAGACCCGGTGGAATATCAGTTGCCCGGTATCAACCAGGTGCAGGTCGATAGATATGTGAACATGACCTTTGCCGCCGCTCTGCGAGCTATATTGCGTCAGGCACCGAATATTGTAATGATCGGGGAAATCCGAGATGTGGAAACTGCCGAAATCGCTATCAACGCCGCTCTGACCGGGCACTTGGTGTTCAGTACCTTGCACACCAATGACGCACCGGGGGCGATCACCCGTCTGGTGGATATGGGGGTCAAGGCATTTCTGGTGGCATCGGCGGTGCGGGCGATCATGGCACAGCGTCTTTTGCGGCGTGTATGCAAACACTGTGCCCAGGATTATGTGCCCAACGAAGTGGAAAAACATCTGCTGGGACTTTCCGATGAGTATGTTGCCACACACACATTCAAGAAAGGCAAAGGTTGTTCAAGCTGCGGTAAAACCGGTTACAAGGGGCGTATCGGTATCTACGAAATTTGTATGCTTGACAACGATATAACCGAATTGGTCTATCGTAACGAACCGACACAGGTCATCCGCGAAGCTGCCCGCCGCAATGGTATGCACTCGCTGCGTGATGACGCTTTGCGTAAAGCCGAAGCGGGTATTTCCACATTGGAAGAAGTTATCCGCGTAACAATGATGGACGAAGATTAAAACAATGGTGGTTTTTTTATGATAGATCAGGAAACACAAGCTCTTTACGATATTCTGCTTGAAGCCGGCATGAGCGAAGATCAGCTCAAGGAAGGTTTGGAAGAAAAAGAACGCACCGGAAAAAATTACCGTGACATTGTGCTGGATTACGGGTTCTGCAACGAAACGGAACTGATGCATCTGATCGCTGATAATCTGGGGTGCGAGATAGTTGATTTGGCAGAAATGGATATACCTTCTGCCACATTGGAGCAGATAGATGCTTCCACGGCAAGAACTTACGGTGCAGTAGCCGTCCGGGTCGATGATGATCTGCTTTATCTGGCATTGCGTAACCCGCTGGATACCACGGCAGTTGACGATTTGCGGTTTATTCTGGGGCGTGATTTTATTGTAGTGATGGCTCCGGATGAACAGTTTGACGAAGTGATCGACAAGTATTACCCGATGGATGTAACCGATATGGCGAGCATGTTCGGGGAGTTTACCGGTAAAGAGGGGGAATATGAAGACGAGGAAGATCTGGAATCTGCCGCCAACTCCGCCCCGATCGTGCGTTTTGTGGACTTTGTGATCCGTCAGGCGATCAAAGATAAAGCCAGCGACATTCACTTTGAGCCGTTTGAACACGAATACCGCATCCGCTACCGCGTGGACGGTGCATTGTACGAATTACCGCCGCCGCCGAAAGTGATGGCTCTGCCGATCACCAGCCGCGTGAAAATCTTGAGCGGACTGAATATTTCAGAACGGCGTGTGCCGCAGGACGGCCGTATTCAGACCAAGATGAACGGAAAACCGGTGGATTTGCGTGTATCCTGTCTGCCGACAAGTTACGGCGAATCAGTGGTGCTTCGTGTACTTGACCGGACTGTGGTGAATTTGAGTCTGGACTCGCTGGGGATGGACGAAAATCTGCTCAAGAAGTTCCGTGAGATCATCCATCTGCCCAACGGTATTCTGCTGGTGACCGGTCCGACCGGTTCCGGTAAAACCACAACGCTGTATTCAGCAATCAACGAAATCAATGTTGTAGGCGATAAGATCCTGACTGCCGAAGACCCGGTGGAATACGACATTGACGGTATCGTACAGGTTCCGATCAACGAAGCCGTGGGTATGACCTTTGAAAAAGCACTGCGTGCATTCTTGCGACAGGACCCCGACCGTATTCTGGTGGGGGAAATCCGTGACTTTATCACCGCCCAGATCGCCGTGGAGGCATCGCTGACCGGGCACTTTGTGTTCAGTACGCTGCACACCAACGACTCGGCAAGTACCGTTACCCGTCTGATGGATATGGGCTTGGAACCGTTCCTGATCTGTTCAAGTCTGGTCGGGGTATTGAGTCAGCGTCTTCTGCGTAGAGTCTGTTATGCGTGCAAAACACCATATACCCCGTCGGATGAAGAACTTGAGCGGTTGGAAATCACGCGTGAAGATGTAGCCGGCAGACCGTTCTATTACGGCAAAGGCTGTCAGATATGCAAAAATACAGGGTATAAGGGCAGAAAAGCGATCTGCGAACTTATGGTCATGACCAATGAACTTTCGGAGTTGATTTACAAAGGGGCTCCGACATTGGAAATCCAGAACAAAGCGATCGCCCAGGGTATGCGTACCATGCGTGAAGACGGTATGATCTCGATTTACAACGGCGAAACTTCGGTCGATGAAGTGTTGCGATATACATAATATAATCAATATATTCCTGTTTTTATGCAGGAATTTTTAATTTAAGGAGCAAGCTAAAAATGGTAGAAATGGCTGATTTGCTGCAGTTGGTAGTTGATGAAGGTGTCAGCGATTTGCATATTGAAGTCGGAGTGCCTCCGGTGGTGCGTTTGCATGGGGATATGACCCCGCTTGATTTGCCGCCGCTGACTGCGGAAGATACCGAGCGGCTGGTAAAATCATTTGCCTCGGAAGTGCATATTCAGAAAATTCAGGAAGTCGGTTCAGTGGACTTCGGTTTTGCCTTCGGCGATCAGGCCCGTTTCCGTGTAAGTGCCTTTAAGCAAAAGAATTGTTTTGGCACGATCTTGCGTCAGATTCCCAATACACTGCTCACTTTTGAACAGTTGGGGTTGCCGGATTCAGTCAAAAACCTGCTCTACCGTCCCCGCGGTCTGGTGTTGGTGACCGGTCCGACCGGTTCGGGTAAATCCACTACGCTGGCTTCAATGATCAACATTATCAACAACGAGCGGGCATGTCATATTATTACCGTGGAAGACCCGATCGAATTTTATCATCCGCACAAAAAGAGTGTGGTTATCCAGCGTGAAATCGGTTCGGATACCATCAGTTTTGAAGATGCGTTGCGCCGTGCGTTGCGTCAGGACCCGGATATTATTCTGGTGGGGGAAATGCGAGATTTGGAAACGATCGAAGCGGCTATTACTGCTGCTGAAACCGGACACCTGGTGTTCGGTACACTGCACACCTGCGGTGCGGCGGAAACCGTTGACCGTATTGTGGACGCCTTCCCGACCACCCAGCAACAGCAGATCCGAACCCAGCTGGCCTCATCGCTGATCGGGGTTATTTCGCAGGAACTGCTGCCGCGGTGCGATAAAAAAGGCCGTATAGCGGCGTTTGAAATCATGATCCAGACTCCCGGTATCCAGGCACTTATCCGCGATAATAAAACATTCCGTATTACATCGGAATTGCAGACCGGGGCAAAACATGGTATGAATACTATGGATATGCACTTGTTTGAACTTTATAAACAGGGAAAAATCGCCTACGAAGAAATGGTGAATATGGCACGCGATCAGCAGGATTTGATAAATAAGGCCAAAGAACTTGCTGAACAATTGGAAGAAGAAGGTAACTGATCGCCACGGCGAGGTACAGGAGATATGATTTATGCCTCAATATAATTATGTAGCAGTAGATGAAAAAAGCGGAAAAGAGATAAAAGGCTCTATTGAAGCGGCAACCGAGGCAATGGCAGCCGCCGAGTTGCGTAAAGAGGGGCTGTTTGCAACCAAGCTCAAGGAAGCCACTGCCAAAAAGAAAAAGGGCGGCAGTCTGAATATCAATCTGGATTTTCAGTTCGGTCCGTCGATCATCAAGCGTAAACAGCTTATGGTCATTACCCGTCAGTTGGCAACCTTGCTCGAAGCCGGTTTGCCGCTGATCCGTTCATTGCGTACCTTGCAACGGCAGTGCAAAGATAAAATGGCACAGAAGGTGCTTTGCGGGGTGGCAGATGCCGTGGAAACCGGTTCAACATTCTCCGAAGCGTTGTCGCTTTATCCGGCAACATTCGACCGTTTGTTTTTGAACATGGTCCGAGCCGGGGAAGCCGCCGGGGCAATGGAAACGATTCTGGGACGACTTGCCGGATTTATGGAAAAGACCGCCCGGTTGGCTGGTAAGGTCAAATCGGCAATGATTTACCCGTCAGTGGTTATTTCGCTGGCGTTGCTGGTAACGACCGGTTTGATGATCTTCATCGTCCCGAGCTTTACCAAGATCTTTACCGAGTTGCTGGAAGGCGACCCGCTGCCGGGGATTACACAATTTCTGATCGATGTATCTGAATGGATGAAGACCCGCTGGTACTATCTGCTGGCAGCACCGTTTGTACTGGTTTTTGTAATAAAGATGACCTATAAAAACAAATACGGCAAATACGGTCTGGACTGGGTGCTTTACAATATGCCGATCCTGGGGCCGATCGTTTCCAAGACTGCCATTGCCCGTTTCTCCCGTACATTGGGTACGCTGATGGCGGCAGGGGTCCCGGTGTTGAACGCATTGATAATTGTGCGTGATACATCGGGTAATGAACTCGTGGCTCAAGCGGTCATGAAAGTGCATGATGCGGTCAAAGAAGGGGAGGGCATCTCCAAGCCGCTGGGTGCAACCAGGGTGTTTCCGCAGATGGTTATAAGTATGATCGAAGTAGGCGAAGAAACCGGTCGTATGCCGGACATGCTGGAAAAAGTAGCAAATACCTACGACGAAGAAGTCGATAACGCCGTAGATGCTCTGACCTCGCTGCTGGAACCGATCATGATCGTGGTGCTGGCTGTGATCGTAGGTACGATCGTTATCGGTCTGTTTGCACCGCTGGCAACGATTATTCAGAAACTTTCGTAATACAAGGCGAGTTTTCATGGTTGACCGTTCCAACATTTATACGGTGGTGGTAGCCGGGGGCAAAGGTGAACGATTCTGGCCCCAGAGCCGGCAGAACTGCCCCAAACAGCTTTTGCGGTTGATCGGTAATCTGACACTTATTGAGCAGAGTACCGCACGGATGTTGAGCATAGCTTCACCGGAAAACTGTCTGGTCATTACCAATATAGACTATGTTGAGTCTATGCGTTCATTGCTGCCCATGTTGCCGCCGGAAAATATTATCGGCGAACCCGTGGGCAGAGATACCGGCAGTTGTCTGGCTCTGGCAAGCGGCATACTTGAAAGCCGCGGGGTGAAAGATGATGCTGTTATTGTGGCAACTCCCGCCGACCACAGCATCGGCAGTGTGCCGGCATTCTGCCGGACAATATTGCAGTCGGTGGAAACCGCAAGCAAGTGCGATGCTCCGGTGCTGATAGGAGTCAAGCCGGAATATTCCAGCACCGGTTACGGTTATATACGCTGTGGAACGGTGCTGGATTACGGCGATGAAACAGTAAAATTTTACAGTGCCGACGGCTTTCGCGAAAAACCTCCGGCAGATGAAGTCGAAGAAATGCTCAAAGAAGATATATGGCGTTGGAACAGCGGCATTTTCATCTGGAGTTTGGGCGTATTCAAGCGATTGCTGGCAGAACACGCTCCGGAACTTTCCAATATAGCCAAAGCGGTGGGCAGGATCAGCGATCCCGGACGGTTGATGAACTATTTGCGGGATGAATTTGCCAATGCTCCGAATATATCAATAGATTATGCTCTGTTGGAAAAACTGGATTATCTGGTTGTGGCCGAGTGCGGATTTGAATGGGAGGATATCGGCAGTTGGACGGCATTGCGTTCACAGATCAGAGCCGATAAAAACAACAACGTTGTGCGGGGGCTTTTTTCCGGACTGGATGTGGAAAACTGCATTGTGGTAAATGATGCCCAGCATCTGGTGGCGGCGATAGATGTAAAGGATCTCATTATCGTAAATCAGGATGATGTAACTTTGATTTGCAGCGAAAAGTCAGCACAACGGGTAAAAGAACTGGTTCATTCGCTGGATCAGGATCAGGATTTGCGGAAATTTTTGTAACGGCTTGACTGTATGGATTTTCTTCTTCTTAATATAGGTAATACTCATACGCAATGGATTTTTGCTGATCGCAGCGGCAATATGGATTTGCCGGTAAAGACGGTGGCAACTGCCGCGTGGCAGAGTGATTTGTCGTTGTTGCCGCCGGTTGAACATGATTGCCGGGTTTGGGCGGCGTGCGTAGTTCCCCGTGCGGTGCAGACTCTTGAAGCTTCCGGTTTGTATAAAAAACTGCAATGGGTCACAGCGACGGCGGGCGAGGTTGCCGGATTGGATTTTTCGCAAATGGACAGTTCCACACTGGGTGCTGACCGCATAGCCAATGCCGCGGCACTGGTTGCCGGAGGTAAACTCCCGGCAAGCAACTTTGATTGCGGTACAGCAATAACTCTGGAAACTGTGTTGGAAAATAATGTATTTGCCGGAGGTGCTATCATGCCCGGACGCAAACTTATGCGTGGTGCATTGGCAAGCGGTACTGCTGCATTGCCGGATCTGCCGCTGGATCTGCCGCTGCCGGATGGTTTGGGTTTGAACACTAAAGCGGCGATGACGCTGGGTATAGACTTGGGAGCCGTCGGCATGGTGCGTGAACTGATGGCAAGGAGTGAGGCACTCGGAGTAAAATACATGGTCGCCTCCGGCGGCGATGCGGAGTTTTTCTGCGAACACATTCCGGAGCTGGAAGCCGTCGGAAATCTCTTTACTTTGCATGGAATATATTATATTGCCGTAAAACATCTTGAAAAAGAGTGAATTTTTGCTCCGGAAAGTGGAATTAAACTCTCCGGTGTGGTATATTACCATAATACGGCTGAAGCAGTGAATAAAGCCGTTGCAACAGAAAATTTTTAATCTGAATGGAGATATTCAATATGAAGAAGTTTGAAGAACTTTTTGCCGAACTCAAGGCAAAAGCCGCTTCCGGTAATCAGGAATCCGGCACTGTACGGGAACTTGCCAAAGGTAAACACTTTGTAGGCAAGAAAATCGTGGAAGAAGCCGCCGAAGTGTGGATCGCTGCCGAATACGAAGGCAAGGAACGCACTGCAGAAGAAATTTCACAGCTTCTGTACCACTTGCAGGTAATGATGATCGCCAACGATATTGAGTTGGAAGATGTGTATAAATATCTTTGAGCAGTAAAAATCAGGAAGAAAAAGATGCTTCAATTTGCTATTCCAAACAAGGGTGCCCTCTCCGAAGGGGCAGTTCAACTGCTGAAATCCGCCGGTTACAAATGCACCCGTTACAGCCGCGAGCTGATCGTCAGCGACAGCGAAAACGGTATTGATTTTGTTTTTCTGCGTCCGCGTGATATTGCCACTTATGTCGGCAGAGGGATCATTGACCTGGGGATCACCGGACGGGATTTGACGGCGGACAGCCGTATGGAAGTTGCGGAGCTTCTGCCGCTGAACTTCGGTAAATCGCGTTTCTGTTACGCTGTACCCAAAGAGTCCGATCTTACGCCGGATAAGTTCAATGGTCTGCGTATTGCCACAAGTTATCCTGAAATCGTGCGTGCCGATATGGCAAAACGCGGGTTTGATACGCAGATCGTGCGTCTGGATGGAGCCGTGGAAATCTCCGTAAAACTGGGCGTTGCCGATGCTATTGCTGATGTGGTCGAATCCGGTAGAACACTGGTGGAAGCCGGCTTGAAAGTCGTTGGCGATGTGGTCATGGAATCCGAAGCGATCGTTATCGGTCATGACGAAAAACTGCTTGAACAGGTCGATGTCAAAAAGATCATGGCCCGTTTGCGTGGTGTATTGGTCGCAAGAGATTATGTATTGATCGAGTACAATGTGCCGCGTAATATGCTCGACGCATGCTGCAAAATCACTCCCGGTATTGAGTCGCCGACTATTTCGCCGTTGAGCAATCCGGACTGGGTGGCGGTCAAGGCAATGATAAAAAGCGGCAAAGTCAATGTGATCATGGATGAGTTGCAGGAGAAAGGTGCAAAAGGAATTTTTGTAACTGCGTTGAATTCCTGCCGCATTTGAATTTTTTCAGTATATTTGAGGTAGTTGCAATATGAGTGATAACATCTTGAAAACAGCCCACCGGGTCTTTGAAATAGAGATCGAGGCATTGCAGGCGGTCGATAAACAGCTGGGCAGTGAGTTTGTGGAATTGGTCAAGCGTTCCGAAGCCGCTCTAAACCGTGGCGGCAAACTGGTGCTTACCGGTATCGGCAAAAGCGGATATATCGGCAAGAAGATTGCCGCTACGCTTTCCAGTATCGGCTCAACGGCGGTTTTCATGCACCCCGTGGAGGCACTGCATGGCGATTTGGGGATCATGCGTAAGGATGACTTGCTCATTGCAATAAGTTACAGTGGCGAAACCGATGAATTGCTGCGGATGATCACTCCGGCTAAACGGCTCGGCGTGGAATTGGTTTCCATTTGCGGAACTGCTGATTGCCGGTTGGGGAAATTGAGCGATCTGGTAGTGCCGATGAAGGTGGAGCGGGAAGCGTGTCCGTTCAATCTGGCACCGACTTCTACAACTACTGCGTTGCTGGCTCTGGGAGATGCCTGGGCGATGGTGATGCTTCAGGAACGGGGCTTTACTAAAGAAGATTACGGCAGATTCCATCCTGGCGGGGCTATCGGCAGAATGGTTACCATGCATGTAAAAGATATTATGCGTTCCGGCGACCGTTTTGCTCTGGTATCGCCGGAAACCGCAGTGCGTGAGGCTCTGTGCAAGATGGGGCATGCCCGTTGCGGTTCGGCAATAGTTGTCGATAACAGCAATAAATTGCTGGGAGTGTTCACCGATGGCGACTTCCGCCGTGCCGCCGAAAAAGACATAAATGTGCTGACCCGCAGGATGGCGGATGTTATGACGGAAAATCCGGTAGCCGTGAACAGTGAAGCATTGGCGGTGGAAGTCGTGCGGGTGGTGGAAAAACACAAGATCAGCGACATTATTGTTATTGATGATGACCGCCGCGTGGTCGGGTTGATTGATGTGCAGGATCTGCCCGGATTGAAATTGATGTAATTTGCCAGGAGAAAAAAATGTTCAAAAGTTTGTTTAAAAAAGTTGTAATAGTTTGTGCCGCCGCCGCAATGATGACCACGGCAGTGTGTGCCGACGGGAGCAGTTCTTCGGTCGATTGGGAAAAAAATTTCAGCAATATTGGACGTGGATTGGTCAATGTGGTAACTTGCTGGATGGAAGTACCCCGTTGTTTGGTCTATCACAACAGTCAGGTTCCTGTATTGGGGCTGGTTGTCGGTGCTTGTCAGGGGGCCGGATTTACTGCCATCAGAGCTTTTGCCGGAGTAGCTGATATATTGAGTTTCGGATTTATGAGCGACTCCATTTACACCTCGTGTCACGGCTTCGATGAATGGGTCTGGGACGAACGCTGGGTTCCCCACGAATAATAATGAGGGGAATTGCAAAACCCTCAAAAGTCGGCAAGGACATAACCTTCGCACAGCGGGGGGAGCATTTCGGGCGGTTACCTTACAGGTAGCCGCCCGAACTTACCGCCCCACTGTACTGTGGTTCTGTGCCTTGCCTTTGTTTTGATGGCTTTACAACTCCCCTCCAGAAGACCTATCCCCTCCGGTAGTTATTATTATTTACGGTATAACCTTCGCCCTGCGGGGGGGGAGCATGGCATACGCTATAGTGTCGTATGGCAAACATCTGTGTGCCGCTCGATAGTTATGGGATGGTATGAGAGGGTATGAGATTTTACAGCCGTAGCCGCTCCTCGCCTGTCAGCATAACGCTTTGTACAGCTTGCCAACAACATCAGGTGGCACCTGCCGTCATTTGTATGCGGGCAGCAGTTTTACTTTTTGTTTGCCGGTGCCGGCTGTTTTTGTGCTGCCGGAGGCGTATTTATTGCATCTGCCGGTAAGTTTGGCAGCAGTTTTTCCTGTGCATAGCCTTCTCCGGGCAGAATCAGTTCGCCGCCGACAACGCTTACATCGCCGGTGGTGCCCTGCCGGAAAAGTGTCGGCACTGTTCTGGAAGTGCGGTAATAACTCTGTTTTTCCTGATTGCCATGCCAATCGAAGATGGCGTAATTGAATTTTTTTGAAGAAATTGGCAGAAGCATGTGCAGTTGGTTCAGAGAATCCAGTTCAAAAGACGGTAATTCTCTGCCGAGCAGTACGCCCAGGTATCTGACCGCATAGACTTTATTTTTATCTTCTACAAAGAGATAAAAGCAAATATTTGATTTGTCCTGCAATGTTTTTATGACATAGGAGCGTATTTTCAGGTCTTCACCCAGTTGAGCCCCCTGCAAATTGGGAATACCGAAATTTCTTTGCCAGAAAATCTGCCCGTTGGTTATATCAAAAGTGCAGAAGTTACTTTCGTATTCATTTTTCAGCATCGGGTGCGATATAAAAAGCTTGAGCTTGTAAAAACCAGCCCGCCGCATATCCAGCCATTTAC
This sequence comes from Lentisphaerota bacterium, assembly GCA_015061885.1. Taxonomy (GTDB): domain Bacteria; phylum Verrucomicrobiota; class Lentisphaeria; order Victivallales; family Victivallaceae; genus SIG78. The sequence goes on from SUVS01000004.1 coordinate 42,962, forward strand.
CGATATTTACGCGTATATGATGATCCGCTCCCGGACGCAGGATCAAACCTTTCAGGTCAACTTTGGTTCCGGAGCCTTTCAGCGGACGGTCGTGCATATCAAACAGACCGATTTCCAGAAATCCTTTGAATTCCGCTTCATGCCCGAAGATCAACCCCTGACCGGAGGTGTTGCGTAATGCCAGATTGGCGATCACCGGCTCGTAAGTCATATAGCGTTCACGCGGCATAGAAAGCTTCATTACCACATCCGCATTGAGCAAGGCACCAAACAACAATATTGCCAACACTGCAACCGTTTTACGCATAGTCTTTACTCCTGGATTTTTTTGCATATCGCCGTCGCCGCCGCCGCCGCGTCAATATTATGACACTCCGTAACAATTTCACGGCACTGGCGGTTCATGCACTTTATGCATTTGAGATCTCCACGTTGGAAAATCGTGTGAATATCACCGAACGGTCCGGTCAGATTCGGATTGGTCGGACCGTAAAAACACACTACCGGAACTTTTGCCGCCGCCGCAATATGTACCGGCCCGCTGTCGTTTGCCAACAGCACTTTACAGCGTTTTATAAGTTCCACGAGTTCACCCAGCGAAGTAGCCCCTGCCAATGACAGCGCCGGAACATTGCCGGCAAGAGCCAGAATATTTTCCGCCAGTTTCTGATCTGCCGGAGCCCCCATGATTACAAATTTTACTTTGGGCGACATTTCGGCAGTCAATATCATGACCCGGGCAAAAAGTTCTGCCGGAAATACCTTGCTTGCCCAGCGGGCTCCCGGCGAAATACCTACTATAATATCGTTGTCATTGATACCCAGCCGCTGAAGTTTTCCGTTCAGATTTTCTGCATTACCGGCATTGGAGGGTATAACTGTATCGGTACGCATGGTGCCGGTTAGGAAGAAGCGTTCCACCAGCAGTTGGTTACGCCGCACTGCGTGCAACCTCAAATTTACTTTGCTCCAGTTATGGTAAAACCACCGTGCCATCGTTTCCCGTGGACGGGCAAAACCGACAACTCTGCCTTTTGCCATGCGGGCAAAAAATGCACTGCGGAACAATCCTTGAAAATCAAAGATATAGTCGTAGGTATTTTCCCGCAAATCGCGTATGAGTTCAAGCATTGCCGGAAGTATGGTGGCAAGTTTTCCCAGTTCCCGCCGCCGGAAGATGATCTTGCGGCTGACCGGTACCGGCGAGTAATCCAATGCTTCGACAAAAGCCGGATGCACCAGCCAGTCAAATTCAGCATTGGGGAAAAGCTCATGCAGTCTGGCGACTGCCGGAAACGCATGGAATATATCGCCCAGACTGCTGGGTTTGATTATCAATATGCGTTTGACATCTGCCGGAGCTTTTTTGCCGGGTACAAGATTTTTTTTGCCTGCTTTCATAAAGCTCTGCTTTGCTTATTCCCCGACTGCCAGACGGGTTGCCAACCGTTCAGGCAAGCCGGCGGCCAGCACCTTTGCCTGGGCTGATGCTATGTCGTAAGGAAGTGTATAACGGGTTACGGTTTTGGCTGTATCGTCATAAACTGCAAACGAGGCCCGCGGGTCGCGGTTACGGGGCTGACCTATACTGCCGATGTTGAAAAGATATTTGCAACCGGGTTCGATCTTTACCTGGAAGACATCCACTGCGTCGAATTTCTGCGGTACAACACCATTTGCCATTACCCATTCGCGGATTTCTTCCACTCCGCGGAGCGGACCGGAGGCAAAGGGGCGTTTGCAGAATGCCACCGGCACATGCGAGTGACCGCAGAAGCAAACCTGGGTAAGCTGATAAGAAAAGTTATCAATGGCATGATAGACATCAAATACATACCCCCAGGTGTTCGGACTGTCCAGCGTGGCATGAACCAGTGTTACAGGCATACCGGGTATAGTTACCCGCAACTGGGAGTCGCCCAACCAACGCCGTTCATCATTGTTCAGTTGCGAGCGTGTCCAGAAAATTGCCTTTTTGGCATTGGGATTGAACCCTTCCATTTCCTCGTCATCCATAGCAGTATAATCATCGTGGTTCCCCCGTACTCTGGCGACCAGATCCAATGATTTTACCACTTGCAGGCAATATTGCGGATCTGCGTTATAACCCACAATGTCCCCCAGACATGCGTACTTATCCACTCCGAGTGTATTGCAGTAGGCAAGTACTTGCTGCAATGCCTCGCCATTGGCATGAATGTCACTTAAAATTGCAAGTTTTGTCATATAAAACACCTGTTTATATATTGTTGTTTGAGAGGCAGCACTTGAGATAAGCCGGATTCTGTTCCTTGCTCAAAAAAGCAGGCGGCAATCATCTGTCTATGCGACCAGAACCCGGAACTTGTAACGCTGCGAGCAACAGCTCGTTCCCTATTTGGTCTTGCTGCGGAAGGGGTTTGCCTGTGCGATGGAGCTTTCGCCTGCCACCCGGTGGGCTCTTACCCCGCCTTTTCACCCTTACCGGAATAAATTCCGGCGGTTTTTTTTCTGTTGCACTTTCCTTCCTGCGGCTTATAGTCCGCAGTATCCTTCTTTCACAGTCAAAATAAATTCTTCCGCTGAAAAGGACTTCCCGCTCTGTGCAGTCCGGACTTTCCTCTCCCATAAGAATACGGGAGCGATTGCCTGTCAACTGCTGCCATTCTCTAAATATACCATGCGAACGGTACATATACAAGTATTTGACAGGATTTTTTATGCATTTTTATTCACATTTCGATAGCTTGGATGTTGGCAATATTCTCCGGTTTGGCGTATAGTATATGGAAATGACATTGTTGCAAGGTGGAAGATGATATTCGATCAATTCAAATCTTTGGAAGCGGAAAATTATGAACTTTTCCGCCGTTTCAGTTGTTTTGCCGGAGAAAGCTGTGAGCGGTCATGGGCAAACTTACTGTTGTATAAAGATACTTATAACTGGCGGTACAAAGTTATTGAAAACCGTTTGTGGATAGCAAGTTTTGAAAAAGCATACCTCTTTTTCCCGCTGGGTTGCCATATTGGAGTTGAATTGCTGGCAGGGTATTTTCAGGAATTTGCCGCCCGATTCGGCTGTGATGCGGTTTTGGGGGATGTGCCGGAAGATTATTTCAGGCAATTCCCTGATGCTGGGAAATATCTTGAGTTTAAATTTGATCCTGACGAAGCGGATTATATTTATGACCTTGAACACCTGCAAGCTATGTCCGGCAGTAAATTGCGTAAACGACGCAATCAGGTGCGGCAGTTTGACCGCGAATACGGGAATTGTTATTCGGTAAAGATCATAACCTTTGAAATGCTTGATGAGATCATTGCTTTTGCTGAAAAACAGAGTTCCCTTTATTGGTCGGAAGCAAGCGGTCTGGAAGAAAAACTCTCTTTTGACCGCCTGAAAAGCGTTTGGCAATACCCCGAAGTTGGTTTATCCGGTATAGCTCTTTATGTAAAAGAGTCGCTGGCAGGTTTTTCCATATACAGTCCATTGCAGGAAAATCTTGCTGATATACACTTCGAAAAGGCCGATCATGCTTTCACCGGCTGCGGAGCCAAACTCACCGCTCTTTTGACTGAACATCTGCTTGCAGGTAAATACCGTTTTATGAACCGTGAACAGGATTTGGGCGATGTTGGATTGCGGCAGGCAAAACGGGCTCTTGACCCTGATCATTTGTATCGCCGTGCTTCGGTAACAGCGTTGAAATAACTTTTTTCTTGCCAATAATGTGTTTGTGTGGTATATTATCTGATGAGGCAATTTCAAAAATCCTCAAAAGTCGCCAAAGGTATAACCTTCGTCCGGCAAATGCTTCTTTCACCGGACTGTGGATATTCCCTTTGTCTTTGTTTTGAATGACTTTTGAAATTGCCTCTGATATTTGTTTTTTAAGTATTGCATAACGGCAAAACAAAAGAGTATGTTATGGATTCAATCAATGCTGTTGTATTGGGTTTGCTCGGAGGCAGTGCATTTCTTGCTCTGTTTTTCAAACGGCTTGACCGGGGAGCAAATATTATCGGGGCAGGGGGCTGTATAGCGGCTCTTCTGCTTAAATTATTTACCGCAGTGTGTGCCGGTGATGGCATGATGCTATGTTTTCAGCTGCCGATAATCTTTGTCGGTATAGCGGCGGCGTGGCACAGCATCGGCTATATGCAGGAGCATGGCAGACACCGCATGAACCTTTACTGGTTCCTTTTTAACCTGACCATATTTGCCATGCTGACTGTTACTATGCTGAATAAAGGTTTTGTCTTTTTGCTGACCTGGGAGCTTATGGGACTGGTCAGTTTCGGACTGGTGGCGTTTGACTGGGGTAAAGACAAGGTGCGGCAAGCGGCCTGGATCTATCTCCTGGCATGTGAAGCCGGCGGTCTTCTGCTGGTCTGGGTTTTGACGATGAATCCTGAATATGTTGCCGCCGCAACGGTTGGCACGATCATTGCTTTCGGGCTGAAAGCCGGATTCCCGTTATTGCATGTATGGCTGCCGGAAGCACATCCGGCGGCTCCGGCTCCGGTATCGGCGGTGATGTCGGCGGCTATGATCCCGCTGGGGTTTTACGGTATAATGGTGTGGAGTCCGTGGGTGATAGAAATTCCGGCAGTGGGCTGGACAGCTTTTTTTGCCGGTTTGAGTGGTATGTTTGGCGGAATACTTTTCGGTTCTGCTCAAAGCGACCTCAAACGGCTGCTGGCTTATTCGAGTGTGGAAAATATCGGCATAATAACTCTGGCTTTCGGTCTGGCATTGCTGGGCAGAAGTGCGGAAAATCACCTGATGATGAGCATGGCGGCAACCGGAGCTTTTCTGCATATAATAAATCATTCACTGCTCAAAGGTACACTGTTTCTCGGAGCCGGTTCTGTTTATAAATCCATGCATACATTAAATATGGATGTTATGGGCTCTCTGGTGCGTAAACTGCCTGCTACCGGTTTGCTCTTTACTGTTTCGGGGATGGGGATTTCCGGGTTGCCGCCGTTTTGCGGATTTGTCGGCGAACTTTTGATTTACATGGCGGCATTTAACGGTATAGCGTATGGTTCCGGCGGAATTTTTGCCGCGTCGCTGACAGCGGTGATCGCTCTTGCTCTTACCGGTGGTCTGGCGGCGGCGGCGTTTGCCAAAACGATTTCGGCGGTTTTTGCCGGAGAACCGCGTTCGGAAGCGGCACGCGACGCCGAACCGGAATCTTTGAGTATGGTGCTGGCTCAACTGCTGCCGGGTGTTGCTGCATTATTGATGACTTTTGCCGCACCGGTCTTGCTGGTGTATTTTACTGCCGGAAAAATCAGCAATGAAATCATCAAACCGTTGGTTTATAATGCGTGTTTTGCTTTGGCTTTATGCTGGCTTACCGTGATTTTTATGCTGTGGCGTAAGAGTTTGAGCAAACGGAAACAGAATTCTGAAAATCTTACCTGGGATTGCGGATTTGCTGAACCCACCGCCCGGATGCAATATACGGCAAGTGCTTTTATTCAGCCGCTGGCAGATTTGTTCAACAGTATATTGCGGCAAAAGAAATCAGTTGCAGCAGTAAAAGAACTGTTCCCGGAAAAAGCTGAATTTATTGTGGAAACTCCTGATGGTGCCGGGCGTTGGCTGTGGGCACCGCTCTTCAAGACCGCCAGTTTTGTATCTGACAAGGTAAAACATTTGCAGTCCGGTTTTCTGCATATTTATATATTGATAATGGTGTTGGCAATATTGCTGATGCTGGGTTGGAGTTTTATTGCCAAAAAAGCTCCGGTGGAAGGTCAGAACAGTACAGTTCCGGCAGTAAAGGCGGTGGTAAAATGAGCGAAAATACTTTGAATATACTTTTGTGGTGCGGTAATTTTATTCTGGCTTTGATCGCTTCGCCGCTGCTGATCGGCATCATCAATAAAGTCAAGGCATTTTTTGCCGGACGCAAAGGTCCGCGGTTACTCCAGCTTTATTATGATCTGGCAAAATTGATGAAAAAATCTTCGGTTTACAGTACTTCCCGCGGATGGATATTTCAGGTCGCTCCATGGGGGGCATTGGCGACAGCGGTTTTGATGCTGATGATCCTGCCGGCGGCATGTCTGGTTTCGCCGGTGGCTTTCCCCGGCGATATGATACTTTTTGTCTATCTTGCCGGTTGCGGCCGGATGCTGACGGTGCTGGCGGCAATGGAAACTGCTTCGGCGTTTGAAGGCATGGGGGCGAGCCGTGAGTGCCAGTTTTCCATGCTGGCTGAAGGCGGTATTTTAACGGTATTGGCGGCGTTGGTGTTTTTGACCGGAAACTTTACTCTGTCCGGTTCGCTTACCACGCTTACCCCTGCCGGTTGGGTATCCGGCGGTACGGCAATACTTTTTCTGGCAGTGGCATTTTACATCGTTATGCTGTGCGAAAACTGCCGCGTCCCGGTCGATGACCCGGAAACCCATCTGGAACTTACCATGATCCATGAAGCTATGATTCTGGATAACAGCGGGCCGGATCTGGCGGCTATCCATTATGGTGCGGCACTTAAACTGTGGGTGTTTCTCTCATTTCTGGCAACATTGCTTCTGCCCAATCTGGCGGCGGGTGCACTGTGGGAATTCATCGCGTTTTACGCCTTGATACTGTTGCTTGCAGTTTCGATCGGGGTGGTTGAATCCATAATGGCACGCTTCCGTTTTCTCAAGGTTCCGCAGTTGCTGGCAGGAGCGTTGGCGATCGGTTTGCTGGCGATAGTATTGGTGGCGATCTTTGGAGGAGGTTGGAAAAAATGACACAATTAACTGAAATAGTTCTGGCGGCACTTCTGCTCATAGATTTGGCATTGGTGGCAACAAGCCGTATGCTGCCGTGTATCAAACTGGCGGCAATGCATGGTATATTGATCGGGATTTTTCCGTTGGCACTGTGGGGCAGTAAAATTGGCGGTATGCCGCATACGGAAGTGCTGATCGTGGCACTGATCGGAGTGGTGGTCAAAGGTATGCTGTTGCCTTATCTGCTTAAAATGGCGATGTTTCATGCTAAAGTCAAGCGGGAGCTGGAGCCGTTGGTCGGTTACGCCGGATCGCTGGCGTTGGTGGTGGCGTTGTCGGGCATGGCGTTTTATTTCTGGATCCGCAGCGGGGTGGTTCCGCCCGGCAGTCCGCTGCTGGCGGCACCGGTGGCGTTCACAAGTATGATCGCCGGATTGTTTATTGTTATTGCCCGCAAAAAAGCTCTTACGCAAGTGGTGGGATTTCTGATTTTTGAAAACGGCATAACAGTTTTCGGTATGGGTATGGCAGTGGAGTGCGGATTGCTGGTCGAACTGGGGATCCTGCTGGATGTACTGGTACTGGTCTTTGTTATGGGGATCGCGATGTTTCATATCAACCGCGAATTTTCACATATTGATTCTGACCGGCTCAATCACCTTACCGAAGTGGAGGAAGACGAAAATGATGATTCCGGCGAAAGCGAGGTGAAGGCATGATTTCTTTATTTCTTATATTACTGCCGCTGGCGGGTCTGCTGGTGGTATGGGCTTCCGGCAGCCGCCTGAAAGTGCATGTTGGGGTGCTGAATATTACCGCGTTACTGCACTGTGCGGGTACGGCGGTACTGTGGTTTCTGCCGGAGCTGGATAATGTGGCTTTGGCGAAGGTTGCGGAACTGGTGGGGCAGGACTTTTTGAGTTTGACGGTATTGAGTGTGGTATCGTTTTTGAATTTGCTTTCCAGTGTGCAGACGATCAAATACTTTCCGATGGTGCGTCAGAGATTTGTCGAAAATGCCGAAAAATTTCTCTCGCCGCAGTTGGTGGCGATTTGTCTGTTGGGATTTTTAAGCAGTATGACATTGGTGGCAAGCAGTCGAAATTTCGGGTTGCTGTGGGTGGCTATGGAAGCTACGACCCTTGCCAGTGCCCCGCTGATAATCTTCCACCGCAGCGGTAATTCGCTGGAGGCTATGTGGAAATATATCCTGATTTGCTCGGTCGGTATCGGTTTTGCCTTGTTCGGAACCATGCTGCTGGCGATTGCCGGCGAGGGCAGTCATGCGGGCATGGATATGATGCTTTTGAGCAAAGCAGTGCTGCATCCGGAATGGTTCAAAGCGGCATTTGTTTTTATGCTTGCCGGATACGGTACCAAGATGGGGCTTGCTCCATTCCAGAGTTGGATGCCCGATGCTTACAGCGAAGCACCGGGGGTATTGTCGGTGCTTTCTTCCGGAGCGTTGCTGGCGTGTTCATTCCTGGGGGTGGCACGGGGGTTGGAGATCGCTCCCGAAAGCGTGCGGCCTTTCTGTACCGATCTGATGTTGGTTCTGGGGATGCTGTCGTTGGCTCTGGCGGCATTTTTCATTGTCCGGCAAAACGATTACAAGCGGATGCTGGCGTATTCGAGTATGGAACACATGGGGCTGGTGTCGATCATGTGGGCATTGGGGTTACAGCAAGTAGCCCTGCTGCACATAATAATCCATGCACTGCTCAAGGTGGTGCTGTTTATGACTGCCGACAATATCCAGCTGGCATGCAATACCCAGAAAATCAGCAGTATAAGCGGACTTCTTGGCGTTATCAAACGCAATGGCATAAACTATATTCTGGCAATGCTTTTGTTGTGCGGTATGCCGCCATCACCGTTGTTTTTTACCGAAATGCAGTTGATCCGTGCTGCCGGTATCTGGCAGGGCGGAGTTATATTGCTGTTGCTTTTTGTGGTGTTTTCGGGTATGACTTACCATGCGTTGCGTATGACAATGGGCAATCGTTCGGAATGTACTGCCAATGCTCTTGAGGTCAAAAAACTTGAACGCTTGAGCAATATACCTACGGTGATTCTGATTCTGGTGCTGGCGACGGGACTGTTGTTTGCCGCCGGATTTGTTTTGAGTGAATTAATGGTGCAGAATTGAGGTGGTTTATGGAGTTGTCAAGTTTCAAAAATTGCGGAAGTATTGCACTTGCCGATATAACGATGCTGGAGTTTGAGGATTTCAAAACAACCTTGAAAGCATGTGTGAACGAAAATAACTGCCGGGTATCAGTTTTTACAGCGTATGAAGGCAAACTTTACGCTGTATTGCTTGATCCGGCGGAACATTGTTTCAAAGCAATGGCGACTGCAGTCGGTGCAAGTTATCCGGCGTTGACCTGCGAAATACCCTGTTTGCACTGGTTTGAACGGGAGATATTTGAGCAGAGCAATATCAACCCCGAAGGTCATCCGTGGCTGAAACCCATCCGGTTTGAAAATTCCGATAAACCCGGCGTGACCGATTACTTTACAATGCAGGGCAGTGCCGTACACGAAGTTGCAGTCGGGCCGGTGCATGCCGGAGTTATCGAACCGGGGCATTTCCGTTTTCAATGTATGGGCGAAGATGTTTACAGTCTGGAAATCGAACTTGGTTATCAGCACCGCGGCATTGAAAAAATGTTGGTTGATTCTCCGGCAAAACTCCATCGGCATCTGGTGGAAACAATTGCCGGCGACAGTTCCACAGCTTACGCATTGGCATACGACGGTGTGATTGCCGCTCTGGCGGAAAAGCCGCGTACTGCTTTAAGCGAAAGAGCTCAAATATTGCGTACATTGGCATTGGAGCTTGAACGCATAGCCAACCATGTCGGCGATATAGGTGCATTGGCCGGCGATGTGGCATTCCTGACCACCAACTCGTATTGCGGGCGGATACGCGGGGAGTTTTTGAATATGACCGCACTGCTTTGCGGCAACCGCTTCGGGCGTGGTTATATTACTTACGACGGTACGGCATACGATTTGCCCAACAGCAAACTTGCTGCTTTGCGTGATTGGTTTGAACGGACGGTTGCGGATTTCAAAAATGCCTGGGCTATAATGGCAAATGATCCGGGTGTGCTTGACCGTTTTGAAGGTACCGGCAGGGTTTCCGGCGAAATGATGCGTGAGATCGGCGGTGTGGGTATTGCCGCCCGTGCCTCCGCTCTGGATATGGATGTGCGGCGTGATCTGACCAATATAGGTGTTTACGAAAAACTGGTTTGGAAATGTGCCGTCAAACATTCCGGCGATGTTATAGCCAGAGCCAAAGTCCGGCGGCTGGAGATCCGCGAATCCATAAGAATGGTGCGGGCATTGTTGAGCTGGCTGGAAGTTGCCGGCTCTGAATTCAGCACCGGCGAAGCGGCTCCGGATAAATTCAAGGCCGAAACGCTGGCAGTTGCCGCCGCAGAGGCATGGCGTGGCGAAGCGGTCATAGCGGCATTTACCGGCAGTAACGGCAATGTGAAGAAAGTTAAAGTGGTCGATCCGTCGTTCCACAACTGGTTTGCACTGGCGTTGGCATTGCGCGGCGAACAAATATCCAACTTCCCGATTTGCAATAAAAGTTTCAATCTGTCCTATTGCGGGCATGACCTTTAAGGAGATATAATATTATGTTTAAAGCACTGCACGCAAGATTTTTTCAAAAATACAGAACCAATAAATTCCCCGATGCTCCGCCGAATCTGCCGGAACATTTTCAGGGGCGTCCGGAGTTTGATTTGGAAAAGTCCTCGCCGGAATCATGGCAGAAAGCCGCCGCAGTCTGTCCGGCAGATGCCATTGACTGTGAAAAACCGGCGATCGACCTCGGGAAATGTATTTTCTGTAATAAGTGTGCCAAAGCAAACCCGGCGATCCGCTTTACCGGCGAATATCGCATGGGGGCAATGAGCCGGGAAAAGCTGATAGTTGACGGTTCAGCTTATGTTATAGATGAACAGCTGGATGCGGGTATCAAGGCGTTGTACGGTAAATCTTTGCATATAAGAGAGGTTTCAGCCGGTGGCTGTGCCGCGTGTGAACTGGATTTTAACGTGCTTAATACATTGGCCTGGGATATGGGGCGTTTCGGTTTGAAAGTGGTGGCTTCGCCGCGTCATGCCGATGCACTGCTGATAACCGGGCCGGTTACAGATAATATGCGTCTGGCATTGCAAAAGACCTACGATGCCATGGGTGAACCCAAACTGGTGATAGCGTGCGGGGCGTGTGCGGTTTCCGGCGGCTTGTTTCAGCAGAGCGATAAATGCTCCAATGGTGCCGGTGATATGCTGAAAGTCGATTTGTTTGTACCGGGCTGTCCGCCGCATCCGGCGACACTGCTCGAAGCACTGGTACGCTTCATGGGCCGCAAACAGCTTACTAAATAAAAGACTTGCTATGCGGTTGGATAAATATCTTTCAGATGCCACAGCCCACAGCCGCCGTGATATACGGCAGCTGGTCAAGCGTAATGCCGTTACCGTAAACGGCATTGCCGCCAGAAGTGTCGATATGAAAATCGACGAAAAGCAGGATGTTGTGTGCGTAAATGGCGAAAAAGTCTTCTACCGCAAATTTATCTACCTTATGCTCAATAAGCCGCAAGGTTATTTGAGTGCCACCGAAGACGACCGCGATCCGGTGGTGGTCGATCTGGTGCCGGATGAGTTGAAACATTTTGCCCCGTTCCCGGTCGGCAGACTTGATAAGGATACCGAAGGCTTGCTGCTGTTGACCAACGACGGGCAGTTTGACCACGAGCTGATGTCGCCGCGTAAAAATCTGTACAAGCGTTATTATGCGGAATTGGATGCTCCGGCAAATGCGGCGGATATAGAGCTTTTTGCTTCCGGTATGGAGTTCAGGGAATTTACCGCCAAACCGGCACGACTGGAGATTTCACCTGACGATCCCTGTAAAGTTTATGTGGAAATTGTTGAAGGCAAATACCATCAGGTCAAAAGAATGTGCGAAAGAGCCGGCAAAAATGTGCTGTTTCTGAAACGTGTGGCGATCGGTTCTTTACAGTTGGACCCCGCATTGGAAAACGGTAAAGTCCGCGAGCTGACCGCCGGAGAGCTGGCAATATTCGGCTGGTGAATCTACAGTTTGCAGCCTCTTATTCTCTCCCATACGCTCACAAAAAAGGGCATTTATCTTTTTGCATTGCACAAAGATAAATGCCCAAAATGGTTCGGAAAAAATCTTTTCCCGCAAAAACTTATCAGACACCGCTGTAAGCGTTGAAAGCTCCGTCGATCGGAATAACGATACCGTTGACAAAACCGGAGGCCTTTTCGTTCATCAGGAACTGCAAGGCACCGATCAGGTCTTCGGGGCACCGAATTTACCCATCGGGGTGTGGTCGATGATCTTGTTGCCGCGGGCGGTCAGACTGCCGTCAGCATTGGTCAACAACGCACGGTTCTGGTCGGTCAGGAAGAAGCCGGGAGCGATGGCGTTCACGCGGATGCCGACTTTGGCAAAGTGGACTGCCAGCCATGCAGTAAAGTTGCTGATGGCAGCTTTGGCACCGCTGTATGCCGGGATCTTGGTAAGCGGAGTAAAGGCGTTCATGCTGGAAATATTGATGATACAGCCGTTACCTTTTTCAGCCATGCCGCGGGCAAAAACCTGCGTGGGCAGCAAAGTACCGAGGAAGTTCAGATTGAATACAAAGCTCACGCCCTGCGGATCAAGATCAAAGAAAGTGGTAACGCCTTCGACGGCACCGGCAAGGTCAACTTTTTCCAGATATTCTTTGCTGGTGGTGCCTTTGGGGTGGTTGCCGCCGGCACCGTTGATGAGAATATCGCAAACGCCGTATTTGGCAACGATTTCTTTTTCGGCAGCCTTGAGGCTTTCAATTTCCAGAACATTGGCTGCAATACCGATGGCATCGCCGCCGTTGGCTTTGATTTCGTCAGCAACTTTCTGGGCATTTTCGGCACGGAGGTCGAGAATGGCAACTTTGGCTCCGCAAGCCGCGATGGCTTTGGCCATCATGCCGCAGAGTACACCGCCGCCGCCGGTAACGACTGCGACTTTGTCGGAGAGATCGAGTGCAAAAGGCAACTGCATCATAATAAAAATCCTTTCTTATTCCGGTACAATTCCGGAGTTTTGTTAATAATGTAACACCGTTTCCGGCTTTACGCAAGATTTTTTATATAAAATAGCACTCAAAAAGAGAAAATATTGTCAATAATAGAGGTTTGAACGGTTGCATTTGCTTATTATTGGGATATAGTAATGCAGATTTCTGCATCAGATCAGGTTTGGTGCCGTTTTTATTCTGTTGCAGAAAGAGTTTTTTGCAGGAGAATATTACATTATGCTTTGTGAAATATGTCATAAAAACGAAGCCACTATCCATATACAGGAGATCATCGGCGGGCAGAAAAAATCCATGCACTTGTGCAGCAGCTGCGCCGCCGCCAAACAGCAGGGCGAAGGTCTGGGTTTTGACCCGTTCAATCTTGCCGGTTTGCTCTATAAACTTTCCGGCAATACCACCGGCGGCAAGAACAGCGATACCGGCAAATCCGGTACGCTTGTCTGTCCGGTCTGTTCGTGGGATGAACAGCGTTTAAATGCTTCCGGCAAAGTTGGATGCGAAAATTGCTACAAGGTTTTTGCCCCGCTTTTGAGCGATGTTATAAAAAATATGCACAGCGGTTCTTCGCATGTCGGCAAACAGCCTGCGGGCAAGGGGCATGAACTGGAACTTCTGCACCGGAAACTTGCCGAACTCCAGAAAAAACTTCAGCACTCCATCGAGGTGGAAGATTACGAAAATGCCGCCGCTTTACGCGATAAGATAAATGAACTGAAAACGCAGTGCGAAAAGAGTGTCAAAGTTCAGAAAGGCGGCGGCAATGAGTGATTTTATTGATGAATTGCTGGCCAAACCGGTACATTTTCTGGATGAAAACGCTCCGGGCAGTCCGGTTGCAATAAGTTCACGCATCCGGCTCGCCCGCAATATCCGCAATTATCCATTTCCCACGGCGGCGGATAAAAACGCCTGCGGGGAAGTTGCTGAACTCATTGCCATGGCAATAAAACGCTCCGGTGCGTTGGGGAAAAAGTATTGGAGTACCAATGCCGGAGCTTTGGAAGATATGGAAAAAGCCGTACTGCTGGAACGCCATCTGGCAAGCCGTGAACTGCTCCACGGCGGAGCTGAACAAACTTTGCATATAGCTGAAAACCGCATCTGTTCGGTCATGGTCAACGAAGAGGATCATTTGCGGCTGCAGGCGTTGATGCCCGGTTTGCAGTTGGATGAGTGTTTCCGGCAGATCAGTGAGCTGGATGATAAATTGAGCAGTCAGCTTGATATGGCTTATGATGCAACTTTGGGTTATCTGACGGCGTGTCCCTCCAATCTCGGCACCGGGATAAGGGTTTCGGTCATGCTGCATTTGCCGGCTCTGGCGATGGATAATGATATAAAACCGTTGGAAGGCGGTCTGGCTAAACTGGGGTTTACCATCCGCGGCATGTTTGGCGAAGGCTCTGAAGATCTGGGGCATTTTTACCAGATTTCCAACCAGAGTACGCTTGGCGAAAGCGAAGCGGAAATCATTGCACATCTTCAGCGGGTGATCGACCAGATCATTGAGCAGGAAGAATCCATGCGGTGCAAACTTCTTGAACACCGTCGCAGTAATCTGCTGGATGCAGTCGGACGAAGCTACGGAATACTCAAATACGGCTATATGATTTCAGCAAAAGAAGCGTTCAAAGCTCTCTCGCTGGTGCGGCTGGGGGTGGATATGAAAATGTTCAGCACTTTGGATACAGCCAACATCAATGAACTGTTTATCAGCATAAGTTCCGGGCATTTGCAGCATCTGGCAGGCCGCAGTTTGAGTGATAATGAAGAAAAATCATTCCGGGCACAGCTTATCCGGGAAAAATTTAAAAACAGTTCCGGGCACAGCAATAATGTTTAACATGCTGTGTAACTGCAAAAGGATGGGAAGGTCTTCAGTTTTTTTATGGAAATGGTCAATACATTGGCTCTGATACTGCTTGAGCTGACCTTTGTTTTTGTGGTCATGCTGTTGCTGTTCAGTCAGAAAAAAAGCATTGGCGAAAGTTCTTTTGCCATTGTTACCGGGGCTTTGTGGGTCTTCGGAACTTTTCTCGGCGGGGCAGATTTGCAGTTCAGCGGGCTGGAAGAATTTTCTTTCCAGATTGCACCGGTGGTGGTCTTTGTACCGTTTATGGCGGCGATGCTTCTGGTGTATATTTCGGACGGGGTGTTGGCAGTTCAGCGGTTGATTATCGGTACATTGATCGTTATGGGCATATTCTTTTATCTGGGCGATCTGACCCGCTTGCAGATGCGGTGGGTGGCTTATTCGGTTACGGGAAATCTGCCGCTTGAAGCATTTGACTTTCTGCTGGAACGCTCGCGGCGGATGATGCCGGCGGTAATTTGCGGGCAGTTGACGGCTCTTTTTGCCATGCCGATAGTTTTTTCCAGATTGCGGAATACCGGCAAAAGGCTTTTTATCTGCTGTGCCGGGGCCTTGAGTATAGCTCTGTTGATAGATGCGTTTATCTTTCTTCTGCTTTCGGGCGAAAAAATCACCGGCAGTGATACCTTTATTGCCGCAGTGCTTATCCGGGTGATTGCCGGGTGTTATCTGGCAGTATTGCTTACGATCTACATTGACAAGCTCGGCAAAGAGGGTGATTCCCGCAAGGTCGGAGCGTGGGAAATACTTTTTGCGTTTTTCGGCGGATACGGCAGATCAAAACGCCTGGAAGCCAATCTGCTGGAGTGGGAAGGCCGTTACCGGGTGATATTGGAAAATGCCTCTGAAATGATTGCCGTTGTTGACCGTTCCGGGGTGATCCTGGATGCCAACCGTGCCGCCGAAAAAATGCTCGATTGCAACTCACTTGCAGGAAAAACGCTCGCCGGTTTTCTGAACGCAGACGATGTTGAGCAATTAAATAATTCCATGCTGCTGGCACAACAGGATAACGGCAGTTCCGGGCAGTTTTATGTGGAATTATCCAAATTCGCCAAAGATGCTCCCGAAGATATAAGGTATCTGGCACTTACTGTTACTTCGCTTTCGTTGGGCGGGGTGATGGCTTTTATTGTCATGGGGCGTGATTTGACCGAAGAACGCTGTCTGGAGGCTGAAAAACAACGCCTCAACAATGAACTTGCCCACTCGCAGCGGCTGGAGGCTCTGGGCCAGCTTGCCGGAGGTGTGGCTCATGATTTCAACAACAATATCCATGCCATATTGGGGCACGCCGATTTGATCGGTATGTCGAAAAATCTGGACGACCGTACCCAACGGCATTTATCCAAGATCATCGAAATAGCCGAACACTCCGGCGGGCTGACCAGTCAACTGCTGGGGTTCGCCCGCAAGGGTAAATACCGTGAAAGCGACTTTGATCTGCGGGTGCTGGTACAACGGACGGCAGAGCTTTTCATGCCCGGCCGTACAGATATTGAATTCAATGTGCATACTTCTGCCAAACCGCTTATCATCCGTGGCGACCAGATACAGCTCCAGCAGGTCATATTGAATTTGCTCATCAATGCCCGTGATGCTTTGCATACGGTCAATGACCGGGAACTGCATCTGGATATGAGTGTATCTGAAATACCGCCGGAGGATTTGCCCAGAGAAATAACTTTGAGTGAAGATGTGAAGAATATCGTCTGTCCGGTTTTGCTGACGATCAAAGATAATGGTTGCGGCATGGACGAAACTACGCTCAAGCGGGTTTTTGAACCGTTTTTTACCACCAAACCGATAGGTCAGGGTACCGGTATGGGAATGGCGATGGCATACGGTACAGTAACCAATCACCATGGAGCTATCGGTGTGAAGAGCCAAATTGATGTCGGTACCGAAATTTATATTGTTTTACCCAAACTTATTGAATAAAAATTTGCAACCTTAAAAAAAGGAAAAAAATATGTTTATAGATGTTCATGCTCATGCGTATTTATTCGATTATCCGCCGCAGGATGGAGTTACGCAATTCTGTACCGTTGAACAAGTGTTGAAACGATATGACGAGTTGAATATTGAAAAGGGTATTCTGCTGCCGCTGATCGGCCCGGAAACTTATATACCGCAGTCCAATGCCGAAATAGCCGAGATCTGTAAGCGTTATCCGGATAGATTCATTCCGTTTTTCAACATCGACCCGCGCGGGATAAAAAATTCGGAATTTACCGATTTTTCGCCGTGGATCAACTGGTTCAAAGATCACGGTTATCTGGGCGTGGGGGAATTTATGCCCAATATGTATTTCCGCGATCCGAGAGTGTGGAACATGTTCCGGCAGTTTGAAGCGGCAAATCTGCCGGTTATCTTTGACGATACGGTGTATGTGAATTATCATTACGGTCTGGTCGATGAACCCGGTCTGCCGCAGCTGGAAATGGTTTTACGCAGTTTCCCGAAACTTATCCTGCTGGGGCACGGTCCCGCGTTCTGGAGCGAAATGGGAACGCTGGAAACGGTTTATGACCGTGGCCGCTACCCCAATTATCCGATCAAAGAAGAAGGTGCTGTGCCTAAACTTTTCCGGCGTTATCAGAATCTGTGGGGCGACCTTTCCGCCGGCAGCGGCTACAATGCTCTTGCCAGAGATGTGGATTATGCGGTGAACTTTTTGAACGAATTTCAGGATCGGCTTTGCTTCGGTACTGATATATGTTATCCGCATCAGGAGCTGCCGCTGGCAGGATTTTTGATCGACCTCAAAAAATCCGGCAGGATCTCGGCTGATGTTTTTGAAAAGATCGCACGCGGAAATATCAAACGGCTTTTGAATATTTGATGTTATGAAACTTTCTCCCCGTACAATTGGATTATTTTGCGGAGCAGTTGCGGCGGCGGCTTACGGCTTGAACCCGCTGTTTGCCGTGCCGCTGTATAAGTTTGGTCTTACACCGGTAATGGTGTTGTTTTTCCGCTTTGCATTGGCTTCGGTCATGCTGCTGCCGGTACTGCTTATCAAGCAAATCGGGCTTAAAATCGACCGCCGCGAAGCGTGGGCGTCATGTCTGGGCGGGGCGTTGATGGTGGCTTCATCGCTCTGTCTTTACAGTTCTTTCAATCACATGGATATTGGCTTGGCAATGACCATATTGTTTGTCTATCCGGTGATAGTGGCGGTGGTCATGAGTGTTTTTTTCGGCGAAAAAGTTTTGTGGTCAACCGCAATAAGTATTCTTCTGGCATTGGTCGGATTGGTTTTTATTACCTGTATCGGCAAACCGCCGAAAGCTGATTCCATAACGCTTGCCGGAGTATTGCTGGCATTAGGTTCGTCGCTCTCTTACGCACTTTATATTGTCGCGGTGCGTAAAACTGCCATGCACAATATGCCCAGCGAAAAACTTACCTTCTATACGGTGGTATTCGGTACTCCCATGTTTTTTGTATTGGTCGAATGCGGTATGAATCTGAATGTGCCAAGCCAGTTGGCGGCGTGGGGCTATTTGCTGGGAGTGGCATTTATACCTACGATCATAGCATTGGCATTTATGGCAATAAGCATTGATAAAATAGGTGCAACACCGACGGCGATCCTGGGCGTACTGGAACCGGTTACCGGTTTGCTGGTCGGTATTTTGCTTTATAACGAAAGATTGACCGTTTACAGCACGCTGGGTATAATACTTATTTTTGCGGCAGTGATGCTGGTGATCGTCGGCGACCGTAAAGCTGTTACAACTCAAGAGCCAGAAGCCTGACCAGTTCGCGGTCGTCAAAGTGATGTTTGACACCGTTTATTTCCTGATAATCTTCGTGGCCCTTTCCGGCTATAAGCACTATATCGCCGGGGAGGGCACTTTTTATTGCCTGCTTTACAGCTTCTGCCCGGTCAGGTTCTATAAACAATGCCGGATGATCTCCGGGGATGCCCCGGCGGATTTCACTGATGATAAAATCAGGTTTTTCATTGCGGGGATTGTCGCTGGTCAGATAGACTTTATCGGAGAGTTCGGCGGCAATTGCCCCCATCAGCGGGCGTTTGGTCTGATCCCGGTCGCCGCCGCAGCCGAAAACTGTGATCAGATCATTGTGATTCAGAGCTTTCAAGGCTGTCAGGACATTTTTCAACGCATCCGGCGTGTGAGCGTAATCCACAAACACATTTACATGGTTGGGCATTTCGATTTTTTCCAATCTGCCTGGAACTGAAAATAAGTTGTTTTTCAAGATTTCTGCCGCCTTTTCAAGCGGGAGAACTCCGGTGGAATCCAACGCCGCAACCACTCCGGCAACATTGTATATATTGTATGTCCCGCAAAGATTGGTGGCAAACTTGCAATGGCAACCGGCTGTAACAATTTCAAAAGTACTGCCGTTGGAGGTGGTTTGCATCTTTTCTATCCGGTACATGGCGTTGCTGATGCCGAAAGTGATTACATTTTCAAGTGGTAAATCCTCTGCCAGAACTCTGCCGTAGGGGTCGTCGATATTTATAACCGCTTTGCCATTGGCTTGCAGATGTTGAGTGAAAAGCAGTTTTTTGGCGTTAAAATATTCTTCCATCGTGTGATGATAATCAAGGTGATCGCCGGTAAGGTTGGTGAATATTGCCGCCGAATACAGCATGGAACCGATGCGGCTTTGCACTGATGCGTGGCTTGATACTTCCATAACAAAGTTTTTTATGCCGTTATTCTGCATGGTTTTTATACAGCCGAACAGTTCCGAGGCTTCCGGCGTAGTCCGTTCGGCGGCAATAACATTGCCTTGCCCCAGATCATATTCCACCGTGGAGATCATACCGCAGGGGTTATCGGCTTTATTGAGCAGGAACCGTGTAAGCATGGCTGAAGTCGTTTTGCCGTTGGTTCCGGTTATGGCAATAGATACCATGCTTTTTGCCGGATAACCAACTGATGCTTCGCAGAGTACGGCGTATGCTTTGTAAGCATTGCTGACGACCAGATTCACTGTGCCGGGAGTCAGCATATCTGCAATATTTTCCTGCGAAATAACAACTTTTGCCCCTTTTTCCAATGCTTGCGGAATAAATTTTTTACCGTCAGCTTTGGCTCCCGGTATGGCAACAAATATGCTGTCGGCAGTTACTTTGCGTGAATCGTTGAAAATCTGTTGGAATTCTGCTGACGGAAAGTAATCTGTATCATAATCAAGCACACTTACTGTTTCCATAATCAGATCCAGTGCCGCTTCGGCAACCGCACCTTCGCCGACGGGGCGGAGAAACGCCCGGTCAGCGATCAGATTTTTGATCGAGCGTAAGGCTTCAGAATATTTCAGCATGGCTCCACCTTGCCCAAGCCGGTACTGTTGGAACTTTTCAAAAATATGGTCATGCCGGGAGTGCGGAGCTGCCGGATCGTTTGGGTCAAAGAATCCAAATCTGTAAAACTTTGCACATTTTTCAAGCCGGAGTCTGCCGATTGCATGGCTTCAGCAAAACATCTGCCCAAAAGCAGAAGTGTGTAATCGTGATTTTTGAAAGTTGCTGAAACATATTCCAGCACATCCCGGTGATATTTTATTTCATCTTCGCCCAGTTCCAGCATGTCGCCCAACACCAGCAGGATTTTTTGCTCTTTACTGCAATTTTCAGCAATACTGGCAAGTGAGCTTTTCATGCTTTGCGGATTGGCATTATACGCATCATTGATCCAGTTTGTGCCGTTGAGCGTTACTGAATTCATGCGTTTGCCGGGGAGGGTGGTATGGCTCAAACCTCTGGCAATAACTTCCGGTGGTATATTCATACTGTACGCCAAAGCCGCCGCCGCCGCCGCATTGTCAGCCTGATGCCTGCCGGTCAGAGCCCACGAAAAAGTTACAGCTTTATTGAGCTTGCGGAAATTCAGCTTTACAGTCGATCCGGCAAGCGAACCTTCGAGGTATTCGGCATAAACATCGGCTTGCGGCGTGTTGCCGAAAGTTACTTTTCTGAACTTGTCAGCTGCTTTTTCTATAATGCTTTTACCGGCACATTCTGCGGGGTAAACAGCAATGCCTTCCGCTGACCGCATTCCTGAATAAACCATTGATTTTTCCTGTGCCACGCCTTCGAGCGAGCCGAGATTTTCCAGATGGCAGGCGGCTATGGTGTTGATTATCGCACCGTCGGGCAGGGCGGTCTGACTCAAAGGTGCGATCTCGCCGTGGTGATTGGTTCCCATTTCGATAACTGCATAGCGTATATCTTCAGTCAAACGCAGTAAATTCTGCGGTACTCCGATTTGATTATTGGTGTTGCCGAGGGTGTAAAGTACGGCATTTGCCCCCGCCGCTTCGGTAAAAACCGCCCGCAGCATCTCTTTGACGGAGGTTTTTCCCACACTGCCGGTCACGGCAGCAACGGTCAGGTTTTTCATCCGCAACCGGTGATAGCTTGCTATATGCTGATAGGCAATGGTCGTATCGGCTACTTCCAGCACCGGCAGATTTTCCGGCGTCGGATATTCTGCGGCCTTTAATGCAACCACGCCGTCTGGAAGCGAGGCGAGGAAATCGTGTCCGTTAAAGCGTTCGCCCACAATGGGTATAAAGCACTCTCCGGCTTGAACTGTCCGGCTGTCGGTATTGATCGACCACAAGCCATCCGGCTCGCCATTCAGCCATTTGCCGTTGACGGCATTTGCCAATTCTCCGGCAGTAAAGAGTGCTTCAGTCATTATTTCAGAAATCCAGTTTATCCAGCGAACCGATTTGACGGATCTTGTTGCCACGGAAGATCAAACGGAAAACGACATCTTTGTTTTTCCAGTACAGCCAGCTCTGGTTGGTCATTGCCGAAGTGCGGCTTTTTGCCGGCGGACCGAGCAGAACCAGTACGCTGTTGAGGTGCATGTTTTTTTCCAGCTTTCCGGCTTTGACCCGGGCGATTTCATTTTTGGGTACATTTTTGTAAATATCGCTTTCCGGCTTGACTGTTATAAACTGCCGGATAAAATCTTCGATCGGGATCATGGTCAAATGCTGATCGTAATAAATGGTGTATTCTTTGCCGTCATCGGGGGTTCGGAATTTTATTGAACCATCCACTACTGAAACACTGCCCCATATATCGTAAGTACCGCGTTTGACTTCAATGGGCTCAATAAGTGTTCCGGCGGGAATGAAACTGCCTTCCATATAGTTCAATGGCGAAATATTTTCCGCATTGGTGTACCAGAGGTGATATTTTGTTCGCAGTTGGGTGTTGAGCGGCTGTTGCAAAACTTCAGATACATTTACTTTATAGGCACAACCGCAGAAAATCAAAGTGCAAACTGCTGAAACAGCAATATGGCGGATAAAATTCAATTTCATACTCTTTCCTTATTTTTTTTGATAAAAAAATGACATAAATGAATTTACACTCAATATTGCGGATTGACAAATCTTTTAAGCGGTGTTATCTTAAAAAAAAGCAAAATTTCATACCGGAAGGTCATTTTATGAAAAAAAACGCATTATTCCTGTTGTCTGCACTTCTGCTGCTGGGAGGCTGTCGCAGTGGTAAACACCACGATCTGCCCGAAGTAAAACCGCTCCCGGGTGAAGAAAAAGTACATGTTACTTTGAATGTAAATATAAGTGATGACGGCAAAAACGCTCTTCCTGCAACTCAAGATGCCGGTAAGAAAAAAGCCCGGCCGGAAAAGAAAGAGCGTGTCAAGCGGAAAAAATCTCCGCAAAGCAATCAAATCATACTTTCTCCGGCTGCCAGAAAAAAACAGGACAGGAAACGCTCTGAAGATAAACGCAGAAAACGCGAACTGGTGCCTTCCGGTGTCGGCTTGATCGACAGCGACCTCAACAGCGTGGAACAATCTTATCTGCAACAGGTAAGACGCCGCCGCGAACAGCAAGTACGCAACAGCGAACAGCAGGTGTTCGGCTCCTTTTCGCCCAATAACATTTTCAAACAGCCCGAAGACTGATTTTTTCAATTACTTTGCAACAGCTCCGGGAACCGCACGGTTCAGGTACCAGAGAGTTGCCCCCGCCGTAAGCAGAACGGCGATTATCAGCAGTATAAACAAAAGTGAACGCCTTTTTTTCGGTACTTTGCATACCTTGAACTGGGTATTTTCCGGGTATTCCGTGCCGCGGGTGAAAATGCCAGATACATACATATTAAGCCGCATGTGCAAGTTCACCGCCCAGCCGCCGGCTTCCAGAAAGAGCGTGAGATTGCGTTTCCGGAGCTTCAGGAAGGCAAATATGGCAGTCGGCACCATAAATATTGCAATTAAAACCGCTATCCAGATAAGGATCACATAAAACGGCAGTGCCGAAATCGAGGTTATGGCGTTGGTGATTGATTTGAGTATAAAGCTCAAACCCGCACCCAATGCCGCCAGACTCAAACCGCCTGCCAGGAGCATCACAGAACCGTTGTTCATAAACTTTTGAGTCATCGGGACTGTTGGCGGAACCGGTGTTGCAGGAGGCATCTTGCCTTGATCTATAGCTTTGGCAAGCTGTTTTTCGGTACTGGAAAAGTCGGTAAGTTTCTGTATCTTGTCGTTGAGAGCATCCGAAAGCCGCCGGAACGGTGCAAACAATGTCTGGCCGAACGATATAGGTCCATCGACCAGATCAATGACTTTACCGTTGTAGGTAATGTTGTCGTTATCAATGAAAAATGCCGGTTTCCCCACATAAATACGGGCAAGCGACCCTCCGGTAACAGCCACGGCAACTTTGCGTTTGATCGGCACCTTGCCGCTGGAAACCACATCCAGATACAGCAGACACATATTGGAGCGGACTGCAATTTTCTTGTGTGATGCTATATCGTCGATCCACACGGCAAGGTTATAGCTCTTGCCGTCCATGATAAGTCTGCCCGCCTGAAGCATACTTTTCTGATCGCAGTCAAAGAAATTTTTGAAGCTGACAAAGTTGTTGATAAATTCCAGCATATACCGGCAGTACAGCAGCAGCCGTTCCAGCTTTTTCAAGGTATCGACCACGCCGCCGAGGGCTTTGTCTTCTTCAAAGAGTTTGCGTAAAGAATCTATTTCGTTACCGGCAAGGTACTGTTCAAGTTTTTCCTTGCCCAACTGTCCGGCAAGGTCGCCCTGGGCTTTGGCCAGATAGTCAATGTAGGGGGCAAAATCCGCTTTCAAAGTTTTCCACTCATCGGCAGTTATCGAACTGATATTGAATGTGCCGATGAACTCTTTGATTTTATCCTGATAAAACGGATTGGTCGCTCCGGCAAGGTTCAGCACTGCTTCTGCCGAAGGCATGGCAAGCGGTGCGGTGCTTAATACGGTATCAATCTTGGCACTGTCCTGCAAATCAAGTTCCGGCAGAGCCGCCGGGTTGAGCGAAAACCGTGCCGCGTGTGCCGGGTCGATTTTGATAAGTTCACAGAAGCGGAAATATTCGTCGATCTTGCTGACCAACGCCTTGAACGGTGCATAATATTCCACCGGGTCATTGCCGCGGAAAAGCGGTTTTTCCGCCGTATGCGACCATTCGACAAAACTTGCGGCATCGAGTGCAAATTTTTCCAGTGCCGGAGCCGTAAGACTGTCGGGCGTATTCAGCAGTTTGGTTATATCGTTGTAAAGAGCCAGTGCCGCCGGATCGGCAACCGCTTTACTGCGGAGGACTCCATCTCCGGCAAGCGGTCCGGCGGTAACGGCGGAAAGTTTTTTGCGGATACCGGCAAGATTGAGCGTTTTATCTTCCGAAAGCAGTTCAGAAGCATATTTATTGGCAAACTCAACCAGAATCATACCTTCGGGGGTTTCGCAATTAAGCTCATCCAGCGGCAGAGTATCGCAGGCTTTATTCAATACTTTGATATTTTTGAGCAGTCCGATGAGCCATTTTATGGCGATTTTTACTTCGTCCACCCGCACCATGCCGTTGCCGTCTTCATCCAGAGCTTTGAAAAACGCCGGATCGCCGTTCAAACTGGCAACCGGTACTGAAAGTGCCGCCCATGCAGTAGGGTCAAGAGTAAGAATTTTGGATAAATCGTTGGCACAACAGCTTTGGAACTGAAAACTTCCGCCTATATTTTCAAAGATCACACGGTCTTTTTTATTCACTGTCATATTGCATATTCCTTTAATTTTTGTCAGTTATTTTGAGGCGATTTTAAAACTCCTCAAAAGTCGTCAAAGGCACAACCTTCGCCCGGTAAAAGGAACATTTTGGGTGGTTGCCTGATAAGTAGCACCGTTCAAATCACCTTTCAGTGGACTGTGGTTTTGCTATTTGCTTTTGTTTTTAATGACTTTTGAAATCACCTCATTTTTATAAAATATAACCCATGAAATGATTTTTACAACTATTTTTTTCTTGCAACTATCGGTTTACAATATTATATTATGAAAAAAAGCGAAAATAACACTGTTCCTGGAGAATTATGAAACCTGTCCGGCTGATTGTCAGCAATTGCCTTCTGGGTGAGGCTGTGCGTTATGACAACAAAAGTAAACCCAACAGTTATATTTGCAACGACCTTGCCCGTGCCTTTGAACTTGTCGGCGTATGTCCGGAGGTTGAAGCCGGTCTGGGGCTTCCCCGTGAAGCAATGAAACTTTGCGGCAACGCTCAAGCTCCGGAACTGCGGGGCGTGGTCAGCAATAAAGACCTTACCGGCAATCTGCGTTGCTGGCTGGCAAAGCGTATGCCGGAGATCGCCGCACTGGAACCGGCGGGTTTTGTGCTGAAAAGCAATTCGCCTTCCTGCGGATTGTACCCGGTGGCAGTCAAAAATTGTGCCGAACCGGGAGCCGGGCTTTTTGCATCGTGCGTAAGTGCGGCTTTCCCGGAGCTTGCCATTGCCAGCGATAAACAGCTTGCGGATCGCTTCGGTCGGCAGAAGTTTCTGGATAAACTTCTTTTGATGAGCCGTTTCCGTGAATTGGTCTCGCATCCGGAAGGGGTGGAACTGTTGATGGATTTTCACTTGAATCTGAAACTCTGTGCCATGAGCCACGCCCCCGGCAGAATGGCGGAACTGGAAAAATTTGCCCGCCGGGGCGATTGGGGTACTTACGAACGCAAACTTGCCGTGGTGCTGGATGCCGAACCCGAACAGAGCAAGCACAACAATGTATGGCGGCATTTGCAGAGCGTACTTATGGCAAGATCTGATGATTACGAACGAACCGCATTGCTGCGTTGTTTCCGGGAGTTTGAACAGGGCGAACTGGATTTCAAGGCCATGCTCATGCTGCTGCGTATTGGTGTGGAAAAATACGCTCCCGAATACCAGAGCCAGTTCTACTGGCGTATGCTTGATCCGCTGTATTGAGTATGAAAGCAGAGTTGAATATGATAATAAATAATTGCAATGGCACCCATGTTTCGATGCTCGGACTTGGCATGATGCGTCTGCCGTGTATCGAAAATAACGATGGCCGGATCGACGAAGTTGAAGTTTGCCGTATGGTCGATTACGCCATTGAACACGGGGTGAATTACTTTGATACGGCGTGGATGTATCACCGCGGCACCAGCGAAGAAGTTTCCGGCAGATGTCTGAACCGGCACAAACGGTCGGATTTTCTGCTGGCAAGCAAATTCCCCGGTCAGCTGCCCGAAGCGGTAAATGCGGTGGAAAAGACTTTTGAAACGCAGATCGCCCGCAGTAATGTGGGGTATTTCGATTTTTATTTGCTGCACAATGTATATGAACAGAATCTGGAATTTTATCTGGATGATGCTCAATACGGCATTGTTTCTTATCTGCTTAAACAGAAAGCTGCCGGCAGAATACGCCATCTGGGGTTTTCCACGCATGGAACGCTGGAAACCATGAAGAAATTTCTTGATCGTTACGCTGATGTAATGGAGTTCTGTCAAATCCAGCTCAACTATCTGGATTGGCATTTACAGGATGCCGAACAGAAAATAGATTTGCTCAAATCGTATGATATACCCATCTGGGTGATGGAGCCGTTGCGGGGAGGAGCATTGGCACAGCTGGATGACCGGTATGCTGACCGTTTGCGTGCAATCGACAGTAAATACAGTATCCCGGAATGGAGCTTCCGTTTTTTGCAGAGTATTCCGGAAGTCAAAGTGGTTTTGTCGGGCATGAGCAATATGCTGCAGTTGGAAGAAAATGTAAGGATTTTCAGCGAGCGGAAAGTTTTGCCGCCGGATCAATTCAAGGCTGTAATTGCCGTCGGCGACCGTATCGTAAACACTATAGGTGTACCGTGTACCGCATGTTGCTACTGCATGGATAAGTGTCCGCGTAATTTGAGCATACCGTCTTTGCTGGCACGATATAATGAATATATTGTTTCCAAAGATGGAGGAATTGTGCCGGGGAAGATGAATTCACTGCCGGAGGAAAAACGCCCGGGAGCATGTATCGGCTGCCGGAATTGCGAAAAACTCTGCCCGCAACAGATAAAAATATCAGAAATATTAAAAGATTTTGCCGGTAAACTTACTTAATGGAGATGGAACAATGTCTGTAATCGAAAACATGGCTCGTCAGGCCGGAATCGCCGCCCGTACTTTGCGTACACTTTCACCCGCCTGCCGGGCGGATGCTCTGAACCGCATGGCCGGTAAACTTATTGCATGCAAAGACGAAGTATTAAAAGCCAATGCCGCTGATTTGGCGGATGCGGAAAACCTTACTGCGGCATTTCAAAAGCGGCTGAAGGTCGATGAAAAGGTCTTTGATTATATGGTAAAACGCCTGAACGAAGCCGCCGCATTGCCCGATCCGGTGGGCAGGGTGCTGGAAGAACGCGTCATGCCATCCGGGTTGCTGGTACAGCGGGTTGCCGTGCCGATCGGAGTGCTTGCCATGATCTACGAAGCCAGACCAAATGTTACGACCGATGCCGCCGCTGTTGCTCTGAAAAGCGGCAATGCAGTGATCCTTAAAGGCGGTTCGGAATCTTTGCGTACCAATCTGGTGCTTGCCGAAGCCATGCGTTCTGCCGCCGTCGAAGCCGGTTTGCCCGCCGATGCCGTTCAGCTTATAGCCAGCACCGACCGGGCGGATGTTGCTGAATTGCTCAAACAGGATAAATACATTGATCTGGTCATCCCCCGCGGCGGCAAGAGTCTGATAAAAGCCATTGCCGAAGGTACCCGCATACCGGTACTCAAACATTACGATGGTATATGCCATTTGTTCATCGCCGCCGATGCCGACGAAAAAATGGCAGTGGATCTGACGGTCAACTCCAAGTGCCAGAATGTAGCTGTCTGCAACGCGTTGGAAACTTTGTTGATAGAGAGAAGCGTTTCCGACGCTTTTTTACAGAATATCGTTGATGCTCTTAAAGCCAACAATGTGGAAGTAAGAGGCTGTGCCGAATTGTGCCGCCGTACCGCCGGATGTGTTTCTGCCAGTGATTCAGACTGGGATACAGAATATTTGAGCAGTATTCTTTCGGTACGGCTGGTTTCCGGCATCCGGGAAGCTATGGAACATATTGCCGAACACGGTTCCGGGCATACTGACGGGATCGTTACAACTTCGCAAGCTCTTGCTGATGAATTTGTTGCCAATGTGGATTCTGCATCGGTTCTGGTCAATGCCTCTACGCGGCTTTCCGGCGGCGGCGATTACGGACTGGGGGCGGTTGTCGGTATTTCAACTGACCGGCTCCATGCCCGCGGCCCGGTGGGGCCCACCGAACTTTGCACCTATAAATGGGTAGCCAAAGGCAACGGCACCTTGCGTAAGTAATACTTTTACAGACTGCGGATGGCTTTTATCAGGCCTTCCGCGTAGATTTTCATGCCTTCATCGTTGGGATGAAGTTTGTCGGCGTAAAGTTCTTCTTTCCCCGCAGGGAAGAAAGAGGAGCCTTCCAGCAGAGTTACGCGGGAACAATTCCGGTGTTCTTCGCGGATGATCTGACAATATTCTTCGCGGCGTTCTTCCAACTCAACCATGGCGGGGATCGGCGTTATTATCAGGCTTTTTCCGGCAAACGCGTTCAAATACTCCAACACCTGACGGGTCTTGGCTCTGAAAACATCTTTATCGAGTTTCTGTGCGGCATCATTGGCTCCGAATCCGACCACGGCAATATCATTTTCTCCGCCCATATCAAGTGTGGCCTTGACCGGTGTCGGTTCCATTTTTGCTCCACCGACAGATGTATTATATAAGTGCATACCAAGAACTTGCGAAGCGATCACGGTATTGGCTTTTGAAGGCGTGGAACAGGTCATGCCCTGCAAGATACTGTCGCCGCAAACCAGGAGTTTATGCTGTTTTTCAATTACCGGTTCCGCAGAGGCATTATCGTTTGTAAATAAATCAAACTTTTCCAGAATCGCCAGATGCGGCAGATAAATGGTGATTGTTTTGCTGCCGGGTGTCAGCTTGAGCGTATGCGTTCCGGCTCCGTCAAAAGTGGTGATAACCCCATCGACAGCCACATCGGTGGTGTAGATTTCGCGTGCCGGAGAACCGAATTTTATATCGAACTGCAATTCTTCAGCATCGGTATTGAGTTTGACGATCACGCCGGAAGCACACCTGGAACGGATCAGCCACGCTTCGTTGCAACTGTAAAAATCCAGCAAAGTCTTGTTCATACGGGCAAAAGGTGCAACCGTACCACGGAAAAAATCATTATTATCAGCTAAATCTATCTTTTTCATAAAAATCTCCTCATGTATTGTTTGCAATCTGATGTGTATATTATACACGAATATGACGCTTTTTCCAACAGAATGAATCATTTTATACAGTTTTTTCAGCAAGATGCTTTGCTTTTTGTACATAACAAGGTATATTTAGTCTGATAAAGTCTGACATGAAAGGGAAAAATATGTACGCATTTCAAAGTTATTTTCTGGATAAGCCGCTGGTCAAAGGGCGGATTTTTGATGTTTTTGAACCTGCTGCCGGTGTGCCGGTAAAGGATGTGGCAATATTCTTTGTTCACGGCGGCGGCTGGCATTCCGGTTCCCGAACCGGTTTTTATGAAATCATGGAAGCATTCGGTAAACTCGGCTATATAACATGTACCACCGATTACCGCTTGAATGTCAACGGTTTTGAACAGCTTGCCGACATCCGCGAATCCTATGACTACTTTGTTGAGATACTTAAAAAACGCAATCACTCCTGCCGTATAGCAGTGCATGGTTCTTCAGCCGGGGCACATCTGGCAAGCCTGCTTTGCTGTGCCAAACCCGGCGAGTGCGGCGAAAATGTGGAAAAACTCAAATATCCGGAAGTCCGTCCGGAAAAAGCATTTTTACAGGCAACTCCATACAATTTCAAACATTGGGAAGGCATGATGCCGCCGTTCTGGGATCAGATGCAGAGCGTTGCGGGTTTTAAGTATGCGGAAAACCCTGAACCCTATGAACGGCTTTCGCTGGAAAATTTTGTCCGGGAAGATAATCCGGAGATATTCTTTATGGAAGCTGAACTCGAACACCTCTTCCCCTCGGAGCTGACTCTCCGGATCGCCCGGAAACACCGCGAAATGAATATCGCCAGCCAGTGGAAAGTTTTCAGCCGCGTGGAACACGGATTTTTCTACGAATTGAAGCGTAAAATGCAGTTGGAAGCCTTTGACGATATATGCAGTTTTCTGGAAGGAAAACTTGTTACAGAGTTTTGAATAATATCAAAATGGCATAAATAACGCAAAATGATGAAATTTTTTTATTATTTTGCGTTTTTTTTATTTGCGAAATTCAACTGCGTGTATTATATTCGTCCCGTACATCTAATTTGAGTTAATTTGAACCTAAAAGTACAGGATTTTTATGGACAGCGTCAACAACTCCCAAAAGAACAGCAAATTTCAGGAATTCGTCGATGCCGCGGCGATCATCTGCCGCAGTAATGCCGCCACCAGCGAAGAAGTCATTACCGAACTTATTGAGTTGGCGGTTGCCAACAATCCGGCTCTTGATGCCAATGCAGTCAAAGCCGGCGTTTTTGCCCGCGAAGCCATGTTCCCGACGGTCATCGCTCCGGGATTGGCAATGCCGCACGCCCGTATTGCAGGATTGGAAAATCTGATCGTAGCTCTGGCTACAGTGAAAACTCCGGTGCGTTTCGGCGGCGATGAAGATGGCGAAGATGTCCGCGTGGTGGTGCTGGTGCTTTCGCCGGCAGATAATCCGGGACTGCATTTGCATGTGGTATCGGCTCTGGCAAGAGAATTTTCGGATCTGGAAAAGATCGGCAAGGTCGCTGATTTGCAGAGCGTGGAAGAAGTTGTGGCGTTTTTCGGCGTGGTGCAGATGCGTCTGCCCGCGTATTTGACCGTGGGTGATATGGCAAGCGGTATCGGCCCCGTATTGCAGGCAGATGACAGTCTGGCTTTTGCCTTCCGTAAATTCGGCGAAAGCCGGGTCGAGCTGATCCCGGTGCTGGATGAAGACGGCAAGATCCACGGGGTGCTGACTCTGCGGGATGTGCTTAAATACAATCTGCCGATGGAACTGCTTGAAAGTGATAATCTTACGGCACTTTATAATCTTAAACCCTACGCCGAGGTGATCGGCAGGGCGGAAAATATCAAAGTTGCCGAACTTATGAGCAATGAATTTGTGGCGGTCAATGAAGGCGTTGCCGCGGCTAAACTCATAAAAATGTTCCTTGATTCTCCCATAAACAGCATTATGGTCGTGGATGGCGAGAACCGTTTACGCGGCGAAGTTCGGCTCCGCGATTTCTGCGGCAAGATTTTCTGGGAATAAGTCCGGTGTAATTGCATGATTTCTGCCGTTGGCAGTTCCGGATATTCAACACTGTAAAGAGGAAGGTTGCGATGAAAGGGATTATTGCTGTATTGCTGTCTGTGATGACAGCGGTTTGCTGGGCGGGAAAACTGCCGCTTACCGGCGTGATGGATTGGTCGAAAGTTGCCAACGAAGCTCCGGGGATCAAAGTCAAGTCGTTTAAACTCAACAACCCCCGTAAGCTCTCCATTCACGCCGTACAGGTCGATTTGAGCAATCCCAAGATTTATCTGGTAGTCAACAGCAAGCCCGAAGAATGGAACGAGTTTATGCCGTATCCGAAGGATCGGAAGATCGAAACCAAGCGGATGCGGGTGTGGGACTTTGTATTGGCAAAACGCCGCGAAGGGCACAATGTCCGGCTGGCGGTCAATGCTTCCCCCTGGGGCCCGTGGGGCGATCCTAAAGTCAAACATCTTTTTGCCAATGGAGTGGGGTTATTGGTTAGCAACGGCGAAGTTCTGGCCACTCCGCATGGCAAAAAGGCCAAAGGTGTACCGGCTTTGATCGTGCGTAACAACGGCAGTGCGGATCTGATAACTTTCAAACAGGGCGATGACCCGAAGGGCATCAAGCTGGCGGTATCCGGATTTTCTTTCATTCTGGTTGACGGCAAGGTTACTCAAAACGATAAACCGCTGCATCCCAGAACTTTTTACGGTCTGTCCAAAGATAAAAAAACGCTCTATATCGGTGTGGTCGATGGCAGACAGGCCGATTTGAGTCTGGGCATGACTTGCGGCGAGGGCGGTGAACTTATGCAATATCTGGGGGCTTTCAATGCTGTTAATATGGATGGCGGCGGCTCTACAACTCTGGTCACTTGCAAAGGCGGCAAGAATAAACTGGTCAATTCGCCGTCTGATGCCAAAAACGCCAAAAAAAATAAATTCAAGTCCACCCGCCATGTGGCAACCGCTCTGGGCGTGTGCGTGGGCAAGCAGAAACCGCAGAAAAAAGCAAAAAGCGGGAAGTGATTCTGTAATATGCGTAAATGTGTCGGTATTCTTACTGCCGGTGGTGACAGTCCCGGACTCAATGCGGCGATCCGTGCCGTAGGCAAGGTGCTTTCGCGTGCCAACGCCAAACTTATCGGGTTCAAGGATGGGTTTGAAGGTATAGCATTTGACCGTTTTGTGGAACTCAATGACGAGATGCTTTCTGGTATTCTGACCGTAGGCGGTACGATCTTGCGTACCAGCCGCCATAAACCCAACAAAATGCCGGTGGGTAAAAAGATGGTTGATATGACCGAAGCGATCGTGGAAAATTACCACAAACACCAGCTTGCCGCACTGATTTGCATCGGCGGCGGCGGCACTCACAAAAGTGCATTGCTGTTGAAAAAAGCCGGGTTGAATATTGTTACCATACCCAAAACCATCGACAATGACCTTTCCGGCTCCAGCGGTACGATCGGTTTTGATACTGCTTTGAATGTTGCTACTGATGCTATCGACAGTCTGCACAGCACCGCCAGCAGTCATAAACGCATTATGCTTGTGGAAGTTATGGGGCATAAGACCGGTTGGCTCACGTTGGGCAGCGGCATTGCGGGGGGAGCCGATGTCATATTGATTCCCGAAATACCCTATGATGTGCAAAAAGTCGCCGAAGCTCTGAAATTGCGTTCCAGAGAAGGCAAACTTTTCAGCATCGTGCCGGTGGCGGAAGGTGCCGTCGATCAGGCAACGGCGGAAAAGATCGCCAAACTTCAGCAGATGCTGGAAAAGTGCGAGGATAAAAAACGCAAAACAGAAATAAAAGCCGAGCTTGCGGAGTTGACATCTTATAAGCCGGAGCGGATTTTTGAACTGGCAAAGAAACTTGAAGAACTTACCAAACTTGAAACCCGCGTAACTATTTTAGGCTATCTGCAGCGCGGCGGTACGCCCAGCTGTTTTGACCGGCTGTTGGCAACTCAACTTGGAGTGCGTGCCGCCGAAGCTGTGCTGAATAAAGAATTCGGTTTTATGGCATCTTACGAACACGGAGCAACCAAACTCGTACCCATAGAAGATGTTGCCGGCAAACGCAAAGAGCTTTCCTCCGAACACCCGTGGGTAAAGTGTGCCGAAGAAAGCGGGATCTCGTTCGGAAAATAAAACAGTATTTGAGATTTAAAAAAATCCAACAATTTTCAAGTTGAATTTGAAATTTGTTGGATTTTTTTGTATCCTGTTGCAATGTAAGAATATCTGTCAAACATATTTTATCTTGTTAGATATCGGAAATTACCGAAGATGTGTTTTTGAAATTCACAAATTTGATTCCGTCTGTTTCCGGGGTGATTTCTCCGGCATATATTACATAGCCATCACGGAATTTGGGCGATAATTTTTGCAGTTTAAGCAGGTTTTTGCAGAAATCCCGGTTCCAGGTCATACTGCCTTTGATTTCAAAGGGTATCAGTAAATCGTGATTTGCTCTGAAAATCAGATCGGCTTCCATGCCCTGTGAATCCCGCAGAAAATAGAGTTCGGGCATTTCGCCGGAGTTCAAACGCTGTTTCAGAGCTTCGACTACGACCATATTTTCAAACAATCCGCCGAAGAGCGGATCACGGGCGATCTGTTCCGGAGAATTTATCCCCAACAGCCAGGCGGCAAGACCCGGTTCGGTAAAATAGAGTTTTTGATTTTTTACCAGGCGTTTGCCGAAATTTTCAAAGTAGCACGGCAGCCGGAAGATGATAAAACTTGCTTCGAGTACCGACAGCCATTGACTCAATGTTTGCGAAGATACCCCTATATCATTGCTCAATGAAGATAGATTTATCAACTGACCGACTCTGCCGGCAAGCATTTTTATAAAGGTTTCAAAAGCATTGAGGTCTTTTACATTAAGCATGAGCCGCAGATCTTTTTCCACATAAGTTGCAACATAATCCCGGTAGAGATTTTTTGCGTCAAGCTCGGTATCGTAAAGACGGGGCATGAAGCCCTGATACAGGTATTGATCCCGCTCCAGAATAATTCCGGCGGCACGCAATTCAGCTATGGAAAAAGGCAACAGCCGCAAAATTCCGGTGCGGCCGGCAAGCGATTGAGTAACATTTTCGCTCAAAAGCGGCTGATGACTGCCGGTAAGGATATATTGACCGGCAGTTTTATCTGTATCCACAATAGTCTGAATATAACTCAACAACTCCGGTACACGCTGGATTTCGTCAAAAATCACCGGGGCGGGAAATGACTTCAAAAAATTTTTCGGGTCATTCTGTGCCATCTGCCGGATGTCAAAATTTTCCAAACTTATATATTTGTGTTGCGGAAATACAACTTTTGCCAAAGTGGTTTTGCCTGATTGCCGGGGACCGGTAATGGTTACGACCGGATACATCTTTGCCAATTTTCGCAAATGATTTTCAATTTGCCGTGCTATCATACGCACCTCCGAATTTGTTGTTGTGCAAATGAACTGGACTGACAATAATATACAATGTTTTCAACAAATTTCAAGTTGAATTTGAAATTTGTTGGGTTTTTGTTGTTCGTCTGTTTCGGTTGTGGCGATTTTTTTTCTTTTCTGAAATATTCTTCTTAAATTTGCGGAGTAACGAAAATGGTGCTATAATACGTAATTAAACATCTATCTTTTGCAGAATAGAAAAATAAGCACATAAGGAAGGATTTTGTAAGACATGATGACTGTATGGGATTGGCTGATCGTGATCGTGCCGACACTTTTTGTGTTGGGTATGGGGTGGTATTCTCGCCGGTATTTGCGGGATGTAACGACATTTCTCTCCGCCGGGCGTGTTTGCGGCAGATATGTTATTTCAGTGGGCGATGTTGCATCGGGCTTGTCGGTCATCGGTCTGATGCGTTATGTGGAAGTACACTACAAAACCGGTTTTGCTACTGCGTTCTGGACATCGCTGCTGCTGCCGGTCGGGGTGGTGCTGGGTTTGTTCGGGTATGTGACTTACCGCTTCCGGGAAACCAAATCCCAGAGTATCGGTCAGTTTATCGAATTGCGTTACAGCCGTAAATTGCGTATTTTTGCAGCGGCGCTGCGCAGTATTTCCGAAATGCTTGCCAATATGATTCTGCCCGCATTGGCAGCCCGTTTCTTTATCTACTTTTTGGATTTTCCCCATCAAGTCCAATTTCTCGGTATGACTTTCTCCACCTTCCACCTGATTATGCTGCTCTGCCTCTTTTTAGCGATCAGTATTATCTGTATGGGGGGGGCAATGAGTATTATTATTACCGATACTATTCAGGGGTTCATCCTTTACCCGATGCTGGTGCTTTTCACTGTTTTCGTGCTGGTCAAGTTCCCGTGGAGCAGTGAAATGCTGCCGGTGATGGCCGACCGTGTGCCCGGGGAAAGCTTTATCAATCCGAATGATATTGCAAATCTCAAAATGTTCAATTTATTCTCGCTGCTGGCATTGCCTTTTGTAAGTCAGCTTTTGCAGCGTGCCAGCTGGATCGGTGCCGGTTCGTCATCGACAGCTGCCCGTTCGCCGCATGAGCAGAAAATGGCGAGCTTGTTGGGTACTTGGCGTCAGGCAATGGGGACGATTTTCTATGTGCTGGTTGCGGTTACTGTGCTGACCATGCTCAATCACGCCAATCATTCCGATAAAGCACACAAGATCCGGTTGGAACTCTCTGACAAGATCGCCGGAGAAGTTATTTCCGATACTGCTATGCGGGATAAAGTTCTTGGCAGTCTTAAAGCAATGCCGGTGCAGAAACACATCATCGGCAAAGATGCTCCGCTGGGCGAAGGCAAAGATATTGATACTCGTTACCTCAACACCGCCAAAAATGAATTGACCAAAGGTCTTGACGGCAAGATTACCACAGGCAGTACCGACGCCGGTATGCCAGTTTATCAGAAGTTCCGTACTCTCTACTATCAGCTGATGCTGCCGGTAACCTTGCGTAATCTGTTGCCTCCGGGTATGATGGGACTCTTCTGTCTTCTGGTGTTGCTGATGATGATCTCTACAGACGATACTCGTATTTTCAGTTCGGCAATTACAGTAAGTCAGGATGTGATCCTGCCTCTGCGTAAGAAAAAACTCACTCCGCGTGAACATATGTGGATGGTTCGTTGGGTATCCATCGGGGTCGGTGTATTTTTCTTCCTCGGGTCGAGCTTTATGGCGCAGTTGGACTACATCGGGCTGTTTGTTACCTTGATGATCTCCGTCTGGTGCGGCGGTTGCGGGCCTATGCTTATTCTGGGGCTTTACAGCCGGTTCGGTACCACCAGCGGGGCATGGACAAGCTTGCTTTCCGGTATGTTTATGGCTCTTGGCGGCATGTTCGTGCAGCGCAACTGGGCGGATATTATCTACCCCTGGCTGCGGGACAATGGTTTGCTGGCGGGCGTTACCAAGGCCTTGACCGCTATTTCCAGCCCCTTTGCTCCATATGTTGACTGGAGTGTTGTTACCCAGGAACGCTGTCCCATCAACAGCTATGAGTGGTATTTTGTAACCATGATGACCACGCTGCTGCTTTATGTGGTTGTATCGCTGCTTACCTGTAAAGAACCCTTCAATCTGGATCGTATGCTGCACCGCGGAAAATACGCATTGGATGAAAAGCGGGAAATCAAGAGTGCGTGGACTTGGAAGAATGTCTTTGGCAAGCTCATCGGTATTACCCCCGAATACACCAAAGGCGATAAATTTGTGGCATGGAGTTACTTTGTTTACAGCTTTATCTACCGTTTCGGTCTGACCTTCCTGATGGTTGTTATCTGGAACGCCATCACTCCGTGGACGATCGAACTGTGGAGCTGGTACTTCCTTATCACTATTCTGATCGTGCCGTGTGCCATGGCTGCTGTTACAGCCGTGTGGTTCGGTATTGGCGGTGTTATTGATTTGCGTCAGATGTTCATTGACCTGGAAACACGAACGATCAACGTTCTGGACGACGGCCGCGTGGAAGGCAATATGTCGCTGGCAGATAAAGCTGCACTCGAAGCTGTGGAAAAAGAAGAAGCAGCCAAAGACAATAAGTAATTTTCAAGACCTCGTAAAAGCCGGTTCAACGATGAGCCGGCTTTTTTTATGTTTGCAGTTCTTTGAGTTTTATACTTGCAAAAAGCCAGAATTGTGCTATATTACCGAATATGTTTTTTATTGCTTTTATCACGGCAATAAATCGTAAATAACACATAAGGAAGGAATTTTTAACACATGATGTCAGTATGGGATTGGTTGATCGTGATCGTTCCGACACTTTTCGTGTTGGGTATGGGTCTGTATTC
The DNA here is from genome assembly GCA_015061885.1 of Lentisphaerota bacterium. Lineage (GTDB taxonomy): Bacteria > Verrucomicrobiota > Lentisphaeria > Victivallales > Victivallaceae > SIG78. Next base: position 80,665 of record SUVS01000004.1, read on the forward strand.
ACGCCGTTATCTGCGTGATGTAACTACATTTTTGTCGGCAGGTCGTGTCTGCGGCAGATATGTTATCTCGGTGGGGGATGTGGCTTCGGGCTTGTCGATCATCGGCTTGGTGAGCTATGTTGAAATCCACTACAAAACCGGTTTTGCGACCTCGTTCTGGACGGCTCTTCTTCTGCCGGTCGGGGTGGTGTTGGGTCTGTTCGGTTATGTACTTTACCGCTTCCGCGAAACCAAATCCCAGAGTATCGGTCAGTTCATCGAAATGCGTTACAGCCGCAAGCTGCGTATTTTTGCAGCGGCACTCCGCAGTCTGTCGGAAATGCTTGCCAATATGATCATGCCGGCTCTGGCTGCCCGTTTCTTTATTTACTTTTTGGATTTACCGCAGAACTTTATGCTCTTCGGTATTGAATGGAGTACCTTCCATGTGATTATGCTTATCTGCCTTTTTATGGCGATTTCCATTATCTGTATTGGCGGGGCAATGAGTATTATTATTACTGATACCATTCAGGGTTTCATTGTTTACCCGATGCTGGTATTCTTCACTATCTTCGTGCTGGTCAAGTTCCCGTGGAACTCGGAAATTCTTCCGTTGATGGCTGACCGGGCACCGGGCGAAAGTTTTATTGACGCCATGGATATTGCCAAGCTCAAAGACTTCAATGTCTTTTCGCTGGTTATGCTGCCCATCGTGACCCAGCTTCTTCAGCGTGCAAGCTGGATCGGTGCCGGTTCGTCCTCTAACGCCGCCCGTTCGCCGCACGAACAGAAAATGGCAAGTTTGCTCGGTACCTGGCGTTCTGCTCTTGGTTTGATTTTCTATGTGCTGGTTGCTGTAGCTGTACTGGTTATGCTCAATCACGCCAACCATGCACAGGAAGCTCATAAAATCCGTCTGGAACTTACCAGCAAGGTTGCACAGGAAGTCGTTACCGATAAAGCGATGTGCTCGCAGGTTATTTCCAGCCTCAAGGCAATGCCGGTGCAGAAGCACATCATCGGCAAGGATGCTCCGCTTGCTGAAGGCAATGACATTGATACGCGTTATCTCAATGTTGCCAAAAAGGCTATGACTACCGATGCCGCCGGTGTTTCCAACAAGGAAACTATCGACAAAGGTATGCCGGTTTATCAGAAATTCCGTACGCTTTACTATCAGCTGATGCTGCCGGTGACCATGCGTAACATGCTGCCCAAGGGGGCTCTTGGTCTCTTCTGTCTGATGATGGTACTGCTGATGCTCTCCACCGACGATACGCGTATTTTCTCTGCTACCATTACTGTAAGTCAGGATGTGATCCTTCCCTTGCGTAAGAAGAAACTCACTCCGCGTGAACACATGTGGATGGTGCGTTGGGTGGCTATCGGCGTAGGTGTCTTCTTCTTCTGCGGATCGAGCTTTATGTCGCAGTTGGATTACATCAGTTTGTTTGTATCGCTGATGTGTACCATGTGGCTGGGCGGTTGCGGACCTATGCTTATTCTGGGTTTGTACAGCCGTTTCGGTACCACCAAAGGTGCCTGGACAAGTTTGCTGACCGGGGTATTCATGGCTCTGGGCGGTATGTTCGTTCAGCGTCAGTGGGCAAATCTGGTTTATCCGTGGTTGCGTGATAACGGTCTGCTGGAAGGCGTCAAAAACGCTTTGACCACTCTTTCCTCGCCGTTCATGCCCTACATCAACTGGTCGGTCGTTACCCAGGATCGTTGCCCGATCAACAGTTATGAGTGGTATTTCATTACCATGATGACCACTTTGCTGCTTTATGTGGTGGTGTCGCTGTTGACTTGCAAAGAAAAGTTCAACCTCGACCGTATGTTGCACCGCGGCAAATACGCTTTGGATGAACAGCGTGAAATCAAGAGTGCCTGGACTTGGAAGACTGTGTTTGGCAAGCTTATCGGTATTACGCCTGAATATACCAAAGGTGATAAGTTCATTGCATGGAGTTACTTTGTTTACAGCTTCATCTACCGTTTCGGTTTGACATTTATTCTGGTCTTGATCTGGAATGCAGTCACTCCGTGGACGATCGAACTTTGGAGCTGGTACTTCCTCATTACCACCCTCCTCGTACCGGGTGTCATGGCGGCAATTACTGCAGTCTGGTTCGGTATCGGCGGTGTGATCGACTTGCGTCAGATGTTTATCGACCTCGAAACCCGTGTTATCAACGAGCTGGATGACGGCCGTGTGGAAGGCAACATGTCGCTGGCTGATAAAGCGGCTCTGGAAGCTGTTGACGCCGCTGAAAAGAAAGAATCTGCTGAAGAAAAATAAGCGGTTGTTCTGAAAAAAACAGAATGCCGGTTCAGAAATGAGCCGGCATTTTTTATGTTTATACGCCTGTTGCTCCGTGCAGTGTTAAACGGTCAATAACGGAAAATAACGGTAATAAACGGGAGGCGGGCAAATCCCTTCAACAGCACTTGGCGGCAATACAAAACCGGCTTGTCCGCCGACTTGTCCGCCGCGTAGGTGGAAGCCTTGGCGTAGGCGAAAACTTCAGCGTAGGCGGGCGTATGCGGCGACACTAAAAAAGCGGCAGAACTTACGCTCTGCCGCTTTTGTGCTTTACTGTAAAATCAGCTTACAGATTCTTTACCGCAGCTTCAATGATGGCATCGGCCGCTTCCGGAGCAACGGTGTTTATACCCGGCTGGACTTCGTAGCCGCCGCGGGCAAAACATTCCTTCATCGGTACATAGCCGGAAACCGACTGTGCCAGTTCGGCAACAAAGGTGTATTCAAACTTGCTGGCTTCACGGATGGCACGGGAGATACCGTTGAAGGGTTCACCCGGCAAGCTGACAAATGCCAGTGAGTCGCCGATCTTGATGCTGGTCAGTCGGCAATCGTGGGAAGGTGTGCTCTTGGCACGGCAATCCAGCACCCGCTGGGCAAAGTAACGCAGTGCGGCAGGAACTTTATTGGCAAGGTCCTGACTTTCAAAGTCGCCGTCTTTTTTGATATCCGGCACAGTATCAAGTGTATGCTGGGCGGCGGCGAGTTCTTCGTCGGAGATCTGACGGTGCGGAATGGTCACGCTGGTGTTTTTGATGACCAGTTTATCCGCCGCAATGGGTTTGAGGTTGGCAAGGGCATCGACCACGATCCGGGCATAGCCTCTGCCGACGCGGACGGCTTCGTGATAACCGGTCTGGTTGATGTCCTGATGGAAGTCAAAGTGGTTGATGTCGCCGGAGGCATCGTCAAGCACCATTACCGGCAAGCTGGTTTTCAGTTCGTGCTGGACTTCCTGGGTGAATCTGCCGTACCAGTCAGCCGAGATCAGGTTGCCGCCGATGGTATCGCCGTGGTTGGCAATGTTGCAAACCAGCGCAGCAATTCTGCCGCCCTGCTTGATGGCCAGAATGTTGATGGTGCGGTCAAAATCACATTCAGGTTTGTCGATATTGGGGTTACGCCAGCCGGGGTTGGTAACGATATCGCCGCTCTTCATCCAGTAGCGGCGGACAAAACCGTAGGGGTTGTTGTAAACTTTAGTGGCTTCAAATTCAGCATCCTGCAAGTTCATGAAAGCACGCTTGAGGCCGCGGATAACGGCATCGACGGTGCTGTCAAAGGCGTACTGGATGCGTTCATTTTCCTGCTTTTCGAGGTTTTTAAAACGCGGGCCGGTGTGGGTGTGCGTAGCACAGATAAGCATATTTTCGTACAGACCTTCGCCGAATTCAGCATCGACTCTGGCTTTGATGGCATCAAACATCACCTTCATGATACTGCAAAGTTCCAAAGTAACCAGGGCAGTGCGTTTGCCGTCAATTTCGATGGCGATGACTTTGACGAACAAATCATCGTACATACCTTCATTGAGGCGTAAGTTGAAGTATCCGGCAAGATCAATTCCGGTGGGTGGGGTCATCACTTCCTGGGCATAACCGACTTTAAGCATTTTTCTTTCTCCTTGTTTATAAATAAGGTTTGAACCATTTATTTAATGTATAATTT
>SUVS01000095.1 GCA_015061885.1 Lentisphaerota bacterium
GCATATTTTTATCAGTTACGACCTGGGTTGAGCAGTCTTCCAGCAATGTTTTTTATTTTGTTTTGCGGCGGCTTGCAAAAGAACTTGCCGTATTTGCAATCCATCCACAATCCAGCGGCATATTTTTATCAGTTACGACCCGGGTTGAGCAGTCTTCCAGCAATGTTTTTTATTTTGTTTTGCGGCGGCTTGCAAAAGCACTTGCCGTATTTGCAAACCATCCGCAATCCAGCGGTATGTTTTTATCAGTTACGACCAGTTGAGCTGTTTGCTTTCTTTATTTTTTCTTCTACCTTGTGGCGGCTTGGCAAACTCCCGGAACTGTTGGCGGGCTTTGCCCGTCCTCCCATATCTTCCCATATCTTCCCATATCTATCCGCACACAGGTGTTCGCTTTACAACACCTGTATGCCATATTCTCCGCATTCGCGGGCAATGGTATATTTTGGCCACTCCATCCCCACCCAGCGGTGCGTTTTTTACTTGCCGCATCCACCGAGAAGAAGTTTTTTTATACTCAAAAAGTTGAAAAACTTTTTTTATGTGCTACATTATCTTCTTGAAAGTTAAACAAGACTAATTTCAGGAGATGATCTATGCGTATAAATGCCAATATTTCCAGCAGTCTGGAAGATTATCTGGAAGCTATCGCGGATTTGATAGATGCCAATGGGCACGCACACAGTAAAGAACTTGCCGAACGGTTACAGGTCAAAATGCCTTCTGTCACCAATGCATTGCAGGCGTTGGCAGCTCGGGATTTGATAGAATACCGTTCGCATCAGCCGGTAGTCCTTACCGCGGCGGGGGCACAGGCGGCGGCGGTCATTCGCAAGCGGCATCAGTGTTTGTGTCGTTTTTTTGAAGAGGTTCTGGAGCTTTCCTATGAAGAAGCTGATGCTACAGCGTGCAAGGTCGAACACGATATAAATGAGAATGTATTGCGTAAACTCATAGTGCTTACCGATATGCTGACTGCCGACGAAGATGCCGCCGCAGTCCGCAGCAAACTCCATAAGGTCTTTGCGGAAATGCCCGAAACCAACCCGGTGCAGGAGTTGATTTCGCTTAATGATTTGCAGGAAGAGCAAAGCGGTGTCATCGCTTATATCGGTACTGCACTCAAAGGTTCCAAAAAATTTGCCGATATGGGATTGGTGCCGGGGGCAAAGATAACGCTGGAGGGCAGGGCACCGCTGGGGGATCTTTTGCGGATACGCCTGCTGGACAGTATGATTTCATTGCGAGGCAGTGATGCAGCTTTTATATTGCTTAAAGATGTAGAATAATCAACAATTTTAAAACGTGGAGGTTAACTCTTGGCGAAACAGAAAATCTCTGCTTCAGACTTTTATAAGGGATAGAAGTGGCAGAGAAAAAAAGTTGGTTTTTACAGGGCAATGCCTGTCAAGGGAACAGCAATAAACTCCAAGCCCTGACAGCGGGAGTTTGCCGCACTTTTACTGGTATGCAGAGCTGATATTCCGACAAATTTTCTGCTCAAAATATGACAATAAGTCCTTGCGGAGTTATCCTTTTTCAAGGACTTGACGGTACTTCCGGAACGCTCTTTTTTAAGTCCTTGCAGTTTTTTACATCGGTATTTACAAAAATACGGTTTCAAAAATATTCAGCGAAGAAGATGAGAACGAGTCCCCGGCATACAAAGAGCTGCACATCATGTGGGCAGTTCCAGGTTCAAAAGAACAGATACTCAAATACGGTATGAAGCATCTGCAAAACAAGCAAAAAGGCAGATAAAACAGAGAGCAGCAAAAGAAATCTTTTCGCTTTTTTATTTTGCAGATTGCATCTGACGGTAAAATACGGTATATTATGAGCATGAGATACCTTATGAAAGAAAAATTGCGATCCGCAACTTTGTAGAAGCCCGACATCGTTTTTATGCAAAAATTCAGTTGGCAGACATTGATCGACAGCGGTAAGTTTTCCAATGTCCATGAGCTTGCCAGAGCCATTGGCAAAGATGACGGCTATGTTTCACGCATTATCCGTTTGACCTTACTTTCCCCGGAAATCATCCATGCAATCATCGCCGGTACTTTAGAAAAGGATATCGGTATTGAGCAACTCAAGCAGGCAATGCCTTTGATGTGGGATGACCAGAAAAAGATGTTCGGCATGGAATAACAGGGTATCCGTTTGGCGGCTGGAGTTATCTTGCCGCCAAGTGATTTTTTCTCTTATTTCGGTTCGGCGACCAGACGGAAACCGACCGTATTGTATCTTCCTTGAGCACGGCGGCCTTCACCTCGATAGCTGGTCCGGCAGGAATTTTTGTTGGCGTACCATGAACCGCCGCGGATGGCGTTGACGGTTTTGCCGCGTTCGGCTCCATTGGTCGCAGTGATTTCGGAACTGGTCCAGTCCCACGAATTCCCGGCCATGTCAAAGCAGCCATAAGGACTTTTTCCGTTGGGATACCGATCCACCGGGGTGGTGAATCCGCCCTCGGCGGACAAGTTGCGGAACAAGTCGGTGTAAACGAATCCAGTGTGATCGCGATGGTTGATCCAGCCGCGCACCTGTCCGCGCTCATTCACCGAGATCAAATCCCGCAGCGCTGCGGATTCTCCCTGCCGGGCGGACCGCCGGTGGAAAAAGATCACTTTCAAGTCCGGCGATGTCTTCAAATAATGGGCGGCGACCACCGCATTGAAATTGAACGGGGCTTCGATCATACCGTTTTTCATCTTGACTCGGTCGGCATTTCCCCACGGGAACTCAAAATGCTTCGATCCGGCGGCGGCATTCTCCCATTCGGCTTCGGTCGGCAGACGGAAATGCCAGCCGGGATATTTCTTTTCGATATAGCGGCAATAAGCGTTCACATCGTCCACCGAGACCTCCAGCACGGGGTGTTTTTCTTTTCCAGCAGGGAAAGTTCCGTTCCGCCAGTAGCGAGGCGGACGATGTCCGGTCGATTTGCAGAAGTCGGCATACTCTGCATTGGTGACCGGATATTTCGCCATGCGGTAAGGCTTCATGATGGGAGATTTTTCGCCCGCTTCACCTCTCGGTCCGCGGCTCTGCAAATCCCTGGCAAAAGT
>SUVS01000061.1 GCA_015061885.1 Lentisphaerota bacterium
GCGGTGGTTAAGGCGGCGTATGCCGCCGCTCTAATTAAAAATCGCCAGGTAACTCGCACTGGATATTGCTGCCGACCGAGCAAGGGGTTCCAAGGGGACAATGCAATGCCCCCTTGGGATGTGCAAGGTCTATTATATCGAATAAGTTGATAAGTTAAGCCGCACAAAAACAACATTGTGGAAGTTATTGCTCAAACATCCAATTTGAGAAGAAGCCAATATATGCTTGAGTGTTGATAAAGAAATGATGATTTTTTATAGGATTGAACGGAAAAATAGAAAAAAGGCTGTTGCAAATCTCAAGAGTTTTGCAACAGCCCACTTGAGGTTTGAAAAATAAAACAGCATCCAATATCGTGCTTTTTCTCCAAACAATATTGGAAACAGAGCTTAATAAAAACGGTACTTGCTTTTTGCCTATGCAGATTTTATTACATATCTTGTTTACTTCAGTACCGGGTATTTATCACTGCCTTTATCATTTACGGCTATACATTCCATTTCCACCAGCCATGCGGGGCGGCAGACCGGAGCTTTTACCGTTACCAGCGGCAGCGTTTTGCCGATACGCTCAAATATGATATTGCGTGCAATATCAGCATCGGCAGTATCCCGCAAGTAGAGCGTGCCGAGCTTTATATTGCTCAACGATCCGCCGCCTTCAGCGAGCAATGCTTCGATATTATCCATAATGCGGTGGGTCTGTTTTGCCACATCGCAAAGATACATCACTTCGCCGTGTTTATCAATACTGGCGGTGCCGGAAATAAAGTAATGCGATCTGTCGCCAAAAATCAAACGGGTTCCCCGCTCAAAGCTGACGCCGTAAATTGCTGTGGGCGAAAGATTTTCCAACGCATACAAATACTGCATCTGCCCCGGTTGCAATCCGGGATAATTGATCGAATCCATCTTGACCAGGCGTTTGACATCGGCCATCTGACCTTCAATGCCGGTACTGGCAATAAAATGCGTGTCTTCAGTCAGCCCGATTCCGGCAAAATACTTGTTCCTTGCCTGAACCAATCCGACATAATTATTATCCACATCGCGGTTGTAAAGCCATGTACGCACGGTGTTTCCGGCAACATTGGCATTATGCTTTTCAAGATAATCACCCAACGCTTCAAACTCTTCGTAAGTCTGGTCAAAACTGCCGGCAGATCGCAAGTTTTCCTTTTTGAACCACAATGCCTGATAATTGTTTAAATTCATTTCCAGAGCATCACCGTTCACACGCTTTTCCGCACCTTGCCAGTGCCATGCTTCAATGGCAATACGCCGGTTGTCCACCGGCGGCTGACCGACGATCGAAACAAAACTGCGGCGGTCTTTCAGAATCGTTTTAAGTATTTCAAACTGGTTGGTAACATCGCTTAAATGTATCCGCAGAAGCATCTCGCTATCTTGCGAACAACCGTATTGGGCAAGCTCGCTTTCATACGCGGCAAAAAGAGCTTCCGCTTCTTCGGCAAAGTACTCCTTTTCAGAACAATATGCCGTAAAAAAATCTTCACGGATGCCTCCGCTGCTGGTAAATTCGGCGTGAGAAACGATCAATTTTTACCTCCTTGTATCTGCAATGCCGGCAATGTTATTTTCTGGGTATATTTTTTGACTCTGCCTTTTTTATCCGGTTTGGGCGTTACCACCCAGACCGCCTGCATTACAACATTGGCAGATTTGTTGGCATATTCTTTGTCGCCCTGCAAAGTAATTTTCATCGGTGGAACTTCCAGACGGGTCTTTACCTGGGTCCTGAACTTGTTTTTCCCCTTGACTCTTACTTTGACATTGTACTTTACCATCTGCGTTTTGCTGACCGGGGCGGCAACGATTTTTATCCAATCTGGTTTATCCGGAATTTCGAGCTTGACATCCATATTCGGCGGTATATAGCCATTGACCAGTTTGGCGGTCAGGGTTACGGGCTTGCTGCCGATAACGACCTTATTGTTTTTGATATTCTGGAACTCGATCAAACTGTATCTGCCCGCCACCCGCACCGGGAATGTTTTTGCCGGATTTATATGTGTATAGGCAAAAGCCTGCATTGCTTCATCACCGGCAATCACGCGGGTCTTGAATTTTCCGGCACTGCCTTCGATTACCAGTTCTTCGACCGGGCGGGCTTTTTTGTATTCGCCGGTAATGGTGAAATCGGCTTTATTGCAGTTAGCCGGGATCGTATCAGTACCCAGGAATTTATAACCTTTTGGTCTGACGATCTTAAGCTTGATCTCGCCATTGAACTGGTCAAAACGGTCGGCGACTATGCTTATGCGGTTGGCAGTATTGGCAGACAGCCGCAAGGTGGAAGGTGCAGTATATAATGCAAAACGCACCCGCTTGCGGTCAATACGCAAAAAGTATTTGTAAGCCTCGCCGAACGCAGTCGCAGTATCAGATACATTCACGCGGTAAACACCTTTTTCCGGAGCTTTAAAGTAAAGCAGCGGGTCAGCGGTATTGTGCAATATCGTGCCGACTTTGAGCCGTTCGGTATCGTCGTTATGAGCAATAAGTTTACCGTCTCCGTCAAAAACCTTTATCACCGCATCCGGCGGCAATCCCAGACGGCGGGCAAAGACCTCCAGCACGACTTCTTCATCTTTTTTGAGTTTGATAAAGTAATCATTACCGGCGGCTCTGGTGATCGTATGCTTGAGCATTACCGGATATTCCAGCGGATCGGTGATTTTCAACGCACCCATATCGCGGAAAGGTATCTTGCCGATTTTCGGAGCGGCAACCGCCGGCGGCTGGAATTTACCGGCAAAAACATTCACCCGGTAAACAAAGTCTTCACGGCCGCGGTAGAGTGCGTCGCGTATCCGCAAAGTGTATTTGCCTTCGGCTGGTGCAGTAAAGGTCAGCACCGGGTCGGGATCAAAAAAGTAATCATCGGCATAAGCAAGGACTTTGCCGTTTTCATCAACGACTTCCAGCACCGGCTGAAAATGGCCCGGTACGCCATCGCCGATAAAGGGATTGAAGAAACGCCCGTAGAGCTTGAAGGTGATCTCTCCGCCCTTGACGGCTTTGAAAGTGTAGCGGTCGGTTTCGCCGGGCATGATCTGTCCGTTGACTGCCGAGGGGATCGGTATTTCAGGAATACTGCGTACAGCAGGCGGGAATGGGAAATAATCTTCCCGAACTTCTGGTACATCGCCGATAAAGAATTTTAACGGATTGCTCAATGTGCCGTTGCGATCGACCAACCGGAATTCCCGCACGCCGGGTTTGGCATTTTTATCAATTTTAAGATCCACGATCACCCGGCCGGCAATAGCCGGACTGGCTTGCAGGCTGTTTTTCGGCACGAACCAGGCCTGATATGTTATATCGCGTTCGCAGGGGGTAAGCTCGGTCAAGCGTTCGTGGAACGAGTGAGTTCGCCACCCTTCGGTGCTTTCCGGCTTTTTGACTGTGATCGGTTTGCCGCCGTGGAACTGACGCAGTATTTGATTATAATACCGACGCTGTGAACCGCTGATATTGGGCAGACTGCGGATATACCGGACTTTTTCCACGGTCACGCCGCCACCGGATATATGGACGCCATGAGAGCCCCAGAAGCCCTGACCGCCTACAATAATTTCCACACGCGAATCCTGTCTGGCACCGGAGGGCATCAGGAATCCGATATGAGATGCCGCCAGCGTACTGCCGCATGCCAATGCCAGCATCCCGGTAAAGACTTTATTTATATTCATATTTGCTCCCGATAGAGTTCTTTGAGTTTATTTTTACCGCCGGAGGGAGGTAATATGGAAAGATCCAGATTACGCGGATTGGGCAACTTCTGTGCCGGGTCGATCCCGGCGAGTTCGTAAATACTCCACAACAGATCCACCGGCGATACCGGCCGTTCGACCGGGCGTTCACCGTGAGCGTCAGAAGCCCCTACGACCTTGCCGCCAACGAATCCGCCGCCGGCAACCACCGTGCTGAAACAGTGGCAGAAGTGGTTGCGTCCGCCGTTCCACGGCTCCTGATAATCCACGCGGGGGGTACGGCCGAATTCACCGGTACACCAGATAAGCGTGGTATCCAGCAGTTTCCTTTCACTCAAATCTTCCAGCAAGGCCGAAAATCCCTGATCGAATTCCGGACCGAGTTTCTGCATGGATTCAAAGTGTTTTTTATGCGTATCCCAGCCTTGAGCGTTGATCGTTATATAGGGTACGCCCATTTCCACCAGCCGCCGAGCCGCCAGACAGCACTGACCGAAACGGGTCCGGCCGTAACGGTTACGCACTGCGTCGCTTTCCAGATTCAAATCAAACGCCTTGGCATCGTCGCCGCTTAACACTGCTTGAGCATCCAGCGAGGCTTTTTCAAACTCCCGAAGTTCCCGGCAGCTGGTTATACTGCGGGTAAAACTGTCAAGCTCATCGGCGTATTTCTGACGGCGTAAAACATGTTCTTTGCTCACGCCGCCGGGAGCTACAAAACCATCGACCAGAAATTTGGCATTGTTGGGGTTGGAGCCGGTGGCAAGCGGCTTGAAGCGGTCGCTTAAAAAACCGTTTTCCGAAAATCTTCCTTTGTTGGTTGTCAAAGCTATATACGGCGGCAATTTACCTTTGTAACTGCCGCTTTTGAGCATGGCAAGCACCGCCCCGATCGCCGGGTAAGTTATACCGTCTCCGGGCATACGGCCAGTCTGCATAAGGTAAGTAGCGGTTTCATGGCCGTTGGTTTTGTGGCACATACTGCGGATGATCGAGTATTTATCGGCATGCTGTGCCAGTTTGGGCAGAAATTCGCTGATGCGGATACCCTTGACATTGGTAGGTATATCGCCGTAATCACCGTTGTATGCTTTACCGGCGTTGGGTTTGGGGTCAAAAGTTTCCAGATGCGAAGGGCCGCCCCACACCCAGATCTCAATAACCGAACGGGCGGGTTCACGCTTACGCTCAACAGGAGCCGCCAGCAGATTTCCGGACACCCGGTTGAAAGCCCCGTACACACCGCACATAGCCATCATCTTGAGAAATTCTCTCCGGTCAATCATAACAATACTCCTTTCTCAATGATAAAAAATAAATTCTTTGCTGTTGAACAAAACCCACACCGTATCGCTCCAGACCAGATTGCGGGATTTCCGATCCAAACTTGCCCGGTACTTCTTAAACACCTGCCGTTCACGATTGGTCGGGTAACGGGAAAGTACATCCAGATAAATCTGATCCAACCGGTTATCATCCGTGTTTGCCACCCGAAAGAGGTTGCGGCAGTAGTTATTTATCCGCCGGTAAAGTGCGGCGGAATTCATCAGATACAGCCCCTGCGAATCGGTGCTGGCAGTGTTGCGTTCCGAAAACTGCCCCGAATCCCGCGGCGGACGGCCGAAATTGTCCAGCGTTCCGGTAGAAATACTGCCGTCGGCAATATTGATTGCTTTATTGGTTTTGGGCAGATAGGTAAAAGGTTCAGGGATCACACTCATATACTGGTCATACCCTCTGGTAACTGCTGCCAGAGCGTCGATCAAGAGTTCCGACTCCAGCCGTCTTACCGGATAACAGGCAAAGTTCTGCAGCCGCACTTCGTCCTGATCGAGCGATGACGCCTGAAATGCCGCCGAGTTCATTATCAAGCGGTAAAGGTGTTTCAGACTGTAATTACTGCGTTTGAATTCTGCAATCAGATAGTTCTGCACTTCAGCAGAAAAGGGCTGATCGCCGGAAACCGCAGAGCCGGTGCCGAAAAGTCTGTCCCAGAACGATGCGTCCTTTGGCAGTCGCGGCAAGGCATCCGCTTCGGGATAAATACCTTTGCCGAAGACCCAGTACCAGACCCGGTTGGTCATGGCACGGGCAAAGTAATCATTGCCGTCATCCAACAGCCAATCGGCAAAAACCTTCCGGGGATCAGCTTTGCCGCTGTCGATTTCCACTTCGGTACCATCCGGCAGCATGGCTTCAAATTTCTGCGGAACAATATCGTTATAAACGATTTCTTCTTTCCACTCATAAGTGGATTTGTACTTTATACAGCTGAAAAGTCTGGCAAACTTTTCCAGTTCGTCCTTACTGAATTCTGTTTCCCGCATATTCATCGTGGTCAGCAGAACCATTTTTGCCAATCCCAGCGGGGAGCGGTCGGCACTGCCGCGGAAAAAGTTGGCATGAGCAGTGCGGAAGTTGCTGCCCGAAGCGGTCAAAAGGTCGTAGAACATGCTCTTGAGCGAACGGTCGGCAAGCAGTTCATCGTGGAGCGTGCGGTGATAAAACTGCACCGCATTGGGCCAGAGGTTGATGGGAAACTCTGATTTTATACGCAGCATATCGGCAAAACGCATTGCCTGCATATCGGCATACTCGGCGGAATTGAGAAATTTTTCGATGACTTTGGTATGTTTTCCGGGAGTATCATCAAAGATGAAATCTCTTGCTTCAGCCGCAGTGGGCAATCTGCCGGCGGCAGTCAGAGCCACCCGGCGGAGAAAAACGGCATCGGAGGCAGAAACTGGATTTTTTATATTTTTCTCCTGCCAATGCTTGAACAATATCTTATTCAGAGGTTGTTCCGGATCAAAACCGGAACCTTTTTCAAAAGCAGAACCGCTGACTGTGCAGAAAGCAAACAATGCACAGGCTGTTATCAAAAAACTCTTCCGCATATAAAAACTCCTTTCCATCACCTTGACTCAAGTAAATATATAGCTCTCTTCAGGCAAAATACAAACTTTATTTCAGCTCAAAAAGTATATTTTTAATAAAAAAATGCGTGGAAAGCAAGTTTTATTGTACAAAATTTTAAAAATACGGCTGTTTTACATGTATTAATTCCCACCCCGGAAGCTTTTCACTCTCTTTATAAATGTAGAATTCTGTTCCCGGATATTTTTTTATCAGGTTCTGTGCCAAAACCGATCCCCGCACAAATACCGCTGTACTCATCCAGTCAGCATCAACAGCATTGGCTGTTACTGCCGTTACAGACAAAAACTTTTCTGCCGGCAGACCGCTTGCCGGATCTATGATATGACAATAACGCTTGTTATTGTAAGTAACAAATTTTTCATAACCGCCGCTGGTGGAAACCGCACCATTGCCGACAGTTATCACTCCCGCCAGACGCCCGCCATCCAGCGGATCGCGGATACCGACCCGGCGGCTCCGGCATGAATGATCGAACAACCGTAAATTGCCGCCGAGGTCGATTATTCCCCGGCTCAACTTTTTCTGCACAGATTCTGCTGCCCGGTCAACGGCATAACCTTTGGCGATACCGCCAAGATCAAGCTGCATACCTTTAACTGTAAAATAAACACTGCGGAGTTCATCATTGAATTTTACTTTTTCCAATCCAACTTTCCTTAAAACCCCGGCAATATCTTCCGCCTGCGGCAGACTCCGGCGGTGTTTCCGGTAAAATCCCCACAGATCCATCAGCGGCTTGGCACTTATATCAAATGCTCCATTACTGTCGATCCACGCCCGGCGGGCATCCTGAAGCAACCGGTAAAGTTCCGGAGAACAAATAAATGGCTTTTGATCTGCCGTGGCATTGAGCCGACTCAATTCCGAATCGACCTTGTGCAAATTGGCAATGGCGGTAACTTTTTCAAAACAACTTTTTCCGGCGGCAAAAAGTTCCGGCATATCTTCCGCTTCGCCGGTAAAATCAAACGCCGCAACCGTCCCCATAACCGGAAATTGGACTTTGCGGGCAACTTCCTCTCCCGGCAGTACCGACAATTGTATTATTGAAAAAAGTATAAATATTTTTTTCCACATATCAAGCAGATCCTCTGGTGCAATTGAATTACCTCAATATAGCACAAAAAAGCATTGAAGGCAATTTTTTTGATTTTTTTCAAACTTTTATTTGACAAATATGAAAATGCAGTTATTTTAAAAGTTAGACAAGCCTAACTTGTTGAAAATTTTTCACAAATAAGGCAAAATCAAAAGTCCTCAAATAAAGTAAGGAGAAAGAAAAGATGTTGAGAACCATTCTCGCCATTACCGCCGCTGTATCGGTTACATCCATGACCGTTGCCGCCGAAAAAAACGCCGCAGTAAAAACCGATAAAACGGTAAAAATCTGTGAAAAAACCGGCAAAGCCTGTACCGGCGGTAAAAACGCCGCTCACAACTGCAAAAAAGGCAATAAAGAGTGCAGTAAAGACCAAGCCGCAGTAAAGCATCAGTGCAAGAAAGCCGGTAAAGAAGCCGCACACAACTGCAAAAAAGCGGATAAAAAATGCGGTAAAGACAATGCCGCGGTAAAACATCAGTGCAAAAAAGCCAACAAAAAAGCCGCTGTTTGCGAAAAGACCGGCAAAGTCTGCACCGGTGGTAAAGATGCTGCCCACAACTGCAAAAAAGGCGATAAAGAGTGCAGTAAAGAGAAAAAAACTCCGGCAAAAAAATAATTGCCGCTGTTTGGGGAAAAGCCGCCGTTGCGGCTTTTTTCAGAAATAATCAGTTAGGCTTCTCTAATTATTTCTGAAAAAATTCGCAATAAATAATATATATATTAAAGAAAGGTAAAATACTATGTATTGCAATTACAAATCATTTTTAAAACTCAAACCGTTCACTCTTATAGAACTGTTGGTCGTCATTGCCATCATTGCCATACTTGCGGGGATGCTGCTTCCGGCATTGAGTTCTGCCCGGAGCCGTGCCCGCAGCAGTAATTGCGTGGGCAACCTCAAGCAGTTGAGTCTGGCTTCGCTCATGTATGCTGACGACAACCACGGTTTGATGAGTCCGACCAGCCTCGGTCCCGGCAACTGGCAGGGTACGGCATGGTGCGGCGAAGGAGCCAAACAGCGGAAAGTCGATTTAAAGCAGAAAGGCACTCTGACCGGCTATTTCAACGAAGATATGAATGTACGCATCTGCCCGGAAATTGCCGGAGAAGTTTATGAAAATATCAATTCCGCTAATTGCTGGGGCGGCGGTTACGGCATGAATGCCAATCTGGGCTGGGGAATCAGCGTTCCGCCCACGCCGGTGGCATCTATAACCGATCCGGTGAACAAACTTGTTTTTTCTGAAACCGGTCAGCTCAACGGCACTGTATTCCGCCATGAATACCGGCTGTGGCCCTACGGCAAATGCTGGAATTATTCAACAATTTACTCCAGCAACACCCAGTTCCGTCATGCCGGAACAGTAAACGCCGCCTGGGCGGATGGTCATGTTACTACCGAAATGCCGCAGGAACTGCTCCCGACCGGCGAAGGATTACTCTATAATGTGGGCTGGATAAGCACCGACGAAAAGATTTACCGCTTTACCACAGCACAGGAAGAATGGTGATTGCTGTTATGAGTAACAGAACAAAGAAAATCGGCATATTATGCATTGCGGCAGTTGCAATGGTTGTTGTACTGAACATGATTTTGGGCTCATCTGCTATTGACGAATACAAGAAAACGACCCCGACTGAACTGCCGAGTGCAGCAGAAAAAGTTTTGCATGAAGTGCTGACATGCATTGAAAAAGATGATATGAAAAAACTCTATTCAATGATGTTCAGCTCCGATTACGGTATATTCACCAGTAATTATGCTAAAGGGCTTTTTGCGGAAAAAGATTTTTGCCCCGTAAAAATAACCGGTAATATCCGCAAAGTTGCCAAAAGTACCAGCAACAATGTTCTGATCGAAATAATCAGTATAAAGCGTAATAAAAGCTATTACATCTCGCTGGTGGAATACAAAAATACTTGGAAAGTTGCCGGAATAAGTCAGTTCAAATTGCCAAAATAAAATCAAATCAGAAAAAACGCTATGAAAAAATATCTTCCCGCCCTTTTTACAACAGCAGTATTCATGATTGCCGGCTGCCGGGATAAAACCCCTGTCCAAACCTCCGCCCTGTCTGCGGTAAAACCGGATGCCGCAGTTTGCAGACAGTATCAAAACGATGTGCTTGCCGCAGTAAAGGAGTTTACCAACTGGGGGATGCAATACGGCAACAGCGTGGAATTGCGGGATAAACAAGGCAATATCTGCGGCTATATGCTTCTCGCTACCGGAAAACATAAACGCATAGAAGGTTACAACGGTTATGTAAATACCGCTGTATTGCTTTCACCGGAAAAAAAGATCGTTGCCGTGGCACTCGGAGATCATGAAGAAACTCCAAGTTTCATAAACCGTATGCGTAAAGCCGGTTTTATGAGCAAATGGAACCATTTGACTCCACAGGAGGCAACTATTCACAAAGTAGATGCCGTAACGCGGGCGACTTACTCCAGCAACGCCATTGCCGGAGAAGTGTTCGATGCCTGCAGTGAATACAGCAAAAATACGCAGTAATCACCCGTGAGGTCAAGCGTGAAAATCTGAATTTTCTGAAGTGAAATACCAACTGTATCAGCCAATTGGTGTCGTGTTCCGATTTGCTTGCCGGAACAGAGCATCAACCGGCTGATTTTTTACCTTATTTATTTTTCAGGCGGGCAAAACATATATCTGCGGGGCGTTTGTCGGTCAGCGGCTTGGCATTTTTTTCTTTCAGAAAACGCTCCATATAGTCGTGCTGGGAGTAATAAACTGTGTAAAATTCGCCGTTATCCAGTTTTACGCAAAAGCTGTATGAGCAATCGCCGGCACTTTTCAAGGGTTGCTGAAATTTCAATTTGCCTTCTTTATCCATGGTAAAGAGATCCAACCGTACTCTTTTGCGGCCGGCGAACTTAACCGGATCGCGCCATGTCCAATGCCGTCCGGCAACTATAAATTCATCGCCGTTCACTGCCAGCATGATTCCCTGAAGCGGCTCGGAAAGCCGGACTGATTTTACGATCTTCTTATCTTTTACAACATGATAATCCGGCAAACGGTCGGCGGTTTCCCGCCGGACGATGCAATGGAGATTATTTTCTTTATCCACCGCCAGCGAAGTTTCGTTGCCCACGCCGGGAAAAGTCAGATAATGCTGGAATTTTTCGCCGTCAGTGCTGTAATACAAACTGCTTACCAAACCTTTGCCGACCTTTTTGTAAGCCGTGGCAATATAGCCATCTTTATAAGGTACACAGCCCCAGAAAAATGAATTTTCCTGCAATCCCGTAACGGTAAATTCTTCAAATTTCACGCCGTCGCTGCTGCGAAACGCTTTCAATGAATACTTGTGCGGGCCTTTTTTCTGCGGATGGCCGCAACCGTTGTAAATGACCAGTTTGCCGTTTACTATGCAAAGACGGGGGTCTCGCATATCGCCGTTGCCGGCAAACTCGCGGACTTTTTGGAAAGTTTTGCCGTTATCAGCCGAAACCAGGAGAGCGGTTACGCCGTCATAACGGCGGTGCCCGGTGGCTTTGCGGTATGCCACATAAAGTTTTCCCTTGTAATTGGTTATAGAAGGGAAAGCATTGTGAAAACCATCTTTCACCAAAGTACCCTGTTCCACAACTGCCAAATCAGCATTAACAAATGCCGCCGCCAGAACTGCACACAAACATAAAAAGAGTTTTTTCATGATCTTGCACCTTATTTATAGATTTTTTGTTGTTGTTGATAATAACTTGATGTATATTAAATTAGCAGTAAAAATAATTTATAAAATCAGTTTATTGTTTATTTTATGGTTAATTTGTCAGTATTATACCCTCCTATGCCGGGCAGATTTCCCGGAGTTTCGGTGGCGAGTCAAGTTGTATTGGATCATTTGCAGGAATATGAAAAACTGCTGGATGCAGATTGCGTGGAGTATTATTATTTATCGGATACGCCCTGTCTGCCGGGGTTCGAGAGATACAATTATTTATTCCGGATCATATTTTTTCCGGATGGAATCCATAATATGATTGCTTCGTATGACGGAGTTGTGGAAAAACGCCGACTGCCCGCCGGTTCGGTTGCTGTGGGCGGCAAACGCAACTGGAGTTTCAGCGAGCCAGCCGACCGGAATCAACGCAGTTTTTCGGTAGTTTTTATGCGTGATCTCACCCGGTTGGTCTTTTCACAGCCGGGTGATAACGGCAAATGGCAGACGCTTTATTGTCATTTTCCGCCGCCAACAGGAATCCAATCAGCTCTGCTGGAGTGTGCCGATCAGGTTATCGCCGACCGCATGAATGACAGACACAAAAGAATCAATGCTCTGCTGAAAGCCATTCTGGCACAATTCCGCTGTGATCTGACAGCAAACGGCAATGATTTGTATCATCTGCCGGAAAATGTGGCACGGGCAGTACATTATGTGGAAATGAACTATGCAAGTAAAATAAATTGTTCAAGTGTGGCAGAAGCATTGCAGTTGAACCGGACTATGCTTTCCGGCGACTTTCACCGGTCAATGGGCGAAACTATGCAAAAATACATTACCCGACTGCGTTTGCAGAAAGCCTGTTGGCTGCTGAAAAGTTCGCCTTTAAAAATCAAACGCATAGCTGAATTCTGCGGCTTTGAAACAGCGGGCTGTTTTATAAAAGTTTTCCGCAAAAAATACAATCAAACACCCCGCCAGTGGCGGAACCGGATAAGCCTTAAACAGTAACAACAATCTTACTAAACGCGGAACACTTCTCCGGCACCTGCCGAAGAAGTGTTCGACGCATTAACTGCAACCCCACCGGCACTGCCGGTAGTTTTTTACGCTAAAGCAATATAAAAAAAGCCGGGGAAATACTCCCCGGCCCAATTGCCTGTCAATTGCAATTATTATGCAAGTTCGATGCCAATGCTGTAGCTGACAGAATCTGCATCTTTCTTGGTGATTCCGAGAACATAAGAACCTTCGCCGAGGTCCGAAAGTCTCTCAGTGACTTCTTCGAGAGTCAGCTTGGAATCGCCATCGAAGGAGAATACCACATCAGCGTCATCAAGACCATTGATAGCTACAGTTGTGCCCTTTTCTTCGATGTTGAACTTCACATAGTCAACAGCATCGTCGCAACCGAGTTTATAATCCAACTCTTCACTATTGACACCCAGCCAACCGGTGTAACCATCGTAAATATCGATGGCAACAGCTTTCTTGGCGGTGTCGTCAGATGCTTCGTAGGCACTGCCGCGGAAACCTTCTGCAGTTGCACCGAGGTCAAGAACCTTGTCAAACTCAATATCGAGTTCTTCACGAACATCATGGGCGGCTGCGATTTCGCCGCTGCCGCTGATATTCTTGACAGCAAGGCTTGCTTCATCGCCTACAAGAACCAGAGTACCGTTTACGACCAGCTTGTCGTTACCTTTACCGAAATCCGCGCCACCAAGATTCAGAACTGCACCCTTGTTGATGGTCAGAGTTTCAGCCTTATCCGAACCCGTATAGGAACCGATAGAGTTAACATCTTTCGCAACAGTCAAGTTGTTAACACTGTTGACCGTTCCAATGTAAGCGTTGTTCATCGTTACCTTGTCAAACCAGGCGACCTCACCTACAACGCTGGCGGCTTCCATAGTAAGGCTTCCGGCAGCGATAATTTCATCGGCGGGGACCTCCCAGTCCACATTGTTATCTTCGTCCAAAGCAACATTCTTGAAGTTTCCGCCAGTGACTGAACCAACAACACCAACACCGTTTTTCAGGACAACAGTATCAAAGCCGCTGATGCTTCCGGCAATCGAAACATTGGTATCGGCAGTAAGTTTACCCTGTGCCATAAAATCGGTCTTGTATGCTTCATCGTCAGCATCGTATTTCGTCACAGTAGAACCGGCAGTGATATTATTGGCAATAATACTATATTCATGCTCTTTGTCTTCAAAACCTTTGAGGTTGACAGAAGCATAGTTAGCAATATCGCCATAAACGAAAGTACCTACATACTTTTCGCCCTTTTCAAGCTCTGCGGCTTCGAATGCTTTCTTGTCGGCAGAGATCGTAACATTTCCGGCAGCCTTTGTAATTGCCTCATAAGCAACGGTCTTTACATCAGCATCGTCTTCACCGAGCCAAGCAGCACCGTTTTCCCAAGTGTTTTTATCTTCGGCGGTAACTTTGCTTGTACCGCTGCCGATAATATTTATACCTTCTTCGGCATCACGGTTGACATTGGTAAGTTTAACTGTTCCATAATTGGAAATATCACCAACAGTGTAATTGAACGCAGTAAAGTTACCGGATGCATTGGCTTGGATTTCAGTTTTCACTGTTTCAACAATTTTGTCTTTTTTGTCGGTGGTAATAGAAGAAGTTATTTTAGTAACTGTATCAGAACCGCGGTCAACAGAACCGATACTGTAACCGGCAACATCCTCGTCGCTGTTTTTCCGTTCTGCAGTTACCTTGGCATAGCCACCAATATCACCGGCGACATTGGTATCGACCAAATTAACGCTTCCGGCGGCTTTTTGGGTCTCATTGGAACTTGCACTGCCTTTGACGGTGAATACCTCTTCGTTGTCTTCATCGGCTTCGGAAACTTTAATGTTTTCTTTTGCACTGGAATTCATATTAAAGCCGGCATTAATACCGCCTTCGCCAACCACAACATCTTTGAGCGTTACATTCTGATAGCCGGAAATGCTTTCAACAGTAACAGCGGTATCGAGCTTAACAGTACCAACAGATGCAGCACTGCTACTATTGGTAGTGTTTTTTGCACCGTCAGAAGAGGATGTTTCGTTTACAGAATACTTGCCATTCATTCCGCTGTCGAGATTGCCGAGAGCAATGCTCATTACTACATCATCGCCATCCTTGATACCGGCAGCAGTGATATTCTGGAAATTAGTGATATCGCCAAATTCAGCGACATTACCCAAATCATCGGCTTTCTTTGCGTTATATTTGATAACAACAGAACCGGCAGCCTTCTGTTCGTTGGCAAAAGACGAAGTTTGGGCAACCAGAGCATCGCCAAGAGCTTCATAATGCTCGAATTTGTCTTCAAGTGATTCCAAACTCATATCGATATTTTCGATACCTGTGGTATAAGTGACTTTCTGAACGTTCTTGACGCTGTTATCACGGCTGATTGCAGTACCAGTGGTTGCAACATCGGTCAATTTCACATTATCAAAACCGGTGATTGCGGCTTCATCGCCCAAGCTGACTTCAGTCAAATTGATTGTTCCGGCGTTGGAATAGTTCGCCGCATTTTCAAGAGTAACGGTAACTTTAGGCTCTTTACCACCTTCAGTCTTGTAGCTTTCGGTTTCTTTTACTGTAACGCCCTTGATGCTTTCGATTCCGCCGACAGTTGCACCGGCACCGACCGTAACATTCTGGTAGTTTTTAATCACACCAACTTCAGTACCTTCGCCCGCGACCTTGACCGAACCAACATTCTTCATCGTTTGGGTCTTGCTTACAGAACCGCTGATGTTGTTTACGGTATCGGTGAGTTCTCCTTCATCATCTTTAGCGTACTTGTATTTAATAGTACTGCTCAACTGATCCTTTACCAAACCCTCGGTAACGGAAACAATATCGACAACCTTAGCTTCATCACTGACAGTTACATTGGCATAACCGGAAATATTACCGGCTTGAACACTTTCGCCGCTGACAACAACAGAACCGGTAGCATTATACTGACGATCGTAAGCAACAACTACATCATCAACCGTTGTTTCTACAATCTTCGCAGCCGTTTCGCGGGAAATATCGCCAACTACTGACTCATCCGCAATCGTAACCTTGTTGAAGTTAGAAATTGCAGTTTCTTCGCCAGCCACGCCAGAGGCAGTAAAGGAACCACCAGTCTTGTATGCGGTAGTTGTTTTAACGGTCGTTTTAAAGTCAACAGTACTCGTTTCGAAATTTTTGTTGTAGTCAGCAGAAACTTCATCTTCAACAACCGTTCCGAAAACAATATTTGCACCGGCAGTTACATCCTTGAGTTCCACATTCGCAAAACCGGTAACATCACCGATAGTGGATTCTGAAGCGGTGAACTTCCCGACGGATGCAAAACTGTAGGTATCTTTTTGGGTAGATTTTGCACTTTCACTTTCGTCAGAGCTCGAAGACTTGTAAGTGCTCTTTCCGCCAGCAACATTTTCAACAATTGATGCATCAACCACAACAGTGCTGAAGCCGTTGATATCTCCAGTTGTGGAGTTTTCCACGGTAATTTTTCCAGCCGCAGAGGATGTACTTGCAGAATCAACAGTAAACTTGGATTCAGTTTCTACTGATTTACCTTTAGAATCGGAATTTCCGCCATAAATATCGCCTACAATACTGTCAACAATTTTTGCGGTCGAAAAACCGCTGATCGATGAGTCTTCGGCCTCGACATCTGTAATCGTAACAGTTCCAGCAGCAGATGTTTTGTCGCTAGAAGAGCTTGTAGTCTTGGAGCTGCTCCAAGTGTCTTCAGTGCTACTGCTGTTCGAGCCACCAGTAATGGTTTCAAATTTTGCACCATCAATTACAACATTGCTGTAACCTTGAACAGTACCGACAGCCGCACCATCTTCCACGGTCATTTTGCCGCCAGCCGAAATAGCTGCGGTATATTTATACTTGCTATCATCATCGGTTTCGTTGCTGGAATATTTTCCGCCATAGACATCTGTAACATTCGCGCCCGAAATTTTCACATCGTTGAAACCTTCAAGCTCGATAATTTCGCCACCGTCCACAACGACAGAATTCTTTGCACTGAGGGAAACTTTTCCATCATCTTCTTTTTCATCAAAGCCGGTAATAACAAAACCCAGGCTTTCTTCGCCATCGAGCTTGATTTCATTTTTGCTATCAAGCAAAACGATCTCGGATTCCCCTAACCCAGCTTCAAGAACATCTTCAATAGAGGCAAATGCATTTACCCCCCATGTCAACTTCTTTCCATTCTGAGTCTTTCCTGAGACATTGTCCTCGGTGAAACTTTTTTTCACGAATACGTAACTCATGATCCAACCTTTCTTGTTTGTTTGTTGTTGTATTGTTTTTTACCTGAGGAGGTTTTATTAAACAGTAAGCTCCACTCCGGCAAAACGAAGCGGATAAGTTTTCCGGCATTGCAAAAAGACAGATTTTTTGAAGAATATAAAGGATACCGGGAGAAAAAAATAGACTCCGTATCGTAACTACTTAAGTAGCTACGATACGGAGTCTTATTGTATTTTTTACTTTTAAAATTTAAACGCAGGCTGATGCCGCAGGCTGATGCCGCAGGCTGATGCCGCAGGCTGATGCCGCAGGCTGATGCCGCAGGCTGATGCCGCAGGCTGATGCCGCAGGCTGATGCCGCAGGCTGA
>SUVS01000096.1 GCA_015061885.1 Lentisphaerota bacterium
CCAACATTACCGAAGTTGTTTTCGACCGTTCCGGTTTTCAATACCACGGCCGGGTGAAGGCGATTGCCGAAGCCGCCCGTGAAAACGGACTCAAGTTCTAAGAAAGGGCTTTGCAAAAATGGCTAAACGTGAAAATTTCAAGGCCGAAGATCATGTGCAGAGCGAATTCGAAGAAAGCGTCATCTGCATCAACCGCAGTGCCAAAGTCGTGAAGGGCGGTAAGAACTTCAGTTTTGGTGCACTGGTTGTCGTCGGCAACCGCAACGGCCGCGTTGGTTATGGCTACGGCAAAGCCAACGAAGTGTCTGATGCTATCCGCAAGGGTGGCGAAGCTGCCCGCAAGAACATCATGGATGTCAAACTTGTCGGCACCACGCTTCCTCATCCGGTGGAAGTCCGCTTCGGCGGCGCCAAGATTCTGATGCGTCCCGCGTCCAACGGTACCGGTTTGATTGCCGGTGGTGCGATGCGTGCGATATTGGAACTTGCCGGTGTGCAGGACGTGCTCGCCAAGAGCCTGGGTGCTGCGAATTCCGCGAACGTGGCGAAAGCCACCTTCAAGGCTTTGCAGAGCCTGGCGACCAAAGAAGATGTTCTCGCCAAGCGTGGCGTTGACACTCTGTAATTAAAGATGTGCTTTCCTGCGCAGAAAATTGCGCAGGAAAGTATTCTTGATATATACACTCCGTCGATTAAGAGTGAAAGCGAGGCGGGTGTATGAATAAAATTTACGCTGACTCAATTCAGGTAAAAAAATGAGATTGCATGAAGTAACTACTACTCCGGGTTCTGTCAAGGGCCGCAAACGCGTTGGCCGTGGTGACAGCTCCGGTATGGGTAAAACCGCCTGCCGCGGTGAAAAAGGTCAGAAGTCCCGCACCGGTGCGGTGATCCGTCCCTTCTTTGAAGGGGGCCAGATCCCGCTGTTCCGCCGTTTGCCGAAACGCGGTTTCAACAGTGCAGACCACAAGGTCTTCCAGCTGGTGAACCTCTCCGTTTTGGACGCTAACTTCAACGCCGGCGAAACCGTCGATGTTGCAAGTTTGCGTGCCAAGAGCCTGCTGAGCAAAAAAGAAATGCCCCTGAAGGTTCTGGCTGATGGCGACATCACCAAGGCTTTGACTGTCAAAGCGGTGAAATTCTCCGCTGCGGCGCGTGCCAAGATCGAAGCTGCCGGCGGCAGCTGCATCGAGGAGTAAGTCTTCGCATTACGATCCGGGAAATATCCCGGGTCGTTTCGTATCAGGCTCATAGCCGGGCGTAATACGAAACGATCCGAGTTTTTGCCAAGAAAGTTCGGGAAAGAGTTTGCAAACACGTCTTTGGCGTGTTATATTCATCAAGTAAGAAAAATAAAAAATAACATATTAAACACAGGAAAAAACAGTAATGTTGAAAGCATTTTGGAACGTCCTTAAAGTCAAGGAATTGCGTAGTCGTCTGCTCTTTACCGCCGGAATCATCGTATTGGTTCGCATGGCGGATAATATCCCTTGCCCCGGGGTGAATTCGGTGGCGTTGAAAAATTATCTTACGCAGTTTCAGGCCAACGGAGCCACCTCCGGCGGTATTATGGATATGCTGGATATATTTTCCGGCGGTGCGTTGCAGCAGTTCGCGCTCGGTGTGCTGGGGATCATGCCTTACATTACTGCGTCGATCATCATTCAGCTGCTGACTCCGGTGGTGCCGAGTTTGGAAAAGATTTCCCGCGACGGCGAAACCGGCCGTGCCAAGATCAGTCAGTACACCCGTTATCTGACGATTCTGGTCTGCCTGGTGCAGGGCGTGCTGGCGGCAATGGCGATGATCAATCCTGCCAAACTTTTCGGTCAGATGCCCAGCGAACCTTTGTTCTGGGGTAATCCCGGTGTGTTTATGGTAATGACCGTATTGGTGCTGACCTGTACGACGATGATTTTTATGTGGCTGGGCGAACAGGTCACAGAACGCGGTATCGGTAATGGTGTGTCGATCATCATTACGATCAATATTATCTCCAAAGTTCCGTCAGCAGTGGTGCAGCTTTTCCAGATGGCGACCAGCCAGAGTACCGGTTCGGCAAGTTTCAAGCCGGTTCATCTGCTGATTCTGCTGATCGTGTTTGCTGCAGTGACTGCCGCTACGATCATGCTTTGCCAGGGTATGCGCCGCGTGCCGGTGCAGATGGCGCGCAAGAGCATTGGCAATCAGGTGCAGGGTGGTGCGACCTATCTGCCTTTGAAAGTGAATTTTGCCGGGGTAATGCCGATCATTTTCGCCGGTGCGATCATGATGATCCCGCGTCCGGTGTTTGAATATTTCAACTGGACAACGTTGGCAAGCTGGTTCAACTATGACGCCGGCGGTTATTTGATTACTTACGGTCTGCTGATTATGGCGTTCAACTTTTTCTGGGTCGCCACGCAGTTCAATCCGTTGCAGATTTCGGAAAATCTCAAGCGCGAAGGCGGTTATATTCCCGGTATCCGTCCCGGTCAGCCCACTGCTGACTTCCTGGATACGACCATGACCCGGGTCACTTTCGGCGGTGCAGTGTTCCTTATGGCGTTGAGTTTGTTCCCGATGCTGCTTGCCAACAGTTTGCACATCCCGTTTTTGGTTGCATCGCTCTTTGGCGGAACAAGTCTGCTGATTATGGTCGGTGTCACGCTGGATACCATGAGTCAGTTGGAATCGCACCTGACCATGCGCAATTACGAAGGTTTCCTGCGCAAAGGCAGATTGCACGGCAGAAGCGGATTTTGATTGCAGTAAAATTTGCCAGTCAAAAGGCTGTTGCAAAACCGGAAGGTTATGCAGCAGCCTTTTTTTTTAAGCTCTGTTCCCAATGCGGGTAGGTAGATAAAAATGACAGATATACCTGTGCATTGAGAATTTTTTCAAAATTTGAATGGCATTTATCTTTTTGCTCCGCAAAAAGATAAATGCCGGTAAAAGGTTTGGAAAAAAGGGGTGGAGTTTGAGGAGGGGAAAAAGGACCTTTCCTCAAAAGGTCTTTTTCCCCTCCTCAAGTA
>SUVS01000062.1 GCA_015061885.1 Lentisphaerota bacterium
ACAACGCTGGTGAAGTTCCACATACATCCAAGTTCAAGCCGTGGAAAGTTGAAGCATATTTTGCCTTTGAAACCAAAGAAAAAGCTGTTGCTTTTGAAGCATACCTAAAAACTGGTTCCGGACACGCGTTCGCCAATCGACATTTTTGATTTTTATAAAAACACCTTATCCAGGTTGAAAACACTTGTAATAGATGATATATTACAATTAAACAGCAACACTGGAGTCATACATGGAAATCGCAAGAATTTTCTTTTTTATAGCATTGTACTCTTTGGGGGCATGTTGGCTTTGTAATATAATAACATTGTTTTCCAGACCTCACAAATGGTGCGAATTGCTGATATTTTCTCAACTTGTTTGGTTTGCTCTTGGAATTATTGTATTCGGATATGGAGAAATATATTTTGATCTGCAGACAATAACACAGTGGTATCTCGTGACTTATGGATATCCGGTTTTGCTTTTGCCAATACAATTTTTAGCGTGCAACAAGTTTGTTTCTCTATACCAGAAACAAAAGCAGGACAATGAAAAATTTTTGTATTTGGCAATTTCACAAGTGATTTCAATGATTATGTTTTCTTTAGTTTGGATTTTATTGGGATATGCAGTTATATGGTCACAAGCATCATAATTGCCGAAATGATGCAAATTTCAGAAAATTGACAGGGGTAAGTCCTCTGCATTGCATTTTAACGATTTTGGCTTTCACAAGACTTTTTTCGCAGTTCTATACCTCTCTATCAAATAGGGTATTGCTCCGACGAACTTTTTTATTGTTTGGCGTAAAAAATCTTCAGGAGCAAAGTTTGCTGCCAATTTGCATAATCTTCACTATTACTAAATCATTGAGCATTAACGATTTACGTTAGTGCTCTTTTCTTTTATATACTATCTGTTTTACCCTTAAAGCCTTACCGATAAGTAACTTTACCACAGAGAATGTTTATCGGCGTGTTTTCGGGCGGCAAAACGCTGTTTTCTATCAAAAATCCTCTCTCTTTCTCTCCGGGTAGAGGACGGCGTCCTTTACTCGTTTTGAGCTCAAAATAGCCAATTCCAGTTCGCATCTTGCCACGCCGTATTGCAATGAAGGCGGGCCCTGACCGCCCTATCGCGGCGTGCCGCCGCGTGAGATGTTGGCAAACAACATCAACTGTTTTGCAACATCCCCTTATTTTTTTCTGCAATGTGCTGATTGCTTTTATGCTGGCTGCATTACTTCGGTGACTGACAATATCAGCTGATTGCCTTTTTCTTTCAGTTCAAAATTGAAATCACCATAGTCGCAACCTCCATACAGTTGGAGACTGTTATTTTCGCCCAAATACAAAGTGCAATCGTTCAAATCTATTACATCATTCCACGCAAAATCGGATTTTTTGGTGGCAAGCAGGAAATCTCCCGTCATGCCGTAATCAAAGTTGATATTCAAATCCACCGCATCGCCCAAATCCGTGGTAACATCCCACAGCGATTGTTTTGCCTGCGATTTGTCATTAAGGATAAGTTCGACGGTTTCGACTCCATCCATGCTGCCAACGAGCTTGGAACCGGATTCGATAACGACTTTATCTCCAACGGTATCATAAGTGGAGCCAGTATATATATTTCCGGTGATCTTGCTTTTACCGGTAATGGATATATTGTTGTTTTCATATACAGCATATACAGCATAAGCATAGTCAGCTTTGGCTTTATCGGTAACCTTGGCAGTGATCACAGCATTATCTAAAATCAAGTTACCTCTGGTTATCTTAATCCCACTTGCATAATCTTTACCACTTACGGAAATATTTGCCGAACAGACTATCTCATTCTTTTCATTGCCCTGATCATCTGTGTCACTGAATCTCTCGGCTTCGACTCCGTAGGCAGATCCATTTTGGGACTTTACTGTAACAGTGCCTTCAAGGCGGTTATTCTGACAACCGGAAACAGAGCAGATATTGCTTGCAACAGACATTCCATAAGCTTCAGAATAACCACTGACCGTGATTTTTCCCAGATTCAAACCGTCTTTATCCACGATCAAATTGCCATTATTAGAATCATAAACCTGAATACCGTATGCCTTATTATTACTGCTGGTAACGGAGAGATTCATTTTGCTCATATCATTGACTTGGAACTCTTTGTTCGAATAAAAACCGTAAGCAGTTCCGGTTGCCGAAACTTTGATCGTATCAGAAATCTTATTGGCAGTAAAAGCGTCTGAACTGTGGAAAGCATAACTTACATAAGTGGTATTTTTATTACTGCTTTGGGCGGTAATGGTTTTGTTGCCGGAAATATTGCCGACATTGATACTGCCCCCTCTCACAGTGTATAATCCATAAGCTCCGGCATTGTAACCATTGGCAGAGATGTTCCACGCTCCGGTAATATCATCTGCATAAACATCGCTTTTAGCGGAGACTGCTCCGGCATAAACTATGCCCTTATCCCGATTTTTATTTTGAGCTGAAACCTTCAACTTACTGGAAAATGTGCCGATGAATTCAAGAGTTTTTTCCATACTTTCCTGACAAATCGCAAAAGCTATGACTTCTTCATTACCGTTCCCCGTGGCTTGGGTCGTAACTGCACCGGAAAGATTGGTGATCGTTGCCGAATTTTCGGCGAAAATACCATACGCTTCTGCTCTGGAATCGCTTTGTGCCGTCACCTGAACAGAGCCGGTATTTTTGCCGCCTAAAATAAGGTCGGAATCAGTAAAATATAAATCATTGCCAGCCGAAATACCGAACGCCTTGACATTGTATTTATCTTTGACATTAACTGCAATGGAACCGCTGAAACCGTCGGTGATTACTAAATCATCGCCATCTTCTTTGCCATCTGTAATCAATGCTGCGGTGCGGCTGCAGTCGCTGTAATCAGCATTACCGGTGCTTTTTACGGTGATCTTACCGGTAAGTTTTTCCAGAGTCAGAGACTCGGCGAAGATTGCGTAAGTTGTCGCCGTATTACCGGAACAATCATTTGTGATATTGAATTTGCCGGAAATATTTCTGGCAGTAAAATCTCCGGTTTTAATTCCATATACGGCAAGCTCTCCATACGCTTTGCCTGAAACTGTGAAATTGCCGGCAATATCTGTTGCGGCACAATTAAGCCCCTGTGCGGTGCAATCCAAATCTGCGGCAATGATTCCATAGACCTCAAGATTTCCAACGCCGGTGTTTTGCCCCGAAACGGTTACATTCTGCAAAAATCTGCCGCCCTGAATTTTCAAAGCGGTATTTTTCATATTATAACCGGCAACTGTGCTTAAAGTTGAACCTTTACCGGAAACTTTCAGCATTTTTGCCGCATTGTTGGAAACAAGCGTAAATTTTTCAGCACTTGAAGAAACACCGTAAGCGCGGTTGCTGAAATCCTTTAAATCAACGGTAATATTGTTATCCAACACCAGAGTATGTTGAGTCAAATTGGCATTTATGGCAGTAGAACTGTTTTTAACAGTCAAATCAGCTTTGTTGGTAAAAACTGTATATTTTCTGTGGAGAGAGTAATCTCCGGAGGCTTTTTCCTGAATAACTTCAGCATCATCACTTAAAGCATTTTTGAGCATAGCCGTTACATAAAGATCATTGCCTTTTTTGTAGAGTCCATAGGTATAAAGTTCATTACCTTTGATAAGATTATTCTGCATTGCATCAAACTGTGCATTGCTGAATAACTTTGTCCAGTCAATGTCACTGCTTTTACTGATGATCTTGAAATCACCCAGCAAACCGAATTCCACGGAAATACTTGTATAGGTTTGCGAAGTAATACCACTTGCCTGCCACATGACATTGTTCTTTTGGGTGGCATCATTGATATTCAAACTCAAACTCGTTACACCGCGGAAACCGCCAATTACCTTGGAACCGGAATCCATATAAACCGTATCATTACCCTGGCCGGTACTGATCAAGCCGGTCAATACAGAATTGCCGGTGATCGTAATTGTATTCTTTTGGGAATCGTCTGTATCCAAGACAAAAGCATTCTGCTCATAGCCTTTGCCGGTAACTTTAGCGGTGATTCTGGCATTATCCAGAACCAATGACCCGGATCCCAAATATATTCCGCAGGCCTCTGTTTTTCCGGTGGCAGTTATTGTATTACTGAATACAATATTTTCTGAAACTGAACTTAATTTGATACCGGTGGCATAACCATCTTTGGAAGTTGCCGTAATCGAGCCTTCAACACGGCTGCGGCTGTTGTTATACGCAGTGATCGTATCGGCAGACAAGCCAATTGTCCTCAATTTCCCGACGGCTGAAACATTGCCGAAGTTAAAGACCGGTGAGCCAAGAATAAAACCATCATTTTCATCATATTCACCGTTTTCCACATTTATTGCACAAGCTGAATAATCGCTGCTGGTAACGGAGAGCTTCATTTTGCTCATATCTTTTACTTTAAGAGTGTTCTGTGCAAAAAATCCGTAAGCATACCCATTTGCCGAAACGGTGATTTTATCAGAAATCTTTCCGGCGGAAACATCATAGCCCCGGAAACCACAAGCTTCTCCCCAGGCAGCAGAACTGTAACTTTTGGCGGTAACACTCTTATTGCCGGAAATATTACCGAGTGTTACATCATCATAAACCTCCACACCATAGGCTTCGGCAGTATGACCTTTGGCAGAAATATTCCACACCCCGGTAATATCATCCATCAGAAGCTCGTTTTCATAAGAATAAATTCCGCAGGCAATGGCGTCTTCAGCCGTTTTATTTTTGTTTTCTGCAGAAATATTTAGTTTGCCGGAATAATCGCCGCAAAAAGTTATCACATCCGATAAATATCTGGAATAAAATCCGTATGCTTTGGAATCTCTGTCTGAATTGACACCCGCAACCGATTTACACGTTATATTGCCGGAATAATTTGTCATAGAGATAAGGTCAGCCTTAAAACCGTAACTCTCACTGGACAGCCCCCCTTGGGCGGTCACAGAAATTGAACCGGTTGATTTGCCTTGCAACTTGATTTGGTTCGATGAAAAAGCATAGGCGTAAGAGTCACTTCCGGGGGCATTGCTTTTTACATTGATCGAACCGGTAAACCCGCGTTTTACTGAGAAAGCCGCCGTCCTGAATGCATAGGCGTAAGCCGCATACCAATCATCGCCGGTCTTGGTGACAGCTGTTATATCAAATTTTCCGGAAAGTTTTTCCGATTTGAAATCACCGCAGGTTACACCATAACTTTCTGCATAGTAGTTGGGCGATGTGGCGGAAACTTTGAATTTTCCAGAAATATCTTTTGCAGAAAAATCGCCCAAGATATCAATTCCATGGCTGTTGGCATTAGATTCAGCCTTACTGGTAACAGTGAAATTTCCTCTAAAATCGGCATTTGACTTCAAATCGTTAGCTTCAATTCCATCTGCATAGGCATCCGATAATGTGCAGACCGCTGAAATATTGAAGTTGTGCAGCATAACAGAGCCGCCGATCAGCAAAGACATATCATCGATCAACCAACCATACGCCTTGCAGTAAGAAGAAGTTTTCAGGGAGACTTTGGTGTTTTTTGCGGCATTGTTGGAATAAATGGTCGGTTTTTTATCCGATTTACTCTTGAGTAAATCAAGCCCGCTGATTTCATCATAAGAATTATTACAAGTCAAAGTTATGTTATTGTTCAGCACTATATGGCGGGAAACATTATCGTTGGAAACTGCAACAGCACAATATTTATCTTTTACAGAAATATCAGCCTTGGGAGTGAAAGTTATATAAGGACTCTTAATATCCTCATCAAATTCACAGGTAGAATTGAGTTTGTGATCATAAATCATAGCCGCCCTCCTGATTTTAAGAAAGTCATCTCAACAGTTCCCCTTGTTGCAAAACAACCATCGTTGCCGCAAAGGCTGTATGGCAAACCTGCACCGCAAGCATGTTTCCATATTAAACTGTTTTAAGAAACATTTTTTATCTGCGTACAATAATCTACCACACCACAGACAGATTGCAAATAAATAAAAAAAAATATTAGAGGTAATTTCAAAAGTCATTCAAAATATAAAGTAAAGAGCAAAAACACAGACCGGCGGAAAAGGCGGCAGACGATTCTTCAATGACTATGGAGTTTTTTACGCTGAAGCAATATAAAAAAAGATATTATGAGCTTTTCTGAAAGTTGCTCATAATATCTTTTTGTTTTAATGAAAGTGAGTTTTATATCACCCTTCAGATTATAAATCGGCGATCTTGATCAAAGCTCCACCGGCGGCACGACTGCGGCTGGCGGCTTCGAGGAAGGCAATGATATTGAGCGATTCTTCAATATCAATCGGACTCTTGCCGGTTTGGAAGAACGGTACGATCTGCTTGAGCATCATGCTGTAATAAGGAATGGCACCGGAGGCAACTGCCTGACGCTGATGCACATTGGTAGTGATCGTACAACCGAATTCCCAGACGCCGTTGCGGTTGCCGAGAATGGAACCGATTCTGCCGTCTGCCCAGCGGCCGAAGAGCAAGTCAGCGTGTTCGGTAGGAATGACCTGAACGGATTCAAGACCTTTACCCATCATGGTAAACAGGATTTCTGTGGAGTGGATACCATACCAGAAATAATCGCGGTAATCATCAAGCAGATTCATCGGACCAAAAGCCTGACAGGCAAAAACTTCGGTATCTTCTTCCTGCTTGAGATCGCAAATTCCCAATGCCCAACGCAAACTTGAACAGCTCATCAGCGGCACATTTTTTTCCTGGGCAAGTCTGACGATTTCTTTGGCATCGTCGTAATTGCAAGCCAATGGTTTGTCAATGTAAACGGGTTTGCCGAATTTGGCAAGCACTTTGAACTGTTCAAGGTGCTGATCGCCATCGACACTTTCGAGGAAATAGGCGTCAAGACCTTCAAGAGCTTCGATGCTGTCAACGATTTCGATGCCTTTTTCACTCAATTCTTTGGTGAAACCTTCCACGCGGTTGATACTGCTGGAAAATTTGGCACTGCCGCCGGGGAACGCTTTTACTACACGCACACCGGGAACATGAAATTCATTGGTGGGGTCGTTGAGCAATTTGACGAATGCGGATACATGCGAAGTATCCAGACCGATCATACCGACTTTGAGTTCTGACATTTTTTTTTATCCTTTCAAATATGTTTAAAGGTTCAAAAGTTTTTCTGCATTGATATGCGATATTTTTTCATAAACTGTCTGTGATATTCTGCCTTCGGCAAGCCATTTATCCATCAGCGGTTTCTGCGGCGGGATCGGCTCATCCAGACTGCTGAAGCGGTCGGTACCGAAATAAAGCTGATCCTGGAATTTATTCATAAACTCCGCTCCGTGATCCGGGTCGCAGCTCAATGCAAAAGCCCCGCTGCCGGCGGAAATATCGCCGCGTAAATTCGGATATTTTTCAAAAAGTTCCCAGAGGCGGCCCTTCTTGGAATATGCACCTTTGAGGTATTTCTCGCGGTCAGCTTCGACCACATCGCCGGAGATTTCGCTCCAGAAAGCCATAGAGTGGCCGATAAATACTGTTTTGGGGTATTTAGCAAGCATCTTTTCAAAACCGGTCAGATGAAACTCATCCGTCGCCCCATAAGAATGACCGCCGGGACGCTGAATATGGAACAAAAGCGGCATATCCAGATCGCCTGCGGCATCATAGATCACGCCATAGCGGTCATCATCAATGGGTATGGAACCGCAAACTTCGCCGATACCTTTGCAACCGAGTTCTTTATAAACTTTCAGCAAAGTGTACATACTGCCGGGAGTGCCTTTTTCGCCCCAGATAAGCATACTACGCGGATCGACCGCACAAAACGGTATCAAGCGGTCGGGGTGACGGCGGCAAACTTCGATGATCTCCTGATTTCCGGCACAACCGTAACGGTCTATCACTTCGGGATTGATAAGCGGCAACACCACGGATTTATCAATGCCTTCCATATCCATACGCTTGAGCAGAACATCTTCATCAAACGGTACTTTATTCATGATTCCGGCGGCAAATTCCGGAAATTTCTGATAAGTTACATGCGTGTGTATATCAATAAACATGACAACATTTTCCTTTCGCTTAAAAATTGCCATAACGAAAATATAACTATCTTACAGCGATAAAGCAAGTAAAAAAAAGATTTTATCAGATATTTTTGCATGTTGCCCAGTTAAAAATGCAAAAAAATCATTTCAAAACAGGCAATATTGCAACTTTATATTATAGTATATAATATGTTGAAATGTCTCAAAGTAAAAACGGAAGGTTTTACCAGTGATCGAAGTTGCAGAAGAAGCACGCAAACGCGTGGAACGGGCACTTATTGTCGGCACAGTACTGCCGCATGAGGAGTCTGCCGGCGTACATGCACATCTGGACGAACTGGCAGAACTCTTGAAAAATCTGGATATTGAAACTGTCGGGCGTGCAGTGGCAAAACTCAAAGGTCCCGCTCATCCGCAATATTATGTAGGTACCGGCAAAGCTGAAGAGATCGCCGAACAGCTCAAAGCACTCGATGCCGATGTACTGGTATTTGACTCGGAAATAACCCCGACCCAACAGCGGAACTGGTCACGCCTCTGCCGCGATGTTTGCGTTATTGACCGTCAGGAAGTGATCCTGGATATTTTTGCTGACCGAGCCAACACCCGCGAAGCTGTTCTGCAAGTGGAACTTGCCCGCTGGCGTTATCAACTGCCGCGATTGGCGGGGGCGTGGACTCACCTCTCCCGCCAGCGAGGCGGTGCGGTCAATGCCAAAGGAGAAGGCGAAAGTCAGATCGAACTTGACCGGCGGCAGATAAAAATGCGGATCTCCCGGCTGGAACAGGAGTTAGCCGAAGTACGCAAACAGCGTGCAACCCAACGCAAACAGCGGGAACGCCACGACATGCCGCACGGTGCGATCGTGGGTTATACCAATGCCGGAAAGTCATCGCTGTTGAAATTGCTTTCCGGCAGAGAAGTCATGGCAGAAGATAAACTCTTTGCCACGCTTGACCCGATGACCAGAAAAGTTCTTCTGCCGGATAATCAGACGGTACTGCTGACCGACACGGTGGGTTTTGTCCGCAAACTGCCGCACGATCTGGTGGAAGCATTCAAGTCAACATTGGAAGAAGCGGTGCTGGCAGATTTTCTTATACTGGTGCTGGATCTCTCCAGTCCCGAAATTGACGAACACTGGGATACAACCTTGTCAGTCCTCAAAGAACTGGGTGCTGATACGGATAAAATATTGGTGGTATTCAACAAGATCGACCGACCGCATGATGAGTTGGCATTGATAAGGGCAAAAAGCCTTTTTGCCAACGGTATATTCATTTCGGCGGCGACCGGCGAAGGTGTAGATATGCTTTTATGCAGTATATCGCAGCTGGCAAGTGAACACTCAAGGGTGATGAAACTTGTCATTCCGCCGGTTCGCAGTGATCTTATCGCACTGGCTCATCGTAAAACTACGGTGCTGTCCAATAAATATGACGATTCCGGCAACGCACTTATGACTATAAGCTGCAATGCGTTTTACCGGGAAAAATTCAAGGATTTTCAGGTGGTGTAAATGATGAAAAAACTTACAGGTATTTTTACAATATTGCTGCTCATAACCAGTCTGGCGGCAGAAACTTTGGAGAGTTCCCCGTGGGTGGGGTGGCGGAAAGGTTACGAATATTACGACAAAGCCGCCGAATGTAAAGAAAAAAATCAGTTTGAAAATGCCCTCAAGCATTACACCCGCAGCCGGGAATATTTCCACGCCATCCGTACCAACTTTCCCCAGTGGAACAAATCTGTGGTGGAAGGCCGCATAAGATTGTGCGATAACGAAATAAAATCATTGCAGAAACTTGTCCGCCCTGCCCGGCGGCAGATACAAACACCGCCGCCGCAACCGCAAGTACCGACTCAATATCCGCCGGCACAACAATACCCTATACCGGCAAATCCGCCGGTAAATTATCCGGCAAACAGCGGCAATTACAATTACAACATGCCATCGGCAGGAGCATCTTCCGGCAGACTTTATATAGAAATGCAGTCCGAAATCGACCAATACCGGCAGAAGCTCCGTACCGCTCTTATGGAGATAGATAACTTACAGCTCAAACTCCGCCAGAGTGAAGCCAGAACCCGTGATGTTGACGGCATTCTGCGGGATTACCGTTTGCTGCAGGAAAAATATTCTCTTTTGGAAGTGCAGTATAAAAATGCCATGGAACGATCCGTGACCGGCGACCGCAACCGTTACGAAAATCAGATCATGACCCTGAAACTTGCCAACGATGAAGCACTGAAACGCACCCGGCAGCTGGAAGAATCAATCAGACAGAAAGATAATGAATATGCGTTATCCCGCAACGAAGTATTGAAACTGCGTGCCGACTTGCAAACCTCGCTCAACGAAGCAAAGCGGTTCAAGCGTGAGCTGGAACTGCGCAGCAATCAAACTTCCGCAGTTCAATCAGCCGGCGGAGATGCGGCGGATAAAATCAAATCACTGGAAAGCGAACTCAAACGCAAAGATCAGCGTATTGACCGGCTTATGCGGCTTTTGAGTGATAATCCAGCCGATCAAAATGCCGTTACAGACAAATTTGCCGCCGAAGAAATCAAACGCCTCCGCAGTGAGCTTGAAACCTTGCGTAAAAACAATCAAACAGAACCGGAATTGCGTCGCAAAGCAAGTGAACTTACCGGCAAAGTCAGCACTCTTACCAAACAGCTTGCCGACTTGGACGCATTACTGAAAGTGCGTGAAAACGAGTTGAAGATCGCCAGAGATACCATACAGAAAAATAATGCTGCCAAACAAGTTACCAATACAGAAATGCGTACTTTAAGTAAGCGTACCGAAGTATTGGAGCAGGAACTCAAAACCTATGCCAACCGCTACCGCGAGCTGGAAAAACGCCATCAGGATAGGATCAATGCCGATGCAGTCAGTACCGAACAACGGACAAAAGAGCGTAATCTCGCCCGGAAAAATCTGCTGGAAGCGGAAAAGAAAATGCGTCTGCTTAACGATGAATTGCACAAACTGAAAGCGGAACTCGAAGCCGGTAAAATCGTAGTACAGAATTCCAGAACGCTGGTCATCGACCTTAAAGCCAAACAACACTCTACGGAAATCGAACTGCGGAAAATGGCAGAACTGCAAAAGGCTTATGACGAATTGAAAGCTAAATTCGACCTTTTCAATCAGGCAAGCAATTCGGATGTACTGAAAGCGTTGAACCGTATCCCCGGTCTGGAAGAA
This sequence comes from Lentisphaerota bacterium, assembly GCA_015061885.1. GTDB lineage: Bacteria > Verrucomicrobiota > Lentisphaeria > Victivallales > Victivallaceae > SIG78. The sequence continues at coordinate 11,244 of SUVS01000062.1, forward strand.
AGTTTGAAACGCTATGAAAAAGAAAACAATACTCTGCTGAACGAAATAGCCAATCTCAAACGCCAGCTCCGGAGAAAATCCGGCACACCCGCTGTAAACAGCGATGAAACCAACGAGCTTGAACGCATCGAAACTCTCCTTGCCGATGCCCGCAGTGCCGTTGCCCGCGGTAATCAGGAAATAGCCATCTGGGGGTTCCGTCAGGTATTGTTGCGGGAGCCGGACAATCAGGAAGCCGCCGTGCAGCTGGGTAATCTGTATTTGACTGCCGGAAAATTTGACGAAGCGTACAAGTTGCTGGATAAAGCCCGGAAAAATACCCCTGACGACGAAAAAATCGTCAACAGTTGTGCCAAAGCATTGCTTGGCAAACGCAATTACAATACCGCATTAAAACTGCTCCGCGATCTGCGGAAAGCACGCAAAGGCAGAGTCAGTGCAGAACTGTTGCTGACCGAAGCAGTGGCATACAGCCGGAGTGGAAAAAATGCGGATGCGGAAAAGTGTTTCCGGGCATTGCTCAAACAGCAGCCCAACAATGCCGAAGCGGCTTATGAGCTTGCGTTGATGCTTTCAGCAGACGAAAAACGCCGCAAAGAAGCCGGCGAGTTCTACATGCTTGCCAAAAATAACGGCATTGCAGTTGACAGTTATCTGGAAGAAATCCTGCGGAGTTTCAGTACCGGAGATCATGCTACCAGAAATTTCCTGTTGAACAATGCGGCAGATGCCATGCAAAACGATGACATGTCTTCGGCGGCGTGGTATTTATCGGAAGTCAAAAAACTTTATCCCACCGATAAAGAATACAAGATCATGCAGGCGGTTTATTATATAATGAATAAACAATCGCTGGAAATATTCAAACTGTTCGGAAAAACTGCCGACAACCGGGAAAAACTGCTTTGCAGTATAGCTTTAATATTGAATGAAAAATATTCCGATGCGGAAAAAATGCTTCAGGCAACAACAAAAACCCAAGCAGGAGAGCTGCCGGAAGCTCTGAAAAAATTTATTCAAAAAGAAATGTCTGCTTCTGCCGTAAACAGTTCCAGACATAAACTCTGCGAAACAGTTATTCAGAAGTTCCGCTGATTTCTTTGACCCGACCGAAAAATATTTTCAGGTAAAATCCCCCTCCAGCAAATGTCGTCAAAGGCGATGTGCAAAACAAAGGCGTTACATAAGCCTCAATAACAAATCCCGCAAACAAAGGTACGGGGATTACGAGGGGGCGTATTCCCAAGCCATTCAAAACAAAGGCGATGAGCAGAACCACAACCCGGGGAGAGCGGTAGATTTTTTCTGCTACCTGACTTGTCCGCCATAGCTCAAAGAGCGACGGATGGAAAGGTAACCGTAAAAATCGCTCCCCGCATTGTGCGAAGGTTATAACGGAAACAAAGGTAAATTCAGACAGAACACAGGTGCTTCAGAGGGGAGTTTCAAAGCCATTCAAAACAAAGGCGATGAGAAGAACCACAGCCCGGGGAGAGCGGTAGATTTTTCCTGCTACCTGACTTGTCCTCCATAGCTCAAAGAGCGACGGATGGAAAGGTAACCGTAAAAATCGCTCCCCGCGTTGTGCGAAGGTTATAACGGAAACAAAGGTAAATTCAGACGGAACACAGGTGCTTCAGAGGGGAGTTTCAAAGCCATTCAAAACAAAGGCGATGAGCAGAACCACAGTACAAGGCGGGGTAGGTTTTTGCGGCTACCTGACTTGTCCTCCATAGCTCAAAGAGCGACGGATGGAAAGGTAACCGTAAAAATCGCTCCCCGCGTTGTGCGAAGGTTATGCCATCGCCGACTTTTGAGGGCTTTGAAATTCACCTCACTACTTCATAAAGTTCTACGTGGTCGATCCAGGCTGTTCCACGGGCGTTACGCCAAATAAAACCTGCCCGCTGAACAGGACTTTTTTTGCCGGCGTTTACATCGGTCTTGAACTTACATTCTACACGGTTCCACTCCGAAGTACCATGCAAACCGCGGTTCAATACCAGATGGTTGCCAGACCCATCGTAAATATATGCTGAAAGGGTCGGTCTGCCTTTGCCAAGTGCCCGGACATTATCCATACGGATATAGAAACTCAAACTGTATTCTGTATTGGGCTTGAGTTTGACAACTCGTGTTACATCCATGCGACCGTCGCCTTCCAAACGCAATGATGCACCACCGGAAACGAAGTGTTTTTTGTCCAGCAATATACCCAGTTTGTTGTTGGAAGAACCCCATTTGCCGCAGAAACGCTTATCTTTGGCTTGCGGCAGATTGAAGTTGTAATTGCTGCCGATGAGGTTTTCCCGGGTATCGGGCTTGAATCGCAATGTCCCGAAACGGGTACTGTCGCCAAAGTGCCGGACGTTGGGGCTCCAACTGTAAAATGCAGTTTTGAATGTTGCGTTTTCCACTGCACGGTGCCGGCAGAAGTCTGCCAGCATACCTTCAGCAGAAATTCCCGGCATATCCGATTTGGGAATGCGGCACTCCACCACCCAGTTTTTATTGGGCGTATGGATGGTTTTGAACTCGATATGACTGTTCCACTTTTTATCATCTTCGCCGTTTTTGGAGAGCTTGCCGTTGGGTCGGTAGTAGTCGCTCATGCCGCCGCCGGGGGTGAACATCCACTGATAGTAATGTTTGGGATCGCGGTCAGGGATCAGGAACATTTCAATCGTGGAATTCAGATACATACCTTTGCCATCGCGGGCGTTCTGTACTGATTTGGGTGTAAGCGGTTCTTCGCACTCAAAGGCAAAGTAGAAGTTGTCTTTATCCTGCAATGTACGTACAACGGTGGTAACTTCGGATGGATCTTCATCTTTCAGGGGCGAAAGAATGATCTTTCCGGCGTTTTTCCATGCCGCATCATCAAGTTTGCCATCTATAACAATGTTTGTGGCGGCATTTTTCATTTCAGCTTGCCAGTTTGCCGCCATATCCTGGGTTTTGCGGAATTTTTCGCCGGCACGCACGGTGGGCAGCCACATCTCTTTTTCGATCATCTTGATACGCTTGAGGTGCAACTGACTTTTGGCGGCAAGTTTTTTACTGACTGCAAACAAGTTGGAGATCCGCTTGACTTCATCGGCGGTATAGATATTGTTCCACAAGACCAGTTCCGAGGGATAGAATGTTTCCGGACCGGCGGGACCCATTTTGGCGTTGGCGGCTATCTTCATCCAGTTGCGTTCCAGCGATTCGTAAAATTCCTGCATCGGTTTGGCGGCAGGACCGAACATGAGCTTGGCGTGTTCGGCAAGCAGTTGGTCAATATCTGTATCCAGATTCCACATCACCTTACCGGCAACATAGTTGGTCAGATAGTTGTAAATACCGCGGTCGCTGTCGTTTTCGCAATAAGCTCCCGAAATATAATCGCGGGTGCGTTTGAGGAATGAAGTGATCGCTCTGGGCGTGGTGTGCGATATATCCGGCCAGCCGCCCTGATGAGCCACATTCGGATATTTACCCGGATAAACCCACAAATAGAGCTTGCGGCCCATTTTTTTGTTCCACGCTTTCAAAAGTTCGATTTCAGCATCGCGTACATCGGGAGTAAGCTCGTTCCACGGCCCCCGCATGGCAAGCATTACCAACAGATTATCCGGCAGTTGCACATCCGGCACCCGGCGGTACTGGGCATAAGCCATAGTGGTTATGTAACCGGGAACATTTTGGGCTTTAAGTTTGTTGGCGATTTCGGCAAAAACACCCCACATGAACTCGCTCTGCTTGTCGGGAGTATCATATTTTTTGCACTTTTCGCACAGACACCAATGCAGACAATCGTCGGGCATAATATCGTAACAGGGCAGACTTTTGGGGAAAATATGGAACTGCCAGCCGCTTTTGCCTTTCCAGTCCACAATGTTGCGTTCCGAAGCCGGTCTGCCGGTTAAAAACGCCTTGGCATCGGCAACGATTTCGTCTTTGATGCCACTGGAATAGCAGAGCTGGGTCTCCCGGCCGCTGACATCACGCGTGCCAACTGCGTTCATGGCAAAATATTCCGGATGGCTCTTCAGGAAACGCTGACGGATGACCACCTGCCCCAGACCGTGACAGTGAGGCATCTGCAAAGTTTCACGGCGGTTCCAGAGATAGTGCTGTTTGCGGAAATAATTACGCCATGTTTTTTTATCAGCACCGTAATAGGTGGGAAATTCGCCATTATTCTGTTCATCGACAAAACGCCGCTGCTGACAATCCGGCCGGTCGTAAATATCAATGGCAGGTACGCTCCAGTTTTTCAAACCGGGTACCACAGTTCCCAATTCGGTGGGAAAATAGTAGCGGATCCCGGCAAAGCGTTCAAGAAAATCATGCACACCGAAAACTGTTGCAACCTGTCCTTTATCGCCGAATGCGGTAATACAGACCAACGGATCGACATCGGTATCTTTGCCGATAATAAGAATATTATTGCCGACAGTTTTGATGACAAAACCATCACGGTCAAATTTCCCGGGATCAATACCGTGTCCGGCGGCAAGTTTTGTATCGCCGATGATAATGGCGGGGACTTTGCCCGATGCGGCATTTTTGATCGTTATCTTCTGTCCGATTGCTTTAGAGAGAAATGCGGCGGCTTCTTTGGCGGCATATTTTGCCGGTTTCAAAGCATCATCCGGCACTACCAGTTCAAAATTTACTTTGCCATCTTTGACCAGAGTCAGCTTTTTTGCGTTATCGATCCTGGCTGACCGGGGGATTTTCGGCTCCGGCAGACAGGATACTTCGGCGGCATTCACAGCTCCGGCGGCAATGCAAAACACACCGGCCAACAGCACCGAATAAGATTTTTTCCTTAAATCAAACATTTTTCTTACCTTTCAATATTTTACTGTTTATTTACCCCAAATATCCATCTTGGTGGCTTGCGGATGCCAGAAGGTGCCGTTTCGGCTGGCATAGGTACCGGGAACATCCGATTTTTGTCTGGTTTCGCAATGACCATCGCCGAAAAGAACGTTAAGACCGGTATTGTGCCGCAAGGCGTATTGGACATTTTTCTTGTTGTTTTCATCTGCTCCGTTGAAATCGTGATATATCTGCCATGATACAGAGCGGATAAAATAATCGCCCATAATAAACAAACTGCTGGGATCAATGAATTTTCCGCGTACACGATACGCATCGGTTGAAAAATTGCTGTTGTAGCCGTAAGTGTAAAAAAGCTTGAAACTCGACCAGGTACTCACATTTTCCTTGATACCACTGCTGGAAGGACAGACAAATCCGGACTCCTTGTCATCGTTGAATGCTCCGAACAGGGCATCTTTTGTTTTATCTTCCGGCCAATATGGAGCCATCATGCGAGTTGGATCACTGAAACTCATGGGATTACTGTACCACATATTTTCACCACCGGGCGGCAGGTAATCGTTGTAATCATCGGCATAAAAAGCCAGACTTTTGCCCATATTGGTCATATTGGCAAGACAGTTGCTGGTTCTGGCACGCTCGCGTGCCGCCGAAAGTGCGGGCAGCAGCATTGCCGCCAATATAGCGATGATGGCTATCCTGCCGGTGCAGAATTTTTGACCTTTGTTTCTTTCTTTTTCTTGATTATCAAGTGTTTGTGATTTACAATACTTTTTAATGGCAGAATTTTTCAATTTTTCTGTCAAAACT
>SUVS01000097.1 GCA_015061885.1 Lentisphaerota bacterium
TTTGTGGATAATGGCCTGCTGCGGAAAAACGAAGCCCGGCGGGTGCAACAGCTTTTTGCCGATACTTTCCACATCAAACTTACTGCAGTAAATGCCGAAAAGCGTTTTCTCAATGCTCTGAAAGGGATAACCGAACCGGAAGCCAAGCGGAAAATCATTGGGAATTTATTTGTTGAAGTATTCAACGATGCTGCTTGCAGCATCGCCAACGCTGATTTTCTTGCCCAAGGGACAACTTATCCAGATGTCATTGAAAGCATTTCCATTGCCGGAAACCCTTCGGCTCTGATCAAAAGCCACCACAATGTGGGTGGGCTGCCGGAAAAAATGCCCTTCAAACTGCTGGAGCCTTTAAAAACTCTCTTCAAAGATGAAGTAAGAAGTTTGGGAAAAGCTCTCGGGTTGCCCGACGATGCAGTTATGCGGCAACCTTTCCCCGGCCCGGGCTTGGCGGTAAGGCATTTGGGGGCGGTCAGCAAAGAAACTTTGGAAATTTTACGCAATGCCGACGAAATCGTCGTTAGCGAAATCAAACAAGCGGGATTATATTATAAATTGTGGCAAACCTTTGCGGTTTTTCTGCCAATAAAAAGCGTTGGTGTCATGGGCGACGAACGCAGTTACGACTATTGTATAGCGTTGCGGATCGTGGAAAGCAGTGACGGCATGACAGCTGATTGGTATGACTTGCCGACCGGACTGATAAGAAAAATATCCAGCCGGATCACCAATGAGGTTGCCGGAGTGAACCGGGTGGTTTACGACGTTACCAGCAAACCGCCCGCAACGATTGAATGGGAATAAATTATGACTGCTGTAATTGATTATGGTGCAGGCAATCTGACCAGTGTTTTGCTTGCTTTGAAATTTTTGGGCGATGATCCGGTGATCACCGGCGACCCGGCACTTTTGGAACAAGCCGACCGGATCATCTTCCCCGGTGTCGGTTCTGCCGCCAGCGGCATGGAGGGCTTGAAGCGGAAAAGTCTGGATGAGGCATTAAAAAAATGCTGTATGCAAAACAAGCCCATATTGGCAATTTGTCTGGGTATGCAGATGTTGTTGGAGTTCAGCGAAGAAGATGATGGGGTCAATGGACTTGGCTTGTTTCCCGGAAAAGTGAAATTATTCAAGTTCCCGCCGGAACAACGCATAAAAGTACCGCACATGGGCTGGAACACGGTTCGGCAGAATGAACATGTACTCTGGAAAAATATCCCCGACAACAGTGCTTTTTACTTTGTCCACTCTTACTATGTATCGGCAGATAACGCTTCAGATGTTGCCGGAATTACGGAATATGGCGGTTTTGAGTTCGTTTCAGCCGTGGCACGGAAAAATCTTTTTGCCACTCAATTCCACCCGGAACGCAGCGGCGAAACCGGCTTGCAGTTACTGAAAAACTTTTTGGAATGGGATGGTTCATCATGTTGTTGAAGCGCTTGATCGTTTGTCTGGATGTCCGGAACCGCCGGGTGACCAAAGGTGTGAAATTCGCAGATAACCGCGACATCGGTGATCCGGTCGAATTGGCAAATTTTTATGCCCAAGACGGGGCTGACGAATTGATTTTTTACGATATAACCGCCAGTGCTGAACACCGTAAAATCGATATTGAAATGGTCAAAAGTGTGGCTAAACAAATTTTCATACCCTTCTGCGTGGGGGGCGGCATCAGCAGCGTAACAGATATGCGGCAAGTGATCCTTGCCGGAGCCGACAAGATTTCGGTCAACTCCCTTGCGGTCAGAAATCCCCGGATCCTTACCGAAGGAGCCAGAGCCTTTGGCAGGCAATGTATCGTTCTGGGTATGGATGTAAAAGCCGTGGATAAAACATCGTCGATCCCCTCCGGATATGAAATTTATATCGAAGGCGGCAGGGTCGCCACCGGACTTGATGCTGTAAAGTGGGCAAAACAAGCCGTTGAACTGGGTGCCGGAGAAATTTGCCTCAATGCCATTGATACCGACGGGGTCTGCAACGGGTATGCTCTTGACATAACCCGGATGATTTCCGAAGCTGTTGCCGTGCCGGTGATCGCTTCCGGCGGCGGGGGCAAAGTTGAACACCTCGCGGACGCTCTTCAGCAGGGCAAAGCCGATGCTGTATTGGTCGCTTCCATGGTACATTCCGGGCAGTACCGCTGTTCTGAAATAAAACAGCAGCTTACAGCAATGCAAGTTCCGGTCAGGTTGTGCTGCCCGAGGCAACTGCAGTAGTTCAGAAATTGCCTCCATAGTATATTTTTACGCAAACCCCATAAGAAAGAAGGTTGAATATGTTTGGTTTTTACCGTTTGGCGGCAGCAGTGCCGCAAGTTTTTTTAGCTGATGTGGAAGCTAATACCGATGAAATAATTAGACTTTATAAAGAGGCCTCCGTCAATGGTACGGCGGCGGTGTTTTTTCCCGAGTTGTGCATTACCGGCTACACCATCGGCGATCTGGTTTTTCAGCAGACTTTGCTGCAAGCCGCCGCCGGTGCCGCGGTAAAAATTGCGGAAGCCACAGTAGAAAATCCCTGTATAGCCATAGTTGGTCTGCCGCTGGTTTTTGAGGGTAAAATCTACAACACAGCATTGGTCATCCAAAATGGCTGTATTGTGGGGGCTGTGCCCAAACAGCAGCTGGTCAACTACCGGGAATATCACGAAAAGCGTTACTTTGCGTCGGGCAAAGATGTCTTTGACTCTTTCGTAAATATCGGTGAACAAACTGTGCCTTTCGGCAGTGATCTGGTGTTTACCGCCGGAGATGAGTTCAAGTTGGGCGTGGAGATTTGTGAAGACCTCTGGAGCATCCACACCCCTTCCAACGGTCTGGCTCTGGCGGGGGCAACGGTGCTGGCAAATTTGGCCTGCAGTACGGAAATCATGGGCAAAGCGGCGTTCCGGCGTGATTTGATAAAAATGCAGAGTGCCAAACTCAATGCCGCTTATGCCTTTACTTCCGGCGG
>SUVS01000063.1 GCA_015061885.1 Lentisphaerota bacterium
TTATCTATAATAACAGGCATTATTTTCTCCGCAATGAATTTGTGAATAGTAATATATCGCCTGTTACAAGCATTTACAACTGCGGAAAAGCAAAAAAACAGTGTTTATAAGGGGGGCGTGTTGTGGCGATTGACGGTCTGGATGGGTAAACGGTCGGCTTGTAGCTTCCCCTTTGCCGCGTTTGGAGAAGTCGGCTTTCCGTTCAAAGCGAAAATCAGACCCATTTTGGAGAATAATCCTGCGGGTCTATTATGGTGGGGTGGTTATATTTATTTCGGAAGAAAAGTCCTGTATGACTTTGTTTACTATCAGCAAGTAATGACTATTTTAGAGAATAAAAAAGGAAAAGACTTTTGGTCTCTAAAGTAAAAGTCGGCAAAAAGCGGATAGAGAAAAATAGAGAATTCTCCACTATTTTGGCGTCTATTTCTGCAAAATCTTAATCTCTAACATCTTACAAAATAAATTGACATAAAAGACCGCCGACTTTTATAAACAGAGAATTTTGAGAGAATCTATGCAAAACACACGCTTTTTCAGAGAATTTGCCGTTCTCTATTTGTTCTCTGTTTGGGAGAGTTTACGCTATAAGTACCTGTCAAGCATTGGGTAAAATCAAGATACAAAAAAATCCAGCCATAAAAGACTGGATTACAGAGAACAAAAAAAATGGTCGGCCAATTTCGCTTAATTCGAAAAATTCTCCCAAGCTCAAACGGTTGCAAGTTAGTAAAAAATGCTTTCCGCTTCGTCAACTTGCGAAAATATCTCTGTTTTTGCCTTTCTATGCAGCAGAGAAAAATTTTCAGCTCAACTGAAAGGACTTTTTCTCCGAAACAACTGCAAAATGCCCCGAAAAAAGATAGCAACTTGCGACTTTTTCAGTTTTTGGTTTGGAACTGCTTAAAAAGCATTTTTGGTTAAATCCCAGAAATATATAAAAACGCAAAAAGAAATAATTGCCAATATCCCGGCGACAGAACAAACTGTGTCAAACCGGTCTTTTCTCCGGATAGCCGTTGCAGTTATGATGCAATGCGGTGTCATCCACAACACTGCCCCGGTAATCATCCATATACCGGGGAAATACGAATAGATCAAATCAGGAAAAAATCTCAAAATTGCAATGCCGAGAATAATCCACAGAGGCACTTGTATAAGGCAGACAAAAATATCCAAACAAAGCCGATTCCATTTTTTCTGCCATAGTTCAAAAAGTAGAGTGAACAAGAAAAAAATCCCGGAAAGACAAAGAAATGTTACTCGTAAGTAACTGTAAAGAGCCATATTATTTTCCTTCAATAAAAACTTCTGACCATAATATAACATGATCAGAAGTTTTTTCAACTTTTTTTAATGATAACCAAAGATTCTTCTGAACAATGGTGTCGTATCTTCCGGAGAATTTCCCCAAATGTAATACGGAATTACATCAAACTTAATATGTTCCCAGCTTTTAGGATTTGTTCCATAATTTTTAGTACCAATGTTTTCATGGTCTGTGACTATTTTACCATTTTTATCAAAGACGACTTCTTGTCCGGTAATTTTGTGATAATATTTTTCATTATCAATTTGTCCTTTGCCACGATGATACCAGTTTTCATTTGGAGCTGCTTTAGTAAAACCTCTTTTAATTGCTTCTTCTGGCGATTGAGGAAGATTTTCAAGCCGTTGGTCAAATTCTTTTAAACGGAAATAATGGAGTTTTTTTAATGCAGAAATCCAATCAGGTACAGCTGTTGCCAATGATTTAACTTCAGCTCCCAAGAAATTAATCTTTATTTGCAGTTTATGGCTTTCTGTTTTTAAGGTGTCTTCAGCCAGTTTTATTTTTTCTGCAGCCGTTATTGCATATTGCAAAGCGGTAATAAGTATGGATATTTTTATCTTTAATTCAATCTCTTTTTGGGTGTTTTTTATACCGAGTACAATATTGTCTACGTCGCGTAATAATTGTTTGCCCCGTGTGTGAATTTGTTTAGCCCAGTTGTCGAGCTGCGTTGATATGTTTTCAATATTTTTCTGAATCGGAACCAAATCATTTTTAGACACATACTCATATTTGCATCGGCAATTGGGATGAATCGGAATTTGCGGAATGTTCTTGGCATTTTCTTCAAATATCATACCATGATATTTTTGACATTCATCACAACTATTTTCGCCTTTTTCAGAAACAAAACGTAATAAGCGAGGCGGGGTGATAAAATTTATGTACTCGACAATTTCTTCAATTTCCATTTTCTTTTCCTTTCTTTGGTTAATTAAAAACAGGAGACAATGCCTCTCTATTACTACCATGCTTCGTCAATATTTTTTTGCAAAAAATTACTTTCCTTGCTCAAAATGCTATTTTATATACTCCGCTTTATTATTAACCTAATAGAAAGGAATCAGAAGATGATCAAAAAGTACAGCAAAGAAAAGCAGCAAGAAGTTATTACTGCAAGAAAACATGGTGCGACACTGAAAGAAATTTCTTCCCGAACAAGCGTTTCCGTAACAACGATAAAGAAATGGTTGTCAGATAGTGCACAACAAGGCGTTGCAGGAATCAGAATTCGCCGGTACTTTTCTACTGATGAACAAAAGATGATATTGGAGGAATATGAAAAAACACGCTCCATAAAAGCAGTTTGTTCCAAATACAAAATCCATAAAAGTTCACTTCTGCGATGGAAATCTAATAATTCGACAGTGGCAACCAGTCAATGCGGCACAGTATATACTGCAGCGCTGTGGTTCTTTGGGTAAAATCAAGATACAAAAAAATCCAGCCATAAAGGACTGGATTACAGAGAACAAAAAAATGGTCGGGGTGAGAGGATTCGAACCTCCGACTTTTGCGTCCCGAACGCAACGCTCTAACCAGGCTGAGCCACACCCCGACAAGGTTGCCGCTCTTGTTTCACTTTTCAGTACCACATTTACGGCATGTTACTTAATATAGCTTTACTTTTTATTTTTTCAAGCTCAATATCAAGTTTTTTTCAAATATTATTGATTATTCTTGAGTTTCGGCGGCTTTCGGGGCGGTTTCTGCTTCTTTACGCAATGCAACTACCACCTTTTTCAGACTGCCTTCGCCTTCACTTTCGGTAATGACTTCCGGATCGTTTTCCAAGGTTATATGAATGATCCGGCGATCGTGGGCGTTCATCTTCGGCAAGGTTACCGGTTCGCCCCATTTCTTAACTTCTTTAGCCGCATCTTTAGCTTGTTCTATAAGCTGTTCTTCGCTGGCTCCGCTGCGGCGTTCACGACGCTGACGGCGTTCGCTGCGTTCTCTGTCGTTGCGTTCACGACGCGGGCGTTCGCTCTTGCTGCCGTTTTCTGAATAGCCGTCAATATCTATGGATATACGCGGACAATCTTCTTCGCCTTTGAACATTATGCGGTTCAACAACAGCTGCAAGCTGTCCAGGGTCTGACCCTTGCGGCCGATGATTCTGCCCGGTTCGGTTGACTTGATCTTCAATGCCAGATTGTTTTCGGTTACTTCGGCTTTCAGTTCGGCATTCAGACCCAAATAATCCAGCATTGTGCCCAGTGTATTGCGTGCCTTCAATGCCAATTCTTCGCTGTTGATTTCTGCCATTTTTTCTTCTCCCAATATTCCGCTGCTCATCAGGCAGCTTTCAAAGTGTTATGCGGTTTTACGCTGTTATTTACTGTTTTTATGAGCGGACGATTTTAGGTTTGTCCGACTTGTTTTCTTCTTTTGCCTTGCGTTTGGCATCTTCAGCTTGCTTTACTTTATTCTGATAAAGCATCTGGGCAATACTGAAGATTTGGCTTACCGTCCAGTACAAGGTCAATGCCGCCGGCAGGGTGTAGAGTATGAACAACATCATTACCGGCATGAAAAGCATTACTTTTGCCTGCATGGGATCCATTGCCGTCGGCGTCAGCTTCTGCTGGACAACCATCAGCAATGTCCATGCTATTATCAACGGATTGATTGCCAGACCGAAGATGCGGCAAACCGTATCCGGCTGGGCAAGGTCATTGATCCACCAGAAACTCTGCTGACGCAACTCTGCGGCACTGCCCAGGGCGTAATAAAGTGCAATAAATACCGGTATCTGAATCAGCATCGGCAGACATCCGCCCATAGGATTGACCTTATGTTCCTTATAAAGTTCCGACATCTTGGCTTGAGCCACCATCGGTTCATTTTTATATTTTTCGCGGATTTCCTTGAGTTTGGGCGACAATGCTGACATTTCACGCATGGAGGCGTTGGCTTTCATCGTTACCGGGAAGAATATGGTACGGATCAGCAATGTCAGCAGGATTATACTCCAGCCGAAAGACCCGATCAATCCGTAGAGCCAATTCATGATCGCCAGCATTATGTATGCCAGAAAATCTATTGGGAACCAACCCAGGTGCATCACTTTGGAGGCTTCAGAGTCAAATTTACGCAAAGCTGCCGGTTCTTTGGGGCCGAAATAACTGGTAAATGTGAATTCTTTGCTTGCTCCGGGGGCGAGGGTGAATCCGTCAAGCCGGGCGGCAGTATGAACAACATACTCTTTATTGCCCAGACTTGCACGTTCAACGGCAAGTGTTACCGGTTCACTGCAACTCAAAAGTTGGGCGTAAAAACGGTTTGCTGTCCCCAGCCAGCGGACACTTTTGCCGTTTAATTCCTGCCAGTCATCATCATCTGCATTGGCATCTTCGCTCTTGACTTTGCCTTTAAGCAGACAATACTCCACAGTATGCAGTTCGGCTGAATTGCTTTTGGCATCGCCGGAAAGTTTGTACCACTGTGTCAATTCACCGGCAGAAATGTTCAAGGCCCCCACCGGAATAGCTTTGGTCCCGGGATTGGAGATAAGCGTATTTACCTGCATACGGTAGTTATCCAGAGCTTTGAAGGTCTGCGTTACGGTAAATTCCGTGCCTGCACTGTCCTGCATCAGGCGGGAAAGTATATACTCATTGTTATTGATTTTCCGGCTTTGGAGTACTTTTACGGTTTTGAGGTTTCCGGTTGCGGAAGTGATCCCGAAAGTTCCCTGCCAGTTGTTCTGATTATTTTCGTTGAGCTGTTCCAGAATTTCGCCTTTGGCATTTTTCTGGATTTTTTTATCAAAACTTATCTTTTGAACTGCTCCGGTAACCGGCTGGATCGTGTAACTGGTTTCTGCACCCGATATTACAACTTTATCCATCGGTTTGATGCCGGCAGTCTGCACTGTTTTGACCGGTGCGGCCGCGGGCGTTTGCGATGTGACTGTCGCGGCAGCTTGAACTTGTTGTGCCGGAGCAGGGGCAGGGGAGGCGGGTTTTTCAAACATTTTGGCTCCGAAGGCGTACCACCAGACGAGGACAGCTCCACCGAGAACCACTGCTATGATGCTTTGTCTATCCCAATTCAAAATAGAACTCTTTCGTTAAAAGTTTTTTCAGTTGAGCTGTTCTTTAACATGTTGAACCCGGAAAACTCAACTGTTTTCAGTGTTGTGCCCGATCAGCGTGGGCTTTGCTGCTGTTTTTCTTTATCTTGCGTGGCGGCACCGGATCGTAACCTCCCTTGCAGAATGGCTGACAGCGTATCAGCCTGTAAATCGTCAGAATACTGCCGTACCAGAAACCGTGTCTTTTCAACGCTTCAGTGGCGTATCTTGAACAACTGGGGGTGAAACGGCAGCATTGGCCTATAAACGGCGAAAGGGTCAACTGATAGACCCTTATAAGCAAAAGCGGCAAGGCGATTGCCGCCCGGCTCAATCGTCCGAGTTCCGGAGCAGATTCAGTTTCTTGAGCAGTTTTTCCATCTCCCGATGCACATCCGCACACTTGGCTTGTTTGATGCGTTGGCGTGGAATAAACACCAGTCGGCACGGCTTGATCTGCGGTTTGAGCAAACGGAAGCTCTCCCAAACCAGTCTTCTCGCCCGGTTGCGGACAACTGCTCTTATGCAAAACTTTCTTCCGCATATAACTCCAGCTTTCAGGCTGTTATCAGTTGTATCGGCTGCGGCGGCTACCAATAAAAGACCTGCTGCGGAGCGTCCTGACTCTTTTACCGCATCGAAATCGGATTTGAGGGTCAACTTATCGCTTTTCAGCAGGCGATGCCGGATTGCCGGTACTTTTTCGCCGGAACATTCCATCGTATCTGTTACGCAGAAAGTTTTGCACGGCCCTTCATACGGCGGCGTTTCAGGACAAGACGGCCACCTTTGGTAGCCATACGGGCCATGAAGCCCAGACGACGTTTTCTTCTGCGATTGGACGGCTGATAGGTTCTTTTCATGATATGATTTCCTTTTTTTTAGGTTTAAAAGTCCAAATTACAATGACTGAAAGCATAATATAGCACAGTTTCGCAAAACTTCAAGTTATAAAACAGTTTTTATTGCTATATAGTTTGATTTAATTGGACTTACTTGAGCTGCAGTTTGTCGAAAACGGTCAAAACATGGACTTGGGCTTTGGCAGGTTGCGGCAATGCGTTGCCGGTTTCAACATGGCCGCCGAGTTTACCGCAGTTTACCTGGCCGCCGGGGTGATTCAGGGTATAGCCAGTTACATCATCACTGCGGAAAGAATCCAGCCAGATGGTGTTGTCCGGATTATGTTTGCCGACGATCACCCGGGGGGCATTTTCATATTTTTTCAGAGTGGAATTGCCGGAGTAGTTTTCACCGTTGCCGGTAGTTCCGCCGTAAGCTGCCACATCGTCAAACTTATACTCTATATAAGAGCTTGTACCGTTGTCGACTTTGGAGTTTACTGTATCGCTGGGGCAGGTGAAAATATTGTTTTTGAGCCACACATAATCTTTTTTGTTGGCGTGAGTAAGAGCCATACTTGCGTTGTTCGACCAGGTGTATGTTGCTCCGAAATAACCACCGGTACCCAGCAGCCAGATCACATTGGTTGTGGAGGCATGCCCTACACTGGTGTTGCCGAATTCATCAACATAATAGCGGTCCCTGCCGGTATTCCAGAAACAGCATACATAATCACTGTTATCACCGGAATACATGATCTCCGCCAGAGTAAGCTGCTTGAGGCGGCTTATACAGGAACTCTGCCGGGCCCGTTCCCGGGCAGCAGATAACGCCGGCAGGAGCATTGCTGCTAAAATAGCAATAATAGCAATGACCACCAACAGTTCAATAAGGGTGAAGTATGATTTACTTTGCCTGTGGGCAAGACTTTGATCGCCATTGTGACGATCTGCAAGTGTAAAAGTTTTTTTCATTGTTTTGACCTTTCTTTTATTTTATTTCAATTATTGCAATTTCATTCCAGTCTTTAAGCTGCACTTTTACCTGCCATGCTCCCGGTTTGCCGGTGATCGTGAAACCCTTTGCCGAGGGGATTCCCCGGTTATTATAGTGAGTGCAAAGCGGTTTGCCGCTGCCGCTTACTTTGAATGTGCGGGATACAGCTGTAATTATGCGTTCTTTGCCGATCATAAATCCGGCATTGAGTTCCACCGGGGTAAAGGGATACATGCGTTCAAACATATCAAAACTGCCGGAATCGCTTTGGCCGTCGGTATTTATGTCGTAGATATATACATAATATAACAATCCGTTCCGCAGTGCAGTTATTACCCCTTTGGTCAGTACCTCCGCTGCACGGTTGGGGCGGCGGGTCACATCCAGATATTTGCGGGGGCGGATCCCCAGCGCCACCGGGCAGCCCAGATGGCTGATGCTCTGCCAACGGAATTCCGGCGGGCACTCGTTCATAAACAGCAGCGGATTTACGGAGTCGTTTTCCATTTCCTGAAAAGCCAGCCGGGGCAAACTCTGTTCTTCACGGCTCATGCTCTGACCGTTGGTCAGCACCAGTCCGCCTTTATCGGTTATGTGTTTGATGATCGCCGCCCGGGCAGTGGCACCGGTCAGAGCATAGCTGTAACGGTAACGCTTGATGGAACCATCTTTTGCCAGCTCAATGGTGCGCCCATCCCAGCGGTTTTCGCTGAATCCGCCGATGATGTAGGGTTGGAACTGGTCAATATAAATGGAATCTACCCCGACTTTGTCCATGAGGAAATCTATCTGTTCGATCATCTGTTTGTAACGGCTGTTGCCCAGTTCCGGCTGTACCATCAGATTGATCACCGGGGTGCTGGGGTACATATTGTCGATCATGGCTCTGCCGTCGGCGGAGCGGATTATGGAGTCTTTGAGCGGTGTTACTTTATCCAGCTGGGCAGTCAGCTCTTTGCTGAGAAACTGACCGTACCGGATTCCGGCAGCTCCACGGGATTCTTTTACGCCTTTCTGACGAATTTTTTTTGCCCATTCATACTTGCGGCAGTCAAAAGGCACCAGGTTGTTTTCGATACTGGCAAAAATTCTGACATCTGCTCTCTGTGAACGCAATTTTTTTATCTGTTTTTGGGCCTTGTCGGTAAATTCCCGGCGGCTCATCAAAGCTCCGTCCAGATCGCTGTTGTTGCCGTAATAGCAAAATTCAAACCACGGTTTTATTACATTGAGGGTATTGGGTTTTTCCGGCTGCTGACCACGGGGCGAAAAAGCAAGTGTGCCGGGGATTGTGAACTTGTTCATGCCCCAGTCGCGGCGTACCTGATTTATGAAAGTAAAATAGTCGCCATTGGCAACCGGATAAATCGCAAATTCCCGCTCGATCGTATCGTTAGGCTTTGCTCCGCAGCCCACAGAACCGGCTTCAAACAAACCGCCCTGACTGCGTAACTGCAGTTGGGCACGGGAGAGGGTATCTTCGTAAACTACGCCCCAGGCAGCGGCTTTACCCGGCAGAAAAACTGTCGGGTTGCTGGAGCCGAAAAAATCCACAGTTCCGCTGATATCGGCTTGTCCCGCCAGTTTGACTGCCCGTCTTTTGACCGTAGTGCCGGAAAAGCGGTCAAAAAATGCCAGACCGGCATTTTTTCCGGAGATATTTTTGATTTTGTCACGAAAGTTGAACCGCTTGCCGTTGAAGGTTATTTCCCGGCGGATCTCAAAAGCTCCGCTGCGGGCGGTGATAAGGAGCATATTGCCGGAACGGGTGATTTTTACCTGCCAATCTTCAGCATTTGCCGAACTGTTTTTGCCGAAAGCGTTGAACTTCATTGCCGGTTTTGCCGGATAGCTGAAAAAACTGTCCATAAAAAGAGTTTCACCCAGCAGCTTCAGCTGCAAAGCTCCGTTGGCAGCTGCTTCGAGTACAGCACCGTTACCGGCAAGGCTGGCAACGGGGTTTTCGGCTTGGCGGTCTATGACTGCGGCAGGGGTTTGCGGCCGGGCTTTTTCCAACTGATCTTTGTCGATGAATTTGATCCGCAAATTTTTGATGATCAACGGGACATTTTTGTTTTGCACAAAACGGCGCATCAGCGAGTAATTCAACTGCAAGGTGTTGGGTTTATTGCTTTCGATCCGGTCGTCGGCACCGATTTCCAGACGGTTGACCAGATCGCTGATGTCGATTTCATAATCATATTTACATTCCCGGTTGCCGGTCACACGCTTATCCAGTTCGCTGGCACTTTCGGGGGCAAAAAACATCAGCAGAGCCTGTTCGCCTTTCTTGCCGCGCCACCAATCGCGGTTGACTTCTCTGGGCAAACTGTTCTGCATGTAAATACCGCGATGGAGCAACCGGTATTCGCCGTCGGCATTTTCACGGTCGATGCGTTGGTTGTTCAAACGCAGCTGCAGATAATTGTTCCAGCCGCCCACAGCTTCTGTGGCAATGCGGGCGTTGAATGCCAGAACCGGCACTTTATTGAGGGGGACTTTTACGGCAGGAAAGTTAATTTTCAATTCCGTAGTACCGGAAGTCGGTGCGTCGATGGCTATGCGGCTGCCGAGAATCAGTTCGCCATTTTTCATGACTGGCTGCTGTAAAGCGGCGGCTGCGGGGGGATCGATAAAATCAATGGCGATATTACGCAGAACCAGCTGCAGATTGCGGTTCTGCACATGCCGTTTCTGCAAAAGATAGTTTAATTTGAGCTGATTTTTTTTGCCTTTTGCCAAAAGGTCGTCGATGCGGATGGTGTAGTCAAAGCCTTTATCGCGGTCATTGAGTATCTGCGGCGGCAGTTTTTCGGTATTTTCGGGAGCGTAAAATACTACCAGCGCTGTATTGTTGCGGTTTTTGCCGAACCAGGGCAGGGAAGGTGTTCTGGCTTTGGAGGTTTTTATTTCGCTGCTGCGGAAAAGCACCCGGTCATTTCCTCCGGCGGTCTTGCCAGCTAAAACTTTGTTGTTGAGGACGATCTGCAGCAAATTGCCCCAACCGGCGTAGGCAGTATGGGCAATGCGTCCATTGAATTTCAATACCGCGATTTTGCCGGCAGGTACTTGCAGGGCAGGGACTTCCAAGGTTACAGAAGTCGATCCTCTGGCGGCAGTGTCAAACTTTAACTCGTTTTTCAGTATGACCGGATCAGCTGCCAGCGACAACGCCAGCACTCCCAAAAACATACAAAAAAGTTTTTTGATCATTTTTTTCTCCTTTCCAATTTATTTATTTTTTACATAATTTACTGATTATATTTATAAATTCCTGCTGTTCATCCGGGGTGAATCCCGAACTGCTCCGCCACGAAAAATCCGGTATGCTGACCAGTTTTTCCGGTATCGGTTTATTATCCAGAATATTATCCAAAGCGATTTGAACATGCTTTTGAAGCGGTACGCACCAACTGGTCAGCGGTACCGGCAAAAACTCACCAAAACCAAGATTGTCAAAACTTATCAATCGCACATCCTGCGGCACTTGCACATTATTTTTCAATAATTCTGTAAGCAATCCGGCACTGATACGGTCATCCCCGGTCATAATTGCGGAAATACGCTCTTTTTTACTTGCTTCCAGATATTGCTGTGCCCAAAGTTTACCCAGTTCAAAGGGCGAGGTCGAATCATTTATATTGTGGTTGACAACAATGTGATGTTGGGGATCGGTTTTTATTTTGCTCCAGGTGGAAAGCATGATCTTACCGCCCTTGTTCTGCTGCAAAAGATAATCATTCAACGCCTGATTTACCAATCCGCGGTTTATCCCCATACGGATAATGTTGGGGAAAATGGGGTTTTCAGATTGCTGAAAAGAATAGTTCACACAGTAGAGTTTGATATTTGATGCCGCCGAATAATACTGCTGGAGCGATTGAGCCTGATCTTCCAGCGTACCGGGCGTTTCGGCAAAAGAAGAAAATACGATCGCCTTCCGGCAACCCAACTGCTGGAGCTGCACTGTACCCTGCCAGGTGGGGGCGGCTACTACCCGTACTTCGATATTACGCTTTTTGAGTTCAGTTAATGCGTGATTCAAGGCGTTCATGGGCATTTCCCCGGCACTTAATTTGGGGTCAAACAAAATCCCGACCGGCGAGGCACTCTGCCCCCGCAGCTGGCGGGCTGCTGAATTTACTATGTAACCGACTTTGGCGGCGTGGTCGCACACTAATTTTACTGTTTCAGCCTTGATGCCGTATTGAGCAGCTTTGCCGGAAAGACAAAATGATATCGTAGAGGCGGCAAGCCCAAGTTCCCGTGCCATGGAGGCAAGAGTCGCTCTTTTGGTTGATGTTGTAAGCGATATATTCATAAAAAAATATCTTCTGAATCGTTACAGATTTATTTGTTTAAACAATACCACTACTTATTGGAAAAAGCAAACAGATATTTTATTTTTTATAAATTTTTCCGTCAAAACTTGCTGTGTTAAACCAGAAACGGCTGCTTGTTGACACGGTGCAGCAGTATTTCGTCAATAACTGCATTGCCCCGGTGGGTCAGCAGAAATTCGATGATTTCAGCTACTTCCTCCGGCTGGATCATCCCGTCGCCGGTCAGGTCGGGGCGGGAGATTTTCACCATATTAGTATAAACTCCACCGGGGGAGATAGCGTGAACTCTTATATTTTCCTTATAAAGCTCCGCCGCCAGACTTTTGGTCATGCCCAGCAGAGCATGTTTGCTGGCTGTGTAGATGCTTTGCAGCGGGTATCCGGCGTGGCTGACTACCGAGGCTATATTGATTACACTTGCCGCATCAGACTTTTTCAAATAAGGCAATGCCGCTTGAGTAAGCATAAATGGTACTTTGAGGTTGATCGCCATGATTTTATCGAACTCTTGCAGGGTGATTTCTTCAAAGGGGGTACTTTGAGCAACACCGGCATTGTTGATTACTATATCAATATTGCTAAATACTTCAATAACTTTATTTATGCTTTCTTTGATAAAATCTTCCTGCGTCAAATCCCCGGGCAGCATTATACATTCTGTATGTTGCCGGACAAGGTAACAGGTTTCCTGCAAATTAGTTATATTATTGCCTCCCAGCAAAGCAAGTTTGACTTGCTTTTTTGCCAGCATTAACGCCGTTGCCCGGCCGATGCCGCCCCCGGCACCGGTTATGACTGCGATTTTATCCGCCAGTAAATTTTTCATAAAAAATCTTTATCGGTTATAAATAACAGCACCCGCCGGACTATTTCAACGGATGCTGTTATAAGTTTTGATTCTATTGTTCAGGCGTCTTTGCTCAAGATTCCGTTATGGTGTTTGATTACATACGCATCTTCCCAATCCAGCCCGAAGTGCACCCACTTTTTGCCTTCTTCCAGCTGCTTGATGATCTTGTTGGTATAGCTGTTGAAGGTGCTCATCCGCAAGACCGGCCGCTTGGAGCATTTGTTTTGAGCCCACTTCTGGAAGGCTTTAAGCTCTTTGATCCCGGCTTTTCCGGCATTGTAATCATCGAAGAAGGTCTTGAACCGTACCAGATATTCCATCCACAAAACCAGGTCTTTGCGGAATTCATCCCGCGGCATCTTGGCACAGAGCTTTTCGGCACAGCGTTTCATGGCCTTGTAGTCTTTGAGTTCGGTGCGGCTGAAAAGACTGTAGGGGTAGGGGATGTGGCACTTGCCGGCAGAGTGGACAAGTTTATCCAGCTTGGCGTAGAATCGTTTGCCTTCGGCGGCATCGTCGTTGAAGAGTGCCTGCCAGAGTTTCTTCAAAACTGCCGGACGCTTTTTGCCGTACATGGCGTTTGCCATGGTGTAATAGTTTATACCGTAAACGCTCCAGTGGGGCAAGTGGAACTGGGTGATGATGCCGTCCACGCCGGTCTTTTTGTAGAACGCAACTTCGTCAAAGATCTTATCGGTATGCACCATGGGCAGCGAGATGTAGAAGTTCACCCCCATAAAGTATTCGTAAATGACCACATTACCGCCCCGTTTGACTTTGGTCCACGCTTCAATATCTTTGGCGTAACGGGAGTTGACCGGGCAATCGGGATCGTCGATCTTGTGGTTGATACACCGCCAGTAGTTTGCCATTTCCACAGTCATACCTTTTTCGAGGTACATATTTTCGGTGGGGTAGCAATAGTTGATGTAGGCACAGAGTGTTACATTAAGTGTGCACCCTTCTTCCTTGAGGCGGCGGCAGACATAAGTTACCAGATCGTGATAGATTTCGCCTGCCAAATAGACATGTTCTGCAAGGCTGTAAAGTTCGCCTTTGCGGTTTTTGTCGTAGAATTTGCTGCACTCTTCGCATTCGCACCAGCCGAAACCGTCGTTGGGAATCAAGCCGACGTTGGTGACTTCGGGGTGTTTTTTGCCGTATTCAATAAGGTTTTTGACCAGTTCTTCCCGCAAAGCAGGATTGGTGGTGCAAAGTTGTTCGCTCAACATCAGGGCATTGGGAGTTTTGCTGGACGAGGGCTTGATGCGTGTGCCGTTGCGTTCGGCAAAAAATTCCGGGTGGTCGGCAGCATATTTTTCAGCGGGAATGAGGTAGCTGAAGTTGTGGTGACCGCTTTCGATGGTAATACCCCGGATGCGGTAAAAGTCGATCATATCCTGGTCGATGTGGTCGTAATACTTCATCCAGGTTTCCACATAATTGAGCTTGTTTTTCACCATCCAGTCGCCGATAACATAATTATCTTCGCTGAACGGGAACTCCTGCACAAAGCCGCGGACTTTCAGATCCGGTACCCGGTTTTTGATAAGGTATCCGGTGGTTTTCAGCTGAATTTTGCCGCCGAAAGTTTCCAGCGTGTCCACGCCGGGCTCAAAGAAGGTGTAGCCGAGATACTCTTCGGCAAAATCGTACACCGCATAGATGATCTCCAACGCCGTGGGGGCGGTGAATTTGAGCGTGTTTTCCGCAGCTTTTACCGAAAAACCTTTGGCATCAGCTTTGACTTCAAAGACCACATCCACAGTTTGGTCTGGTTCTTTGCGGCCGGTAAAGCGGGTCAATACCAAACGGTTGAGTTCGTCTGCTGCCAGTTCCAGCTGTTCATCGGCAACGGGGTTCACCCATTCAAGAATTGTTCTACCAGACAAAGTCAGAAAAGCAGGTTTCTTTTTCATAAAATATCGTTCCTTTATTTATTTAAGAATTGTTTGACTGTGTTTAACTACATAAGCATCTTCCCAATCCAGCCCGAAGTGGAGCCACTTTCTGCCTTCAGAAATCATCTTACCGATATTTTCGGTATAACGGTTGAACGAGGGAAAACGCAATATTCTTCTGCCGGAGCACTTATCGTTTGCCCATTTGCGGAATTTTTCCAGCTCTTTGACTCCGGCTTTTCCGGCATGGTAATCGTCGAAGAAAGTCTTGAAGCGTACCAGATATTCCATCCACAGCACCAGATCCTGCCGGTACTCATCCCGGGGGAGTTTTTTGCAGAGAACTTGAGCTTTTTTGTGAAGTTTCACATAGTCCTCAAGTCGGGTGCGGTTGAACAGTGCGTAGGGGTAGGGTATGTGGCAAGTGCCCGCACTCTGCACCAACTTGTGCACAGCTTTGATAAAGCGTTTGCCTTCGGCAACATCTTTGCCGAAAAGAGCGTTCCACATGCGTTTTTGGGTGGCAGTACGGCTCTTTTTATACAAGGCGTTGGCCATGCAGTAAAAGTTGATGCCGTAAACGTGCCAGTGGGGGACGTGGAACTGCGTTACGAGACTGTCAACACCGACTTTTTCATAAAATTTAACTTCATCAAAAATATCATCGGTATGGACCATCGGCAGCGAAATGTAGAAATTTACTCCCATATAATATTCGTAAATACCGAACAGACCGCCGTTTTTGACTTTCATCCAGCGTTGCAGATCTTTGGCATAATTGGAATTTACCGGACACTCCGGATCATTGATCTTGTGGTTTATGCACCGCCAATAGTTGGCAAGACCGCTGCGCATACCTTTATCAACTGTCATGCCTTCACTGGGGCGGCAGTAGTTTATGTATGCACCGAAGCCGAGATCTATCGTACAATTTTCTTCCCGCAACCGCCGGTTGACATATTTTACCAGCTGGTGATAGATTTTATTAGCCTCGTGGACATGTTCGGAAAGGTTGTAAAGATCACCTTTTTTTGTTTTATCGTAGAGTTTTGAGCACTCTTTGCATTCGCACCAGCCGAAACCGTCGTTGGGGGATAATCCCAGCGATTTGAGCCGCGGATGTTTTTTGCTGAGTTCTATGATGTTTTTAACCAGTTCTTCCCGCAATTCCGTATTGGTGGTGCAAAGTTGTTCACTTAAAAGCAAAGCACTTTTGCTGGAAGAGGGCTTAATTCTTTCACCGTTGCGTTCGGCAAAAAATTCCGGATGGCTTTCCGCATATTTTTCTGCCGGAATAAGAAAGCTGAAATTGTGTCCGCCGCCGGTAATTTCAATACCTCGCAATTCAAAATAATCCAGCATATCTTCCGGAATATTCACATAATATTTAAGCCATGTCTGGAGCAAGTTGAGCTTGTTTTTCACCATCCAGTCAG
This sequence comes from Lentisphaerota bacterium, assembly GCA_015061885.1. Classification (GTDB taxonomy): domain Bacteria; phylum Verrucomicrobiota; class Lentisphaeria; order Victivallales; family Victivallaceae; genus SIG78. Next base: position 15,781 of record SUVS01000063.1, read on the forward strand.
CAATGATGTAATCTTCATCGGTAAAAGGAAATTCCTGCACCAGCCCCCGGAGCGGCAGAGCCGGCACCCGGTTGCGGATAAGGTATTTATCCAGCGGCAGCAGAACTTTGCCGCCAAACTCATCAAGATTATCAATGCCCGGTTCGTAAAAGCAGTAACCGAGGTATTCTTCGGCAAAATCATACACGGCATAGAGTATTTCCAACGATGTAGGTGCAGTAAAGACCAAGGCTTTTTCTGCTGCCTTTACTGAAAAACCTTTGGCTTTTTCCTTGATTTCAAAAAACACATCCACCGCCAGATCAGGATCGACCTTGCCTGCAAACCGGGTCATTACCAAACGGTCAAGCTCATTGGCCGCCAACTCCAATCGCTCATCGTCGATCAAATCTACAAATTCCAGCCGTGTCCGGCGGCTCAAAACCAGATTTTTTGCCATTTTCCACCTTACTTTTTACGCACTGTTCCCGATAAAGGTTGATCGGGAATCCTTGGGGAAGAGGGAAAAACCTTTTCAGGAAAGGTTCTTTCCCTCTTCCCCAAACCCCATCACCCTTTTCCAAACCTTTTATTGGCATTTATCCATTT